>DQIA01000101.1 GCA_003525905.1 Clostridiales bacterium
GAGCGCCGCTACAGACGCAATTGGTATATACCATTTTAACGGCAGCCAGTACGAATTGGGAGTACACCGCCGGGAGCGGCATGCCGCTCCCCTACAAGGCGTGTGCGGTCGGCAGAGTGCCGCTGCATTCCCATCCGCGATCCGATACGACTACGCAAAAAGGACGGCCGGGCGGCCGTCCTCTGCTTTGTTCGTTTTTGTTCACTGCCAGTATTCTGCCGGGTCCTCCGGCGTATTGCCGTTATAGAGAGCGAAATGCACATGCGGCGCGTCGCCTGTCTCCGTCAGGGCCGTCTGGCCGACCGTGCCGAGGCGCTGCCCGGCGCGGACCGTGTCGCCCACGGCGACATCCGGCTCCTCGGAGAGGTTGGCATAGTGCGTCGTGAAGCCGCCGCTGTGGCGCAGCACGACGGTCGTGCCGTAGCGCTCGTCCTCATAGATCGTGTAGACAGTCCCGTCTGCCGCGGCGCAGACCGGATCGCCGAGTGCCGCGGCCAGATCGAGGCCCTCGTGCGTGCGCCAGTCGCGCGTCGTCGCATTGTAGGCCAGATGGTCCGCCGCAAAGCCTCCCGTCTGCTCGCCCGCCACCGGCGGCTGCAGGCGCAGCGTCGGCTCCGCAGCCTCCGTGCCCGGCTCCGGGCCGTCCGTCGCCACAACGTTTTCCGCGTGCTCCGTGGCCCGCACGCCCGGTGGGACCGTGGCGCGCTCCGTGCTCAGATGGACCTGCTGGTCGCTGTTTTTTCCGGAAAGAAGAAGATAGCCCGATACTCCGATCGCTACTGCGCAAAGGAGCAGGACTATGTAGTAGCCCTTCTCCTTCACAAAGCGGCCGAAGCCGTTTTCCTTGTTTTGCATATTAGCACCTCCGAGCATGAGTATCGCCCGGCGGGAAATTTTTTATACCTGTTTCCCTCGACGATTTTCGGACGGTCTCTCCGGACGGATGCGCTATACTGGCGGCATCTTATCGAAGGAGGCAAAAATCATGCAAAAGAAAGCAGCAAGGCTTTGCTGCGCCATTCTGCTCATGGCGGTCGCCATCGCCGCCTCCATGGGCCTGATGAGCGCCGTTTTCGCGGCGCAGAGCCTGCGCACACCGGACATACAGGCCGCAGAGGCTCCGACGGAAGCGCCGCTTATGCTCGTGCGCGTGCTGTTCTGCACGGACGGCGAGATCAGCGAGATCACCATTCAGGACGAGGGCGGGCAGGAGCTGCAGCGCCTCATCCCCGGCCGGGACGGCAGCGCCGTCAGCGCGCGGCTGGAGCCGGGCCGCTACCGCGCCGTGACGACGCTGGGCGAGGCCGTCTTTACCCTTCTGCCGAACGCATCCGTCCGCGCGGAATCCGGCCCGTGCTGGTCCGACGGCGAGCAGCTCCATCTGACGGCCGTTCCGGTCGGCTCCGTGCTCGTGCAGCGGTCGCTCGCCGCCGGGGAGCGGGGCTGTCTGGAATTCACGCTGACGGACAACGAGGGCTTCGAGCGCCGCGCCGTCGTCTACCCCGACGGGGCAGGAAACGCCCGCTGCAGCCTGTTCGGCGTGCCGCTCGGCACAACATACGCCCTGCTGGAAAACGGCGTCCAGCGCGCCACCGTCACGCTGACGGCGGACGAGCCGGAGCAGCTCGTCCGGCTCGCGCCCTGAGAACCCTGTCGAATTGTCAGATTCTGTTGGCAAGCTCCGATTGACATTGCACGAACCTGCCTGCTATAATAAGGGCAGTACCGCACAGGATATCACGCTCCGGAGCCGTGCGGTGCAGACCCGACGCACAACCCGATCCCGCGGCCATGCGGCCGCACAAAGGCTGGTGAAGCGCATGGAGGCCAATGCCTTTTTGGAAGCGCTGTACAATGCAAATTATGAACGGCTGTATATCTACGCCGAGAACCTCCTTTTCAATGCCGCCTACGCCGAAGAGGCCGTGCAGGAGACCTTCTTCGAGGCTGTCCGCAAGCAGGACGCGCTCATGCGCCATGCAAAGCCGGAGGCCTGGCTGATGGAGACGCTCAAGAACAAGATCCGCGTCGGCAGCCGCCGCCGGGCGCTGGAGGCCCTGTACTTCATCTCGCTCGAGCAGGATCTTGCGCAGGAGAGCAAAAAACTCGCCGTGGAGGACCGGCCGTTCGGCTCGATCAACGAGCTGCTCGACGCCATCCGCGCCCTGCTGCCGCCGGAGGACTATCGTCTGCTCTGCCGCATCACGTTGGAAGGAGCAACGCATCTGGAGGTTGCCAAGGAGCTCGGCATCTCGGTCTGGAGCAGCCAGAAACGGCTGCAGCGCATCCGCAAAAAGCTCTGCAAGCAGCTTTTGCCAAATAAAAGTAAAAAAATTTCCGAAAACATGTCCGTTTTGCGTTTCTGAAGAAATATAGGGATGAAGGGAGGAATTTCATATGGCCGATCAACCAACCGAAGCCCGACTCGCACTGTACCGCAAATTATCAACCGAACATCTTCAGACGCTTCTGCGCAGCGATCTGGACGGCCCGCCGCTGGATGAGGCGACCGTTGACAGCATTTTGACCGTTCTGGCCGAGCGCCGCAGGACTCCGGCCGACACGTCCGCCGCATGGCAGGATTTCTCCGCCTATTATTCCACCCCGGACTCCCCCGGCGCTCCGGTCCGACGCACCCGCGCGCACCTGCAGAAGGCCTACACCCGCCTCCGCATCCCGATCCGCGTGGTGTCCGCCGCCGCGGCCATGTTTATCCTGATCTTCGCTCTGTTCCCCCGCGTCGAGACCGGCGCAAGCGACGCTCCGAACGCCTATATCACCTGGACGGACGAGTATCTCAAGATCGACGCTCTGCCGCATGCAGGCTGGAGCCTGCCGCAGGGCGGCGAGTACCACACGGACAACGCGGGCCTGCAGCAGCTGCACGACGCGCTGGCAGCCTACGGCGTGACCGGCGTCGTCCCGTCCTGGGTCCCCGAGGGCGCCGTGCTGGCGGAGTATGACTTTGGAGACGAATTCGCCGGTACCACCTCGTTCTATGCCTTCTTCTCCCTGCCGGACGGCACAGGCTTCAGCATGGATTTCACGATCTTCGCGGAGCCTTCCGCAATGGAGGGGAGCTGGATCGTGAAGGACGAGCGGCCCGTTAGTTACTTCACGTTGGGGGACGTCGGGTACTACCAATACACGAACAACGCTTCCACGGGCATCTGCTGGCTGAACGGCCGTGTTTCCGGTCTGGTCTGCGGCAAGGTCCCGGCGGAAGTGATCCGCTCCATTGTCTATTCCATACACTAAACGGAGGTATCCATGAAGCGCGTTCTTTCTCTTGTACTGATCCTTTCCCTGCTGGCAGCCGCGCTGTGCCTGCCGGCCGCCGCGCGCAGCAGCGATTACATCAGCCGCTCAGATGCGTTGATCGCCAAAAGCGGTACGAACTCGATCTCGATCAAGACCACGACCGGCTCAGGCTCTTCCATGACCAGCATTGGCGTCACCACGATCGTCATCGAGCAGTCCGCAAACGGGACGAGCTGGACCCCGGTCCGCACCTATTCCTCGCGCTACACGGCCGCCATGCTGGGCCACAACGTGATGACCCATACCTATACGCAGACCTACACCGGCCCCGTGAACTATTCCTACCGCGCACTCGTCACATTCTACGCCGCCGATAAAAACGGCAGCGACAGCTTCTCGCTGTACAGCGCAGTCGTCAAGCTGTAAAAGCGCAGCCCCGCTCTTGCCGAGCGGGGCTGTTTTTTCCCATTATATTCCGGAAAAGCCAGCAGGGCACGCTGGGCCAGAAGCCCGCGTGTTCTGCTTTTCTGCTGCGTTTACGCCTCTTCGGTGGAATCCAGCAGCGCGTTGATGTTCATCGGCGGCAGCATGACCGGATGCAGCCCCGGCTGTGTTGTCAGCAGGGAGATCTGGCTCCGGATATAGGGGAACATGATCGCCACGGTATTGGCCTTGAGGATGCGCTCGTTCAGGTCCCGATCAAGCTCAAAATTTTCGATCGTAAAAATGCCGACGGTATCCAGCCGTATGCGGACGCTGCCCGTTTTATTTTCGACTGCGGTCCGGATCATCACGCGGAATTTTGCGGAGTCCTTTTTGTTCTTTGCGTATTCGATATGAAACGAAACGTCATATTCTGTGTTGCTGTCCTCCCGGCTTTGCTCAAAATCAAAGCTGGAGAAATACAGCTCGTCCATCTGCAGCATGCAGTCTCTGCGTTCCATCCCTGTCCTCCTTAAAAAACGGCCGCCCAGATGTTTCTCCGGACCTTTGCCGCTGTCTTCACTGTTCCGTTGATCACCTTCCGGTCGATCGGCGTATAGTCGTCGGTCTCCGTCTTTCCGGAAACCGCCTGTACCTTGTACAGCCGCCCGATCAGCTCCGGATCATCGCGAAGCAGCTTCAGCAGCACGGCACTGCTGCCGCTGACCTTATTCACGCCCTGCTCCCACTTTTCAATGGTCTTTTTCTTCACGCCCATGATATTGGCCAGCGCGGCCTGCGTCAGCCTGTGATCCGCCCGGAACAGCTTTACATAAGCTCCGTCCACAGCGGTTTCCGGAAAGGATACCTCGACCCTTTTGGACCCCAGCAACTTATTGATATCGATCATGATAAACCTCTTCCCAAACGGTTTTCCTGTTTTTATGGCTTTTCTTCTGCCTGTATGGCCTCCAGAGAGCGCTCGTATTCATCGACCAGTCCGTCCAGCTGATTCCGGTCGCTCCGACTGATGTTCTCCGCTTCTCCATGCGCATGCCGGTAAATGTGCAGCAAAAACGCACTGCTGTGCACATAATCGACCAACACGATGCACCGGTAGCCATTTGACTTTCCTGCGTCACGCCGGACATCCACGACCCTAATCTTAGCACAGGTAGCCTGTCGCTTTCTGCCCCAATGAAGGGAGACCGCAGTCGGTGGACGGTCCAACCCCAGATAAATTTCGTTGGCAAGCTCCTCGGCGATCTCCTGCCTTGTCTGTTCGTCTATATTTTTCAGGTCTTTCTTTAGATTATACGGCGTTCTTCTGCACAGTTCTTCCAAAGCCGCCGGATCATAGTAGACACGAAACGTTCCCACAGCTTTCCTCCTCTGTGCAGGTTGCCCTATTCAATAGGGTATTCGTATGATATCACAGGTTCCGGGCTTTGTAAAGGCTTTTTTCGGCCAGCATAGTCACTTTCTCCGCTTCGGCAGCGGCGTGACACGCAGGAGGATATCCATCACCTGCCGCACCAGCTCACGGTCCTCCAGATCGAGGACGGAGTGGACCCTGCCCCCTTCATAGGGCAGGCCGTCCGGCGCGCCGCGCATCAGCTCCGCCAGCTCGGGGAGCTTTTTGACCATTGCACAGTTGTCACAGACGAGCAGGACGGGCCTTCCCTGCAGATAGACCATGTATTCGCCGAACATTTTCCGACAGCGGGCGGCCTCCGGCTCCGGCAGCCGCTCCAGCACATAATCAAGGTAGTCCTTCGTGGTCGCCATATCCGCCTCACAGCTCCAGCGCCAACTGACCGTCATCGCTGTCCGGGGCCTTCAGGCCAAATTCACTGGGCAAAAAGCGGGGGCACACATTTTCCGAGGTGCAGATAACGGAGGCTGCCAGTCGGGCGCCGATGGTGCAGGACTCCGCCAGCGTCTTGCCGTAGGTCANNACCATGTATTCGCCGAACATTTTGCGGTATGTCACGTCCGGGAACCCCTCCAGCTGGTCCAGAACGAACTGCATGTATTCCTTTGAGGTACTCATCGTAAAATCTCCGTTTTGCAAAGAGCCGCCCCTTGCGAGGCGGCTCTGAATTTTCAATTTTTACACTTCTCCTCCGCCCTCGGGCTTCGGGCCGCCGGACTTGCGGTGGCCGCGGGAGCGGCGGCGGGGTTTCGGCTTCTCGCCGCCATGCGGGGCATCGACAGGCGCTGCCTCGGCGCGCGGGGGCTTCTCACCCTCGGGCTTCGGCGCTCTGGGCGGACGCTGGCGGCGCGGGCGCTGCTTCTTCGGCTCGCCCTCGGCCTGCTCCGGCCTTGCCTCGGCGAGCTTTCTCGCCTCAGCCGGCTTTTTGCTCTCAG
>DQIA01000116.1:0-514 GCA_003525905.1 Clostridiales bacterium
CTGGCCGAGGCGCTGGCCTGCGGCGCGCTTGAGCTTTCCAGCGGCATTCTGCTGCTCTCCGGCCACGGCGCGGAGGCCGCCTGCGCCCTTCTGATGGGCTGGGGCGGGCTTTGCGTCCATTTTCAGGCCATGAGCCTCTGGCAGACGGCGGGGCTTCGTCCGCACGGCTACTTTCCCGCAAAGCTGCTGCACGGCCTGCTCTCGGCCGTGCTGGCCCTCGCCTGCTTTGCGCCGTCTCCTGCCGCGCTGCTGTCTGCCGGAGCGTTGACCGCTTGCGCACTGCTGGCTCCCCTGCTGCGAAAAATTCGGGCTGGAAATTTGCGCCACGCTGCGGTATAATAGCAAAAAAGGAGGTGGCCCGCATGCTGTTCCGAAAAAAGATCGATCGATTCTGCTCCTACTGTGTCTACGCCGGGAAGCTCGACGACGAAACGTATCTCTGCGCCAAGCGCGGCTTTGTCGCTGCCTGCCACCACTGCCGGAAGTTCAAATACGATCCGCTCAAGCGCGTGCC
>DQIA01000116.1:576-10615 GCA_003525905.1 Clostridiales bacterium
TACGATCCGCTCAAGCGCGTGCCGAAGCGCCGCAAGCCAAAGGATTTTTCCGAATATGACGAGCTGGATTTTTCCCTGTAAATATAATATAGGTATAATATAGGTATATCGCTTGGCGAAAAATCCTGAAGGGACTTTTAGAAGCAAGCTGAAGCAGGTCCTTCCCATATCGGGAGGACCTGCTTCGTTCTATCTGGTAAGAATTGCACAGGAAAGGACGCTCGGGCCGTTTCTTTTACGCTTTTTCTGCAAGACTTTAGGTCGATGTTTTTTGCCTCGTGATTCATGGCAGTCTTTTTACTTGCCTGCTGCGGTACGAATAAACCGCATGATGATCGTTGCGACCTGAGCGCGGGTGGCATTGCCCTGCGGATCGAGGAGAATGCCATTCCCATTGTCGGTTCCCTTTATCAGACCCTCGGCAACCGCCCAGGAGAGAGGCTCCACGGCATAGCCGCTGACATCGCCCCGATCGGGATACTGATCCAGATTTCCACGCGCTGAGGTATCAAATCCGGACATCGCTGCATAGCGGAACAGAATCGCCGCCATCTGCTCCCGGGTGATATTGCTGTCCGGCTCAAATTTATGGTTGCCGACGCCGTTCACGATGCCGTTTTCGGCTGCCCAAGCCACGGCCTGCGTGAACCAGCTTCCGTTTGGCACGTCTGTGAAGGGATTCTCCCATCCGGCCGGGCTTCCGGCGTAGCGCCAGAGCACCGTGACGAGCATGGCGCGCGTCATGCTGCTCTCCGGCTCAAACATGCCGTTGCCGACGCCGTTCATCAGGCCGTGCGCAATGGCATAGTCGATGCCCTCGTGGTACCAGCGTCCGGTGTCCACGTCGTGATAAGGCTTGGAGGGGCAGTTTGCGCCGCCGTCACAGCTGCCCTCGGTGTTCCCGCAGCGTGAGCAGACACCATTGACATAATCGTGCCCCAGCGCAGGAATATAGCCGTCTCGATAGCTCTCGCCGCAGGCGCAGAAGTGCTCAGTGTAGCCCGCGTTGATGCAGGTCGGATAGACGGTGTCGGTGCGGTAGGTATAGTCGTGGACGTGCCCGCTGCCGCCGTCGGTCTCATACCACTTCAGCTCGCAGCGGCGGCAGTAGTGGCGGATCATGCCGTAATACGCAGAATACTCATATTCCTCCGTAGCGACGACCTCGTCGTGCCCCAGCGCGGGGGTCTGCGTCGGCTGGGTCAGGGTCAGACCGCAGAAGGCACAGTGCGTGCCGCCGGTGTAGCCCGGGCGGGTGCAGGTGGCCTCGATCGGGTCGTTGGCGACGGGCTTATGCGCGACGGGGGCGGTATTTCCCGACGCGGTCACAGCGCCGCAGACGGCGCAGACCGTGCGCGTGAAGCCGCCGGTGCAGCAGGTCGGCGCGACCGTTTCCGTCACGGGCTGATGGGCGGCGCAGGCGCCCGTTTCGAAGGTGAATTCATTGTCCACGGCGTAGGTCTGCGCAGCCGTCCCCGCCGTGCCGCGGATGACGAAGCCGTCAATCTTGGTCAGCCCCGCGAACTCGTTGTCCGGGTCGACCGGGCAATATCCGAACGCCTGATAGCCGATGTAGGCGACGCTGGCAGGGATGGTAACGCCCTTGCCCTTGCCATAGGTGAAGAACGCGCCCTCGTCCAGCACGCGCAGCCCGTCGTTCAGATGAATTGCCTTGATGCTCGGCGCGGAGAAGGCGTTACTGCCGACAAAGCGCACGGAATCCGGCAGGACGATGCTCTCGCAGGCACTGTTGTTGAATGCCTCCCTGCCGATGTACTGCACGCCGCCGAGGTCGATGAACTTCATATTCTTCGCACCGGCGAAGGCGTAGTCATCTACGTATTTGCAGCTCTGCGGGAGGATCAGCCCCGCGAGATTCGGCTGGTCGAAGGTGGGGTTCAGCTCTATCTGACCCGCAAGGAACTCATAGGTGACGGAAACCGTACCGTCCCTGAGGCTCAGGACGGTGCCCTCCGCCATCGAGCCCTTGTAGGCATAGGCGGCCCTGCCGAAATAGACCACGCCGTTCGGCTGATCGTGGAACCAGCCGCAGTTCTGGAAGGCCCAAGAACCGACGTGGGTCACGTTCTTTTCCAGCTCGCCGAAATCCGTCAGCGCGGCGCAGCCGGAGAAGCAGCCATCTCCGATCTGGCGGACATTCCTGCCGCCCTTGACGGAGCGCAGACGGGCGCAGCCGCTGAACACACCGTCGCCGAGCGCAATGAGCGAATCCGGCAGCGTCACGCTCTCGAGCGCAACGCAGTCGCTGAGCGCGCCGCCCGTCAGAATGCGGACGTTCTTCAGGTCGATCGACTTGAGGTTGGAGTTGCCGTCCTTGTTGTTGTAGGGGTCGCCGTTGGAGATCGGGCCGCGCACCTCGAGCACGTCGTCGGGCAGAACCACGTGCGCCGTCCTGCCGACGCTAAGGCCCTTCAGCGTCGTATTGCCCTTCGGGATGGTCAGATTCTTGATCTGGTAACAGCCGGAAAAGCAGCTCTCCTCCAGAACCGCCGTCGTCGGCAGCTTGAGGTCGGTCAGATGGGCAAATTTTCGTAGATTGATGTAATGGACGCTCTCCGGAACGGTAAGCTTGGCGATGCTGCCGCCTCCTTCCGTGATACTGAGCGATTCCAGCCCGTCGGGCAGGATCAGCTCGTTCACGCCGTCCAGATTGTCCTGCTCGATGCGCACCATTTTTGTGCCGGGACGGACGGTCAGCTTGGAGGGATATTTTTCCCCCTTGCAGCCGAGGAACACGCTGCCGCAGTATAGCTCCGTGCCGTCGGCAAGCCCCTCATACCACTTCGAGGTATAGATGCTGGAGTCTTCCATATCGGTCAGCGACTTGGGGAAGGTGAAGCGCTCGATATTCTCGCAGTCGTAAAACGCCCGCTCCTCCAGCGTGGTCAGCCCCTCGGGCAGGACGAGGCTCGTCAGCCCATCACAGTCGTTGAAGCCGCCCTCGCCGATAACCTTCAGCCCCTTGTTCAGCTTGACGGAGGTCATGCCGGTGCAGTCGCAGAAGGCGTTGTTGTCAATGCGCTCAACGCTGCCGGGGATGTCCACAGAGGTCAGGGAGGCGCACTCATAGAACGCCGACGCGCCGATCAGCTTGACGCTCGACGGGATGGTCACGCCGGTGATGTCCGACCGCCAGAACGCCGACGCGCCGATGACCTTCACGGTGTCAGGGATGACGGGCATCTTGCTCGTGCCCCTGTAGTCCAAGAGCTGCCCCTTCCAGATGAAGAAGTCTGAGGCGCTGTCGTCATACAGCCACTGCTGGTGCAGCTCTCTGAGCTTTCCGGCAAAGGCGCCGACGCTGTAACCGCTCTTCTCGCCGAACGCGCCGCCATGCAGGAGGGTGTTCTCGCCGCGGATGGTGATGTCGGACAGATTCTGGCACTTTGCGAAGGCACCCGCGCCGATCTCCGTCACGCCGGCGGGAATGTCGATCTTTTGCAGGTAGTAGTTGTGGTAAAACGCATTTTTGCCGATGGTTTTCAGGCTCTGCGGCAGGACGATCTCGCGCAGCTCAAAGTGGGTCTTCGCTGACCAGTCGTCGTTGTCGTAGAATGCACCGTCTGCGATGTACGTCACCGTTTCGGGCAGGACAACCTTGCGGACAAAGATATTGGGGTTGCTGTAGCCCTCCTCGTTGTGGAAGCTTTGGATACCCACGACGGTATAGCCGTCGATGGTCGAGGGGACGGTGACCTCCGCCTCGTAGCCGTAATAGGCGGTGATCTCAATGGTCGTTGGTGAGACGAATGCGTAGGTAAAGCCGTAGCCCGCGTCGCCGGGCAGCTTTTCCTCGCCGGGGATGCCCGCCGCGCTCACCGCCGGAAGCAGGGAAAGCGTCAGGGACAGGGTGAGCAGCAGGGACAAAATAATCCGTTTCATGATACTACAGATCCTTTCTGCATGATTTTCGTTCCTGACCGGTAATCCGAAAGCAGCCGGTCGAAAAGGTCCTGCCGGGATTTGGGCTCGCTTAGGTTCTTCGATAGTTCGATGGTCTGATTCTTTTTTTACTATATCATAGACGCCACCGTTTTTGAAAAGTCTTTCATTTTTGTCATTGACATTTCGGAAACCCATGTACTATGATAACGTTGTCAAACGGTCAAAACCTGCCCAGTCAAAAGCTACGGACGGACGAAATGCGTGAAAGGAAGGTATCCTCTATGAGATTTTCCGAGAGACTCAACGAATGGAGGGAGCTGGCAGACTGTACCGCAAAGGAGCTGTCTGAGGCATGCGGTCTGTCTGCCGCAACGCTGAGCCGCTTTCGCTCCGGGGAACGTACTCCCGATCAGGAGGGTCTTAAGCTCCTGCTTCAGGGCCTTTGCTCCATCGCCGCATGTAAGGGAAAGCAGCTTTCGCCGGACTCGCTCTATGCGCAGTGCACAGACTGCATGGATCTGCAGCGGTCCGACCCGGAGATACTGCGTACAAAGATCAACCGGCTTCTGACCGTTCTGCATATTTCTTCGGCGGAGCTGGCGAAGGCTATTTCCTATGACCCTTCCTTTCTTTCCCGCATTCGCAGCGGGCAGCGGGCACCTGCCGATCCCAAGCGCTTTGCCGCCGATGTTGCAAGGTTTGTTGTCCGCCGGTTTGATGGGGAAAGCGGTCGTTCGGCCGTAGCGCATATGCTCGGCGTTCCGTTCGGCTCTCTCTCCGGCGAGGCTGAATATTTTCGTGCCGTCGCAGACTGGCTTATGGGCAGCGCTGCGGCAGAAGACACGGAGAGCTCCTCTGTTTCCGCCTTTCTGAACGCAATGAACAGCTTTGATCTGAATGAGTACATCCGGGCGATTCACTTCGACGAGCTATGTGTTCCCAACGTGCCATTTCTCCTCCAGACTGCCAGAACCTATCACGGCCTGGAGGAGATGAAAAAGGGAGAATTGGACTTTTTCAAGGCGACCGTCCTTTCCAAATCGACTGAGCCTGTATTCCTCTACAGCGATATGCCGATGGAGGATATGGCAGCTGATCTGGATTTTTCCAAGAAATATATGCTCGGACTGGCCCTCCTTCTGAAAAAGGGCCTGCATCTGAACATCATTCACAGCCTCAACCGTCCGTTTCAGGAGATGATGCTGGGATTGGAAAGCCACATCCCGCTCTATATGACCGGGCAGATCTCTCCTTACTATCTTCAGAGCGCACCGAACACTGTTTTTTGCCACTTTCTGAAGGTTTCCGGCTCCGCCGCGCTTTCGGGCGAGTGTATTGCAGGCTGTCATGAAGACGGAATGTATCGCCTTTCAAGGGGAAAGCGTGATCTGGCCTATTACCGGAAGCGTGCAGATGATCTGCTGCAGAAAGCGAAGCCCCTGATGGACATTTATCGAGAGACGTCGCAAAATGAACTGAATGCCTTTCTGTCTGCACCGCCTATCTATACGGCAACGCCCGAATTTCTGACGACATTTCTGACAGTTCGCCACATACCGGAGGCGGAGCAGCGGAAAATTCTTTCTTTTGCAGAACAGCAGCGCATCCTCTTCCTCCGCGTGCTGCAGGACAATCATGTCAAGGATGAACTTCCGCTGCTGACACAAGCTGAATTTGAGGAGACCTCCGTCTCTCTTCCGGTTTCCGGCCTGTTTCCGGAGCACGATTTTCTCTATAGCTACAAGGAATATCTGGAACATCTCCGTCTGACGGAAAATTTTGAAAAGTGCCAGCCGAACTATTCCCTGGAATTGGTGCATTTTCAGCCGTTCAGCAATCTCAATATCCTGATTCACGAAGGGAAATGGGCAATGGTATCAAAGAATAAAGCGCCGTGCATTCATTTCGTCATTCGCCACCCCAAGCTGCGCCGTGCAATTGAGCGCTTTATTCCTCCGATCATGGAGTGCGAATAAGCCGCGGTGCGCGGATACATCGGGCTGCATTACATCATTGCATTTCTTTCCTCCAAAATTGGGGGCCGCGCAGGATCTCCTGTAACCCGCCTTATCCTTGACAATGCTGTGGCGTATCTGCATCCGTTTCATGTCTTTTACTCCGCATCCAGCGGCTTTGTGATGCCCGTCCGCCGCTCCCTGGACAGTCCGCCTGCCAGCACGGTGTCCGCTCCGGTAAAGCGCGCCCGCCGGATGACGCCCTCGCCGTATTTTTCGCGCAGGGCATCCACGGTCCCATCCAGGATCGCCTTGCGGGCATACTGCTGCGCGCCGCCCACGGCAAACAGGTCAAGCTGGCGCGGCTGCGGCTCCTCCAGCCTTGTGGCCTGCACGCCGAGCTGGCGCAGCGGCGTCTGCCCGTCCCATGCCTCGGCAAAGACCCGGCAGGCGCAGCGGAACAGCTCCTCCGTCCCGTGCACGGCCTCCCGCAGCATCGTCTGGTGAGAAAACGTGACGAAATCCGCGCTCCGCAGGCTCACGGAAATGCACCGCGCCGCCTTGCCATCCCGCCGCAGGCGCATGGCGACCGTTTCGCAGAGCGACAGCAGCACGCGCTGCGCCCCTGCCTCCGTTGTGACATCGGCGGGCAGTGTTGTGGAATTGCCATAGCCCTTGTTTGCCTCCGGCTGCGGCAGCAGCTCCTCGCTGCACCGGCCGTTTGCCGAGTGCCACAGTGCCAGTCCCGGCTTATTCAGATAGTGCAGCACCAGCTCCGGGTCTGCCTGCGCCAGCTCGCCGATCGTGTGGATGCCGATGCGGTTGAGCCTGCGCTCCGTGGCAGGTCCGAGCATGAACAGCTCCCGTACCGGAAGCGGCCAGAGCTTCTGCGGAACCTCCTCCGGGAACAGCGTGTGGACCTTGTCCGGCTTTTCAAACTCCCCTGCCATTTTGGCCAGCAGCTTATTGGACGAGATGCCGATATTCACCGTAAAGCCCAGCTCCTCGCGGATGCGTGTGCGCAGCAGCTCCGCCGCCGCGACCGGCGAGCCATAAAGCCCCTCCGTGCCGCTCAGGTCGGCCCACGCCTCGTCGATGGAATACTGCTCCACGACCGGCGCGAATTCCCGCAGCAGGGCGATGAAGCGCCGCGAGGCCTCTACATACAGCGCATAGTCCGGCGGCACGAGCTTCAGCCCCGGACATTTTTGCTGCGCCAGAAAGATCTGCTCGCCTGTTTTCACGCCGCACTTTTTCGCCGGGATGCTCTTGGCCAGGATGATGCCGTGCCGTTCTGCACGCTCTCCGGCCACGGCGGAGGGAATGTCGCGCAGGTCCTCCTGTTCGCCCAGAACCCGCACGCGGTAGGCCGCCGACCACGACAGGAACGCGCTGTTCACATCCACATGAAAGATCACCCGGGACATCCGTACACCACCCGGAAAAGCGTCCAGCGATGCGTCCGCACGGTATAGCGCAGCTCCAGCAGCGCCTCCTGCTGCCCCAGCTGCGTCTTGCAGAGGTACTGGATTGCCTCCACCCCGGCATAGGAGATCGGCCGGGAGCAGACGACCTGCCGGATCGGGACGGTGCGCAGCATATGCTCGCCGTCCTCCATGCGGAAGCGGATCGGCGTCAGTGCACCGTCCGCTGCGCAGACGGAGATCATCTCAATCTGCCGGTTCACAATATTCTCCATGCGCTCACCTCCGCTTGTTTCTGCTCTCATTATATCAAACATTTGTTCGTAAATCAAGGCAGAAATCCATGGGGAAGGATTTGCATTTTGTGGGAAACTCTGCTAAAATAACGATGGAAAAGAATACGCGGATGTCCCGGTCACGTTTTCGCCAAAGGCTGCCTGCTATCCAACCTCGCCCTGTGAGATCGCTGCGTCGCTTCGCTCCTCGCAATGACACGTCAGGATAATGCAACGGGTGCCCTTCTGCCATTGAATGTTCCCCTACCGGGCGCTCACCGCCGCACACCAGCTCTCGGTCTTTCCCATTTATATCGAAATCCTTTCTGGAGGAACCTATGCTGAACTATCGCTGTCTCGTGCTCGATCACGACGATACCGTCGTGCGCAGCGAGGAGACCGTTAATTATCCCAGCTTTCTCGAGGCCCTGAAGGTGCTTCGCCCCGGCAGGACCATCACGCGGGAGGAATTCACCCGCTGGTGCTTCTCCCCCGGCTTTTCCGCCCTTTGCAGCGACTATATCGGCCTGACGCCAGAGGAGATCGACGTGCAGTACGACATGTGGCGAAGCTATGTCGCCACACATATCCCGCCCCCCTATGACGGCCTGCGCCCCATCCTGACGCGCTGGAAGCAGGAGGGCGGCCTGCTGTGCGTCTCGTCGCACTCCGCGCGCGAAAACATCCTGCGCGATTACCGGCTGCACTTCGGTCTGGAGCCGGATCAGATTTTCGACTGGGACCTCGGCGAGGACCGCCGCAAGCCATCGCCCTACGCCCTGCAGGAGATCATGCGGCTGTATGACCTGCGTCCGGATGAGCTATTGATGGTGGATGATCTCAAGCCCGGCTATGACATGGCCCACGCCTGCGGCGTGCCGTTCGCCTGCGCGGGCTGGTCGCACGACGACCCCGAGATCCGCGCTTTTCTGCGCCGCTTCAGCGATTTTTATCTCGAGACCGTGCAGGAGCTCGAGCCGCTGCTGTTTGGTGCTTGACAAATATGATATAATAGAAAATAATAGGAAAGCGGGGTGAACAGATGGAGAAGACCGGCGTCAAGATCGTTGCCAAAAATTCAAAGGCGTTTCATGAATATTTCGTCGAGGAGCGCTTCGAGGCGGGCATTGAGCTGTTCGGCACGGAGGTCAAGTCCATCCGGCTTGGCACCCTGAACCTCAAGGACGCCTGGTGCAGCGTGAAGGACGGAGAGCTCTGGGTGCGGCAGATGCATATCAGCCCCTATGAAAAGGGCAACATCTTCAATAAGGATCCTATCCGCCCGCGCCGCCTGCTCATGCACAAGCGTGAGATCCAGCGGCTGGCCTCCAAGGTCCAGCTCGACGGCTACGCCATCGTTCCGCTCTCCGTTTATCTGAAAAACTCCCGCGTCAAGGTCGAGGTCGCGCTGTGCAAGGGCAAAAAGCTCTATGACAAGCGGCAGGACGCCGCCAATAAGGACGCGCGCCGTCAGATTGACCGCGCGATGAAAGAAAGGAATCACTGACCATGGAAAATCCTGTTGTGACCATTGAAATGGAAAACGGCGGCATCATCACCGCCGAGCTCTACCCGGATGTCGCGCCGCAGTCGGTCTATAACTTCATCTCGCTGGCAAACAGCGGCTTTTATGACGGCCTCATCTTCCACCGCGTCATTCCCGGCTTCATGATCCAGGGCGGCTGCCCCGAGGGCACCGGCATGGGCGGTCCCGGCTACTGCATCAAGGGTGAGTTCCTGTTCAACGGCGTGGACAATAAGCTGAAGCATAAGCGCGGCGTGCTGTCCATGGCGCGCGCGCAGTCTCCGAACTCCGCCGGTTCGCAGTTCTTCATCATGCATCAGGACGCGCCGCATCTCGATAAGCAGTATGCTGCGTTCGGCAAGGTGCTCTCCGGCATGGAGGTCGTCGACGCCATCTGCCAGGTCAAGACGGACCGCAATGACCGCCCGGAGACCGAGCAGAAGATGAAGTCCGTCCGCGTCGATACGAAGGGCGAGACCTATCCGGAGCCGAAGAAGCTCAAAGATCCCTACGGCAGATTTTAATTTGTAAGCTTTCGCAGGAGGCAGGCTCTCCCCTGCCTCCCGCGCAGCCCATATTTTCTCGATCCGGGGGCGTACCGGTTTCGACGGGGGTAGTGAGGCTGGAATAGCGGGCCGTGGCGCCTGGCCACGATAAAACGGGCAACTTTTTAAAATTAACTGACAACAATCAGTACGCACTGGCTGCCTAATTAGGCGCCCATCCGCCCCGGAAGGTCCACGAGCCGGGCTCGGGTGTGATTTGAGTGGAGACCGTGCGTGCGGTAAGCTTTGCCCGCACCATGCATCATGAAGCTACCAAGTCCGGCAGGGTGTCCGTTCCCGTCCGGATGAGGGAATGTAAATAACGGACTGCGCCCGGAGAAGTTCCAGTCAAGTTGCTTTCGGACGGGAGTTCGACTCTCCCCGCCTCCACCAATGGGGTATTACACGA
>DQIA01000125.1 GCA_003525905.1 Clostridiales bacterium
TTTCTTCCCTCCGAAACTTTCGGTTGAGTATGTTCTTGACAGCCTGTTCGGCGGCGCGCAGCTCTGCTCTGCTCTGCACGCCGCCGTTTTCCTGCCTAAACGGCCTTGTTAAAATCGTGCAGGATGCCATATGAAAGTCACTTAACGACTTCGTCAATTTGACGAGCGAGAAAATGAAAACTACAGAATAAAAACTTTTTCAAAAAATATCAAGAAGTTATTGACAAAATCAGGAAGGAGTGGTACTATTACGCCGACCAAAAAATTAGAAAGCTGGGAAATGAAAAATGGAATTCGTAGGAAAGATCCTTGTGCTGCTTGCACTGGCAGGCATTGCTGCCATTGAGGTTTATCATAAAGAGGAGAACACGGGTCTCATGAACCTGATCCTCGTGCTCATCGCCGCCGTCGTCGGCTGGCTGCTGCCGAAGAACGACCACGTTCTGTCCATGATCGCTGCTGTCGCTTCCTTCGCTGCCCTGTATCTCTCCGCTCATGCCGCCGGCCGTGCCGTGCGCCGTCATGACGAAGAGGAGGAGCGCCTCGCTCTTGTCCGCGCCCGCGCCTGAGCAGAAGTACCCCCTGAAAACCGAAAATCCTGCAGAGCCGATTTGGCTCTGCAGGATTTTTTTTGCGTGTGCACCGAAAGCCGAGGAGACTTTCCCGCCAGACTGCTTATACTAGAATCTGATAAAAAGCTTTAAAAGCTTTTTATAGCGCCGAGGGCGCGTCAGATTCTGCATGAGACGGCGCAGCGTGCGTCAGCACGATGCGAGTGTGCGTAGCACACGGGATTCCTGATGAAATGTTTTAATCAGGAATCAGGATTAGTTAGCCAGCGTGGCAGCGAGGACGGCCTTGATGGTGTGCATGCGGTTCTCTGCCTCGTCGAAGACGATGGAGCGCGGGCCCTCAAAGACCTCGTCCGTCACCTCCAGCGCCTCAAGATGGAACTGCTCGCCGATCTGGCGGCCAATGCCGGTGTTGAGGTCGTGGAACGCGGGCAGGCAGTGCATGAACAGGGCCTTTTCTCCGGCGGCGTCCATGAGCTTCTGATTGACCTGATAGGGGAGCATCTTCTCCAGACGCTCGGCCCAGGCTTCCATCGGCTCGCCCATGGAGACCCAGACGTCAGTGTAGAGCACGTCCGCACCGGCGACGGCTTTTGCCGGGTCCGTCTCAAAGGCCAGCGTTGCGCCGGTCTCGGCGGCAATGGCCTCGCAGCGGGCGATGAGCGCGGGATCGGGGAAGTAGCCCTCCGGGCCGCTGGCCACGAAGTGCATGCCGAGCTTGGCGCAGCCGATCATCAGGGAGTTTGCCATATTGTAGCGGCAGTCGCCGAGGAACACGAGCTTGCGGCCCTTCAGGCTGCCGAAGTGCTCGCGGATCGTCAGCATATCCGCCAGGATCTGCGTGGGATGGAATTCGTTCGTCAGGCCGTTCCAGACGGGGACGCCGGCGTATTTTGCCAGCTCCTCCACGATGCTCTGGCCGAAGCCGCGGTATTCGATGCCGTCATACAGGCGGCCGAGCACGCGGGCCGTGTCGGCAATGGATTCCTTTTTGCCGATCTGGGAGCCGGTCGGGTCGAGATAAGTAACGTGCATGCCGAGGTCGTGCGCGGCCACCTCAAAGGAGCAGCGCGTGCGGGTCGAGGTCTTCTCAAAGATCAGCGCGATGTTCTTCCCGCGGAGTGTGTCGTGCGGGACGCCGGCCTTCTTTTTGGCCTTCAGGGCGGCGGCGAGGTCGAGCAGACCGGTGATCTCGTCGGGGGTGAAGTCCAGCAGGGTCAGAAAGCTTTTACCGTTTAGATTCATGGGGTACCTCCTTATTCAGCCGCGCAGTGCACCAGTGCCTGGGCGGCAGTTTTCAACAGCTCCATGGGGATATTCAGCGCGGGCAGAAGACGGATCTTCTGCTTGGCGGTCGTGACGAGCACGCCTTCGCGCAGTGCGCGCTCCGCAAATTCGCGGGCGGGGATATCGATCTCCAGACCGAGCATCAGGCCCATACCGGTGACGCTGCGGATGCCGGGCGCGGCCTGCAGCGTGCGGCGGAGATAGTCTGAGCGCTCGCGCACGCCTTCGAGCAGCCTGTCGTCGATGCGGCTGAGGATGTTCACTGCGCCTGCGCAGCAGACGGGGTTGCCGCCGAACGTCGTGCCGTGGTCGCCGGGGTGGAAGACGTCTGCCACGCGCTCGCCGAACATGGTCACGCCGAGGGGCAGACCGCCGCCGATGCCCTTTGCCGTGGAGACGACGTCGGGCTGCAGACCGTAGTTCATATAGCCGTAGAGGCTGCCGCTGCGGCCGTTGCCGAGCTGGACCTCGTCTGCCATGAGCAGCAGGTCATGCCTGCGGCAGACCTCCTGCAGGCAGGAGGCGAATTCCTGCCCGATGGGGCGCACGCCGCCCTCGCCCTGCACGGCCTCAAAGAGGATCGCGGCGCAGGGGTGCTCTGCGGCAAGGCGCTCGAGGGCCTCGCATTCGCCGGGCTGCGCGTAGAGGAAGCCGCCGGGCAACGGCTGATAGTCGCGGTGGAACACATCCTGCCCCGTCGCGGCCAGCGTGCCGAGTGTGCGGCCGTGGAAGCTGCCGCGCAGGGTGATGATGCTGCAGTATTCCGGGCCCTTGTGTTCGGCGGCCCATTTGCGGGCGGCCTTGATGGCGCATTCGTTGGATTCCGCGCCGGAGCTCGAGAAAAAGACCCGCTTCAGGCCGGTGCGCTCACAGAGCATCTGCGCGAGCTTCGCGGCCGGTTCGGAGTAGTAGAGATTGGAGACGTGCTGGAAGCGGCCGAGCTGCGCCGTAACGGCATTGCGCCATTCGTCGTCGTCCATGCCGAAAATATTCACGCCGATGCCGCTGCCGAGGTCGATGTACTCCCGCCCGTCCGCGCCGCGGAGGAGCGAGCCCTTACCGCCGACGATCTCCAGCGGAAAACGGTTATAGGTGTGGGCAAGATATTGCTGATCGAGTGTTTGCGTAAGCATAATTAGCCTCCCGTCGGACCGCACGGGTCCGTCCTGCGCCTATTATACAGCCTTGTATGCATATTGGTCAACCCCCGCATGGGAAAAAGTCGGGCGCGTTATTGCATGGCCCCTGCTGGGGGCGCAGCGCGAGGAAGCACCCTTGGGGTGCAATTTTGCAGAACCGGACCGAAGTTTCGGTGGACTTCGGCGAATTCGAAATCGTTTGCCAGAGATTCCCACGTCGCTTCGCTCCTCGGAATGACAAGCCTGCCTAAATCCGCACCGGGCAGGTGAGAAAGTTCTCGGCATACGGCGCGTCCAGCTGCGCGATGTGCTGCAGCTGCAGCAGAAGGACCTCGCAGCGGCTGCGCAGCTCCGCTGCGTCGCCCACGGCGGAATAGGCCTGCAGCTCCGCAAAGCCCTGCTCAATGCCGTCGAGCTCGTCGTGGCTCAGCACGGCGCAGAGAAAGCGGCGATGGCGCTGCCAGTGCTGCCGGGCCTGTGTGCCGGCCTCCACGGCCTGTGCCGTCTCGTCCCGGTCCAGCGCCTCGAGGGCCTGCTCGAGTGCGGCGGCGGCATCCCGCGTGCTGCGCTGCGTGAGCATGCCGCACAGAAGCGACAGCGCCAGCAGCGCGGCCAGAATACCGCAGCCAAGCCAGCACAGCTTCATGCCAGGTCCTCCTTCCGCACAAGATAGACCGTCCCCGCGGCATCGACCGTCAGCAGGAGCACCTGCTCCGCTGTGAGGCTCCGCCGCTTCAGCTCCGCCTCGAGCCAGCCGCCGTCCCGCCCTGCCAGATGCAGATTTTCCGCCAGAATGCGCCCGGCAGATATGATCGTGACGGGCAGCTCCGTCTCCCGCACGCGGATGCCCGCGTCACGCGCCGAAGCGGGCTGCTCCTTGGCATACAGCAGGGTCGAGAGCTGGCCGTTCGTCTCCAAAATGGCGAATTTCACGGTGCTGAGGTCGAAAATGCCCTTCTCCCGCAGATGCATGGTCAGCTCGTCGAGGTTCACGCGCGTGCGCTGCAGGTTCCGCTCGAGAATTTTCCCGTTCTGCATGAGAATGACGGGCTTGCCGCACAGCAGACGGCGCATCCGGATGGACTGCAGCGAAACGGCGGCCAGGATGAGCTCCAGCCCGAGGATGACGAGGATCGGCACGAGGCCGGACAGCAGGGGAATGGCGCTGTCCTGCATGGGGATGGCGGCCAGATTGGCCAGCAGCATGGTCACAACGAATTCCGCAGGCTCCATCTCGCCGATCTGCCGCTTGCCCATCAGGCGGACGGTCACGATGAGCAGCAGATATAGTACGACGGTGCGGAGAAAAGAGATCAGCATGGCTTCACACTCCTGCCGGTAGTATGGAGAGCAGAATGCAATTTATGCAGGAAAATTCCGCCGCTCCTGCATGCGAAAAAGTTTATATTGAAAAATCCACTGGAGAAATTGATAAAATTCATGGGAAAATGTCCAAATCTTGACTGCAAATAACTGCCGCGTTTGGGCACGCCTCTGAAATCGTGCCCGCCGCTGCAAAAACACTTGCAATTCCGGCCGGATTTCGTTACACTGAGACGGTAATTTGTGAGCGGCTACAGGCTGCGGCAAGAATCAGACAGGGAGGAATTCCAATGAAGGTATCCGAATATTTTGGGGAAAATGTATTCAGCAGAGCCGTCATGCAGGAGCGTCTGCCGAAGAAGGTCTATGCGGAGGTCATGAGCGTGGTCGAGCACGGCGGTCAGATCTCCATGGCCTCGGCGGATGTCGTGGCCAAGGCCATGATGGAATGGGCCATTGAGAAGGGCGCCACGCACTACACCCACTGGTTCCAGCCGCTCACGGGCGTCACGGCGGAGAAGCACGATTCGTTTCTCTCCGCGCCGGACGAGAACGGCAAGGAGATCCTGAACCTGACGGGCAAGCAGCTCATCATGGGCGAGCCGGATGCGTCCTCCTTCCCCTCCGGCGGTCTGCGCTCCACACATTATGCCCGCGGCTACACGGCCTGGGACATGACATCTCCGGCCTTCGTGAAGGAAATGGCCTGCGGTACGATCCTGTGCATCCCGACGGTCTTTGTGGCCTATTCCGGCGAGGCGCTCGATAACAAGACCCCGCTGCTGCGCTCCATGCAGGCGCTGAGCCAGCAGGCTGTGCGCATCCTGCACCTGTTCGGCAACACGCAGGCCGAGCGTGTGATCCCGTCCGTCGGCGCGGAGCAGGAGTACTTTATTGTAGACCGTGAAAAGTATCTCAAGCGCCGCGACCTCATCTATACCGGCCGCACCCTGTTCGGCGCGCCCGCGCCCAAGGGGCAGGAGCTGGACGATCAGTATTTCGGCGTCATCCGGGAGCGCGTCGGCGCGTTCATGAAGGATCTGAACAAGGAGCTCTGGAAGATGGGCATCACCGCGACGACTCAGCACAACGAGGTCGCCCCGGCCCAGCACGAGTGCGCGCCGATCTACTGCACCTGCAACGTTGCCGTTGACCAGAACCAGCTCATGATGGAGACGATGAAGCGCGTCGCCACGCAGCACGGTCTTGTGTGCCTGCTGCACGAGAAGCCCTTCGCCGGTGTCAACGGCTCCGGCAAGCATAACAACTGGTCCATCACGAGCGACCTCGGCGAGAATCTGCTCGATCCGGGCAAGACGCCGAACGACAACCTGCAGTTCCTGCTGGTGCTCTCGTGCATCATCAAGGCCGTCGACCGCCATGCGGACCTCCTGCGCATGTCCACAGCCTGCGTCGGCAATGACCACCGCCTCGGCGCGAACGAGGCCCCTCCCGCCATTGTCTCCATCTTCCTCGGCAATCAGCTCGAGGATGTTGTGGAGCAGATCGTGAAGAACGGCACGGCCGCGGGCTGCATCGCGGGCGGCCAGCTCGATACCGGCGTTTCGACACTGCCCGTCCTCAATAAGGATGCCACGGACCGCAACCGTACCTCACCGTTCGCCTTCACCGGCAACAAGTTCGAATTCCGCATGGTCGGCTCGTCCGACTGCATCGCCACGGCGAACACCGTGCTCAATACCATCGTCGCCGAGGCCTTCTGCGAGGCGGCAGACGAGCTGGAGGGCAGCACGGACTTTACGGCGGACGCCAACCGCGTCATCGCCGAGAACCTGCGCAAGCACAGCCGCGTCATCTTCAACGGCAACGGCTACAGCGCCGATTGGATCGCCGAGGCAGCGCGCCGCGGCCTGCCGAATCTGCCGAGCATGGTCTCCTCCGTGCCCAGCCTGACGACGGACAAGGCCGTGCAGCTGTTTGGCAAGTTCGGCGTGTTCACCCGCGCGGAGCTGGAGTCCCGCAGTGAGATCATGTATGAGACCTACACGAAGGTCATCTCCATCGAGGCGCGCACCATGCTGCACATGGCGGGCAAGCACTATATCCCCGCCGTCGTCCGCAACTGCACGCGGCTGGCCGACTCCGTCTGCAAGGTCCACACGGCCTGCCCGGCCGCGCCGACCAGCGTGCAGGAGACGCTGCTGTGCCAGACGAGCGAGCTGCTGACGAAGGCCGCCTCCGCCGAGCATCATCTCGAGGGACTGGTCGAGCAGCTCGGCCGCATGGACAATGTGCATGATATGGCGGTCTTCTGCCACGATATGATCATGCCCGCCATGCAGGACCTGCGCGATCCGATCGATCGTCTGGAGCTGATCGTCGACAAGGACATCTGGCCGGTGCCGACCTACGGCGACCTCATGTTCGAGGTGTAATAGAAAAGTCCTGCACGGCCATGCCGTGCAGCAGCTTGGCCCAAAAGTTCCTTCGGACTTTTCTGCCAAGCTGCTTTCAGAATTGCA
>DQIA01000105.1:0-3906 GCA_003525905.1 Clostridiales bacterium
CCGGCTCTTTCGAGCCGGCCCCGGTCGCATTTTTCCCGTCAGATTCAGTTCATTTCCTGGAACAGGTAGCAGTAGGAATAGTTCCAGCGGGTCAGATAGAACGAGCCGTTAGAGTAGCGCAGGTAGGCATTGCCGAAGCCGAGACGGTTATACCAGTACGAGACGCTCGTGCCGGACGTGCTGATGCGCAGAGAGGAATTGCCGGACTTATAGAGGTAATACGTCGTCGTGCCGCTCTGGAAGCTGAAACAGCCGTTGGAGTAATCCCAGAGCATGCTCTCGGTCACGTCGGAGGTGATCCGGCCGTTTTCGATGGTGACGGCCTGCGCACCGATCGTCGTGCCGTCGTGCGTCATGGCATAGTAGCCGCCGTTGGCGTAGACCGTGAGAACGTAGCGGCCGCCGGACGTGAGCCTGCTCACGGAGTCATAGGTCGCGGTCTTCACCGGCTCGGTGTAGCTGTCGCCGCAGGCGGAGCAGGTGTAGACGTAATTGCCGTTTTCCTCCGTGCGGACATAGCTGTGGCCCATTGCCGGGATCTCCTCGGTGTAGCTTTCGCCGCAGGCGCAGGCATGAGTGCGGACGCCGGGCGTCGTGCACGTCGCCGCCGTGGTGACGGTGGCCGTGTAGGCATGGGCGTGGACCGTGACGGCATAGCGCACGCCGCCGATGACGGTGCGGGTCGCGCCCTCAGCCACGCCGGTGATCGTCACGTCATAGCCCGCAGGGACCGCGCGATAGAGCTGCCACCGCTCGTTCGCGTTCGCATTGCCGGGATAGGCGCCCGCAAACGTTGTGCTGTAGCGGTCGAGATAGGTATCGCTGAAGCGGATGGAGAAGGCGCTGCCGAGATCCGTGATCGTGAGGACCTGCGGCGCAGTGGTCAGCGTCACGCTTGCAGAGCGGGTGCTCTCCGTGAGGTTCAGGTAACGGCCGTCCGCGCTCTGCACGGTGTAGCCGCCGGAGACCGCCGTGACGGTCCACAGGGCGTTCGACAGGTCGCCCGCCGTGCTGTAGGCCGCGCAGGTCAGGCCGCTCACAGTGCCCGCACCATCCCAGGAGCTGTAGTACGTTGAGGCCGTCGCCGTCAGCATCCGGTCACCGCTCACGAGGAGGAACGTCCCCTCGGCAAGCTCCGTCACCTGCCGGTAGCCGCCGGAGAGCGCCTCGATCGTCGTCGCAGCGACGGCAGGATCGGCGGACTCCGTCACAGCGGCGTCCTCGGTGTGGAAGGTGTAGGTCTCGCCCGGCTGGAGCTTGACCTCGACCGTCGGCAGGATGGCCTCGGTGTAGGTATCGCCGCAGCGCGTGCAGGTGTAGATGCGGTCATTGCCGTCCTCGGTGCACTCATAGGAGTGGCCCAGCGCACCGACGACATGGCCCGTGCGGCGGTCGCCGCAGTTCCTGCAGGTATAGGTCGTGTAGCCGTCTTCGGTACAGGTCGGAGCCGTTACGACGGCTTCGTAGTCATGGCCGAGCGCAGCAACCTCGTCCGCCGTGTAATGGTCGCCGCAGTTCGCGCAGGTGTAGGTCGTGTAGCCCTTCTCCGTGCAGGTCGGAGCCGTCACAACGGCTTCGTAGTCATGTCCGAGCGCGGCCACCTCGTCTGCCGTGTAGGTATCGCCGCAGCGCTTGCAGGTATAGGTCGTGTAGCCCTTCTCCGTGCAGGTCGGAGCCGTCACAACGGCCTTGTAATCATGGCCGAGCGCGGCCACCTCGTCTGCCGTGTAGGTATCGCCGCAGCGCTTGCAGGTATAGGTCGTGTAGCCCTTCTCCGTGCAGGTTGGGGACGTCACGACAGCCTTGTAGTCGTGGCCGAGCGCAGGCGTCGTTTCGGTATAGGTGTCGCCGCAGACGGTGCAGGTATGGACGGTCTTGCCGCCCTCGGTGCAGGTTGCCTCGCTGCCGGAGACGGTGTAGGTATGGCCCGTGGCCGGGAGGGTCTCGGTGTAGCTGTTGCCGCAGCGCGTGCAGGTGTGCGTCACGGAGCCGTTTTCCGTACAGGTCGCAGGAACGGTGGTCTCCGCATAATCATGGCCGAGCGCAGCCACTTCGTTCGCCGTGTAATGGTCGCCGCAGACGGTGCAGGTGTAGGTCGTATAGCCCTTCTCCGTGCACGTCGGGGCCGTTACGGCGGCCGTGTAGCTGTGGCCGGTGGCCGGAGTCGTTTCGGTATAGGTGTCGCCGCAGGTCTCGCAGCGGTAGGTCGTCACGCCGTCCTCGGTGCAGGTCGGGGCGGTCCGGCTGACCTCCTGATAGCTGTGGACATGGTCGGCCTCGACCTCGATGACATAGCGGGTGCCGCCGATGACGTAGTACGTCGTACCGGCAGCCACGCCGGTGAAGCGGACCTCCGTCATGGGAGCCGTGCCGGTCTGGACCGTGCCGGAAGCGGCGGCGCGGGTAAACGTCGCGCCGTCATAGCTGCCCCAGGCGATCTCGGACAGCTGCCACCAGTAGTTGCGCGCCGTCGTGAGGGCGACCTGGATGTAGCGGAAGCTCTCGACGGAGGACGGGACGGCGTAGGTCTTCGTCACAGCCGTGCTGCGGCTGCTCGTGAACGTGCCGATCGTCGTCCAGGTACGGCCGTCGGCCGAAAGCTGGACATTGGCGTTCGTGCAGTAGTCGCCGTGCGCCGGAGCACTGATCTGCACGGCGTCAAAGCGGACCTCCGCGCCGAGGTCGACACGGGCATACATGCCGGACGTCTGGCTGCTGGTGGACCAGTAGTAGGTGGAGGTGTCGCCGTCGATAAGTTTGGAGGCGACGCAGTTGTAGCCGCCGTCCGTATAGCCAGGGACGGAGGCCGAGGCGCTGGCGGAGTAGGACACCTTCGTGCCCGTGCCCTGCACCACGGTCAGCTCGCCGCGCGCGATGGCGTCGTCGCCCGTGTGGGTGAAGGTCTGCTCGCCCTCGAGCGTGTAGGCCTCGGTCGTCTTGCCGGTCTTGACGGAGACGTATTCGCGCGGCAGAAGCTCGGAATGCTGCTCGCCGCAGCGCGTGCAGGTGTAGATCGTGTCGCCCGCGTCGTCCGCCGCGGCATAGTTGTGGCCGAGGGCGGGAACGGTCTCGGTGTAGCTGTCGCCGCAGTCGGCGCAGGTATAGGTCACGCTGCCCGCCTCCGTGCAGGTCGCGGCCGTCGAGGCAGTCTGACGGTAGTCGTGGCTCTGCGCGGGAGGATCGGTGTTGATGGAGCCGTCGGCGTTGAAGCCGCCGGGCACAACGGACGTGTCCATGCCGCTTGTGTAGGCGCCTTCCATGGCAAGGCCCATGGCGCGCAGCGGCAGGCGGATCTTCTTGGCTTCCTGCGTCTGCGTCTCTGCGCCGGGATAGTCGCTCCACATGCAGAACATGCCGCCGATCACGGAGGAAGCACTCAGGCTCGTGCCGCACACCTTATAATTGCTCCAGTTGGCGGCATAGGTATAACCATTGTCGAAGCTGTCGTTCTTGCCGAGGACATAGTAGAAGTCGCCTGTCGTGTTGATGATACGGAAGCCATCCGAGGCAAGGTTGGCCGCCGTGCGGGGCGTGTAGCCGCTCCAGCCGCCGGACCAGTAGCACACGACGATGTCGCGGTCGAACGTGTAGGTCGTCGAACCGACCGAGGCGCTCATCTTGTTGGCAAACTCGATGCCGTCATTAAAGGCGATGGGCGTCATGCCCGCCTGCTTGACCATGGCGGCAAGCTCGTTGACATATTTGATGAAGTAGCCATACTTGCCGCTGCTCTGCAGGCTGCCGAAGCCCATGGAGCCGCTCGTGTAGCGGTCGTTGGCGTATTCATCCGCGCCGAAGTTGAAATAGCGGCAGCCCTTGCCCGCAAAGTAATCGACATACTTCTGCAGGAAGGCCTGCGAGAACCGGACGGCCGTGTCGTTCGTCACGTCGATGGTGCGGCTCGAG
>DQIA01000105.1:3974-7114 GCA_003525905.1 Clostridiales bacterium
ATGGTGCGGCTCGAGCCGTTGTAGCTGCAGTTCGTCCCCGTCAGGGAGGACGCGGCATACAGCACCGAGTCCATGTGGCCGGGGCTGTTCAGCAGCGGAATGATCTCGATGCCGGCTTTCTTGGCCGTGGCAAAGAACTCGTCCATCTCACTTTCCGTCCACTCGCCCGAAGATGCCGTCGTGTAGGCGTTGTTGCCCGCGCGGATGGCAGAGGCGACCGCGTCGCTGGAATACGTTTTGCCGCCCACGTTGAGCGACATGTCGTCCAGCAGGAAGCGCATACCGTCATTGCCCACCGCGAGCATGACATGCGTATAGCCGTCCGCCTTGGCCTCATAGAGGAAGGCCTTGAGCCAATCTGCCGAAAAATATTTTCGGCCGCTGTCCAGCATGGCGATCTTCAGATAATCGCTGCCGGAAGCGAACGCCACCGTCGGCAGCATGCACAGCAGCATGCAGACCGTCAGCAGCAGCGCTAACACTTTCTTTCCCGCTTTCAATGGTTTTTCCTCCTGTATCATGTCTCTGTTCGGCGATGCCGAATCCTGATTTGATCATACACGAGACATTCTCATTTGTCAACAGGCAGTTCTTTTAGCATAATTTCAAGTTAACTCACTTTATTCTGACTCATGATAGACCACATTCCTGATTATCTCATTTCTGGCTGCGTGATTTTATTCACGTCGGAATATCTTGTTACAATACGGAATGTGACGTAAAATTCCGGCGATTTGTTTCGTCCGATGAAGTTGGCGGCGGGTTTTCTGACGAATTTTTTCCACCCCTCTGCAGAGGAATTTTTGAAAATTTTGTTGACATTTTTGCGCGATCCGTCATAATGGAAGCAGAAGCATACCGTTCTCACCGCCGTGCTCCCCTGCTGTGGTGCACCAGTGCCCTCTTCGTTTGAATGCCCCTGTACAGGGCGCTCGATGAGCGCCGCTGCAGACGCAATTGGCGCGTGGCGTTTTGATGATGGTCTGTACCTATCGGCAGTGCCTTCCCGAAATTGCCGCGTCGGCCTACGGCCTCCTCGCAATGACAAACCTGAGGGCCGTGCGCCATAAAATCAATACCGCAAATATTGCCGACCTGCATGGCGCTCAGGGAAAGCCGCAGCGGGCCTGCTTTCGGCGTTTTCCATTTCATGTCAAAGGGAGGCCACTCCGCATGAGCAGCGATATCATCCCCGCCGCGTTATCCGGATTTATCATCAAAGCAGGCTTTTCTAAAAAAGGGCGGCTATATACCCGCGAGCATCACGATATCATGCAGTGCATTCTGTTTGAACGGCCGTCAAGTCTCATATACCCGACTTATTTCATTATGCCACTCTACATACCCTGCAGCACGCGATATCTTACCTATGGTCGGCGTATCTCCGAGATCACCAACGGCCGAAACTCCAAACAGATAGACGTCGACCGTTTGATCAACGCTCTGCAGAAAGAGGTGCTTCCTTTCTTTGAACGGATCGCTGCGCCGCAGCTTCTCATGGAGTATCTGCTGACCGCTCGGGACGTACAGCGCTATTTCTTCTGTCCGCCAGTGAGGATCGCCATGCTGAAAGCATACACCGCACTGTATCTTCACGATCGCAGTCTTTTTTCCCGCATGGCGGCAGAAACCGGGCAGTTGATTCCGGCAGACCGTTGCTCTTCCGAGGCAGTTGCGCGCCGGATGCACGCGGAGCTGGAAGTACTGAAGGCGCAGGCCAGATTGTCGGATGCCGAACTTGCCGCTTTCTTTGCGCCGATCATAGAAACCACCCGGCGCGTTGTACGCACCGGGCACTGAGCCACGCCGCAGCCCGGCAGTACATCTCTATGATAGAAGGAGTCCATTATGTCCCGTCAGATATCGTTCTTCCACGCAGAGCCGGATGCCGTCCGATTCCTTCAGGAAATCGACCGACGGGGCGGCACATTCTGGATCGGAAATGCCGCCGTTCCGCCGCTTTCCATGATAGAAGCTGTGCAGGACAAAATGTCCACGCACTTGTGCAAGTTCCGTATCGTCCCGGCCGGGCTTGCAGCCGCATGCAGCGCTTCCATGCCGGAGGCAGCAATAATTGAATTCTGCAATTGCTGCAGGGGGAATGCCATGTCGCGGACATACGAGGTCGGCCGCCTGTACCTTGTTCCCGCCTGCAGCGGCGCATATGTTCCGGAGAGCGCGGCACTATACGAGGCGCTCCGCAGATATCTCAAGGCGGCCTATCACTATGAGCCAAAAGCGGGAGCCTACTTTTCTCCCGCCTTTTGGGAAAAACTCCGTACCAATTATTATCATGCTGCCCGCGCAGGAAGGCCCGTCTTTCTCGGGTGCGTCGGAGACCCGTTAGAAGTCAAATGGGGCAATAGGCCATGAAGAAAAAGAAAAGAAGATCGATTTCCCTTTCCGCCCGTGCTGCAATCGCACTTATCTTGCTGAGCCTGTCCACCCTGTCGGGTTGGCGTGATGTTGCGATCTATTTTGGAGCAAAATCCGGAAACACGGAAACTGTAACAGCAGAATGTATTGCAGTGCAAAGCAGCCGGACGGACGAACTGCGGCAGCATACGCCCTATCGCATGCTTTATGTCCTTACACTGCAGGATGAAACAAAGGTCGCAGTCTCTTCGGACGAAGCTAAGTCGCCGTTTTCGTCACTGGAAGACAGCCGACAGCATTTTGTCATCGGAAAGCCGATCACATGCACCTACGTCCGAAGACCGGCGTTTTCCAACGGAGAATTTGCCCTTCTTTCCGTAACCTGCGGAGAGGAAGAACTCTATCCGGAATCGGCCGGTATTGCGCCCTTCAAGGACCGTACCGGGATATGTTTGATGTTCGATTTTATTCTTTGGGGAGCCGCATTGCCGCTCCTTATCGTCCCGCCGCTTCGCGCCGCCATACGGAAGCGAAAAAGCAGGCTCAAAAAGGAACAGCGAAAGCAGGCACGAAGAGAGAAGCTGCGTTCCGGGAATGGACAATAGGCCCTTTGCAGCGGCAGGCGCAGGTTTTTTGCAGTACAAATTCGGTGGCTTAGGCCATCAGATTTGTCATTGCAAGGCCCCAAAAGGGACGCGGTGATCTCGCAGCATCCGGTTGAATCGTGGGAAACTATCGACGAAATCGCAACTGCCTCCCCGAGA
>DQIA01000105.1:7168-10291 GCA_003525905.1 Clostridiales bacterium
ATTGCACCCCAAGGGCACTTCCTCGCGCTTCGCGCTCAGGGCGCCACGTCGCTTCGCTCCTCGCAATGACACATCAGAGTGGTGCTGTGGTGCACCAGTGCCCTCTTCGTTTGAATGCCCCTGTACAGGGCGCTCGATGAGCGCCATTGGCAGACGCAATTGGCGCATACCATTCAGCGAAAACCTGTTCATATCGGCAGTGCCGGGCCCGGCTGTCCGCTCCCCTACAGCAGATAACCAAATCGGGAGCCGTTCCATCTCAGACGGCTCCCGATTTTATGACTTGTTTTTCATCGAAAAATGCGATAGAATGGAGAAAACGGAAAAAGGGAGATGCAGAACATGCAACACGACCCGCGCTGCGGTGCGATCCTCTGCGCGGCGGAGGAGGAGCTTGCACCCTTCCTGCCCCATCTGGCGGAGGAGCAGCGCCTTTCACGCGCCATGCTCACGCTGCACATCGGTCGGATCGGCGGCATGCGGATGGTGCTTACTGCGACCGGCATGTGCAAGGTCAACGCGGCGCTGGCCGTGCAGACCGTGCTCGACACCATCTCGCCGGATTTCGTCCTCAACGCCGGGACGGCGGGCGGCATGTCCCCCGCGCTCGGCCTGTTCGAAACGGCCGTAACGACGGAATGCGCCTATCACGACGTGGCAGAGGCGATCCTGACGGAGTCGCACCCCCGTCTGCCGTCCGTGTGGTTTGCCTCCGATCCCGATCTGCTCGCAGCCTGCAGGCGTGCCGCGGAAAGGGCCCCCGGCCGCGTCCACTTCGGCAGGACGGTGACGGGCGAGGCCTTCATCACGGACGAGGGCCGCGCAGAGATCAATGCGCGCTTTGCCCCGCTGACGGTCGACATGGAGACGGCCGCCATGGCGCATGTGTGTTATGTAAACCGCGTTCCCTTTGCAGCCATCCGCTCCGTGACGGACACGGCGGACCACAGCGGCATCGGGACGTTTGAGGAAAACTGCGCCCGCGCCTCAGCCGTTTCGGCCACGCTGGTGCTGGACGTCCTGCGGGAGCTGACCCGTTAATTTTCTTTAGGCTCCGGCTTCTCGTAATGCGGTGCATGCTCCTCCTTCTGCACCTGCAGCAGGAGCTCCTCGCGGGCAAGGATGCGGTTGAGCTTATCGTGCAGTGCTTCGATCATAATCTCCGTCTTCAGATTGACCTTATAGTCATTCTCCGCACGCGCGCGGTCCTTTTCCTCCTGCCGGTTCTGGCTCATCATAATAAGCGGAGCCTGAATGGCAGCCACGCAGGACAGCACCAGATTCAGCAGAATGAACGGATAGGGGTCGAATGCCTTTGCAGCCAGCAGGACATTGAGGATCATCCACGCCAGCAGTACGCCCGTGAACGAAAAAATGAATGCCCAGCTTCCGGCAAATTTTGCGATGCTGTCCGCCGCGCGCTGACCGAGCGAGGTCAGCTTGCCGGACTCCTTCTCCGGGTTCACAGAAACGCGGCTCGAGGCCAGCAGGTTCAGGATCTCCTCGTCCGTCATATCGTGGCGGACATCCGCAAGGATCTCGCTGATGAGTTTTTTGTTTTCTTTCATAAGAACTCCTTTCCAGAGCGCGGCGCTGACAAACGGTGCGCTGCGGCTATCGTTATTCTGAAAAAAATATTTCGAATGTGAGGGTTTTGACCATGGCAGAACAGACTATTCAGCTTACGAAGCTCGCCTCGTGCGCGGGCTGCGGCGCAAAGGTCGGTGCGGGCGTACTGGCGCAGCTTCTGGGCGGCCTGAAGGTCCACAGCGATCCCCGGCTGCTTGTCGACTTTGACAAGAGCGACGACGCCTCCGTCTATCAGGTCACGGACGAGCTGGCGCTCGTGCAGACCGTGGACTTCTTCCCGCCGATCGCGGACGATCCGTATCTCTTCGGACAGATCGCCGCGACGAACGCACTTTCGGACGTCTACGCCATGGGCGGCGAGCCGAAGCTGGCGCTGAACCTGCTGTGCATCCCGGAATCCATGCCGAAGGAAGCCGTGCACCAGCTGCTGCGCGGCGGCTATGACAAGGCCTATGAGGCAGGCGTCATCATCACGGGCGGCCACAGTATCCTCGATCCGGAACCGAAATACGGCCTGGCCGTCACGGGCTTTGTGCACCCGAAAAAGCTGCTGACCAACTCCGCTGCCCGCCCCGGCGACGTGCTGCTGCTGACGAAGCCCCTCGGCATCGGCGTGCTCACAACGGCCGCAAAGGCCGAGCTGGCCTCGCCGGAGGCCATGGCGCTGGCGCACCGCCTGATGACGACGCTGAACAAGGCCGCGCGCGACTGCATGGTGCGCTATGCCGTGCACGCCTGCACGGATGTGACGGGCTTCGGTCTGCTGGGCCACGCCTTTGAGATGGCGCAGGGCAGCGACACACATCTGACGCTCTTCCCCGGCGAGATCGACCTGATCCCCGAGGCGCTAGAGCTTGCGCGCGACGGCATCCTGCCCGCCGGAATGTACCGCAACCGGCACTATGCCGAGGCGGCCGTCGATCCCGGCAGCACGGAGCTTGCCGTGCAGGACATGCTCTATGATCCGCAGACATCCGGCGGCCTGCTCATCGCCGCTGCGCCGGAGGACGCTGAGGCCCTGCTGCGCGAGCTGCGCGGGGCCGTGCCGAGCGCGCAGCGCATCGGCGTGGTCGAAGCATATCAGGGCGGCCCGAGGATCAGTCTGCGCTGATTGCCCGCAGGGCCGCAACGGCGGCGTCGACGTCCTGCTCGGTGTTCGCAAAGCCGAGCGAGAAGCGGATGGTCCCCTGCGGGAACGTCCCGAGGGAACGGTGTGCCGCAGGAGCACAGTGCAGGCCGCAGCGCGTCAGGATGCCGAACTCCTGCTCCAGCCGGAACGCCGCCTCGGCATTGTCCCGGCCCGGCAGGTCCACGGAGATGACGCCCACGCGGCGGCCGGGCTCCCGCGTGCCGCACAGGCGGACGCCGGAAAGCGGCGCGATGCCGTCCAGAAAGCGCTCGCACAGCGCCAGCTCATGGCGGCGAAGGCGCTCGACGCCCTGCTGCTCCACAAAGGCCAGCGCGGCGCGCAGGCCGTAGATGCCCGGCAGATTCGGCGTGCCGGATTCCAGCCGGTCCGGCAGATACGGCGGC
>DQIA01000105.1:10372-14469 GCA_003525905.1 Clostridiales bacterium
CGCTCACTGTCCGAGGCGCTGCCGGTCCCGCCCGCCACAAGCGGTGTGAGATTGGCGGCAAGCTCGTCCGTCAGCAGCAGCGCGCCGATGCCGCTCGGGCCGAGCAGACCCTTGTGCCCCGGCACGGCCAGCGCCGAAAGGCGGAGCGCCGCAAAGTCGATGGGATAGTGTCCTGCCGTCTGCGCGCCGTCCAGCAGGAAAAAGCATCCGTGCCGCGCGCAGGCCGCCCCGACGGCGGCCGCATCCTGCACACTGCCGCAGACGTTGGACGCATGCGCCAGCACAACAAGGCGCGTGTTGGGCCGGAACAGGCCCTCGAGCGCGCCATGCTGCAGAAAGCCCTCGCTGTCGCAGGGAATGCGGTCAAACTCTACGCCTTCGAGCTGCTGCAGCGGCCGCATGACGGCGTTGTGCTCCATCCCGCTGACGATGCAGTGGTCGCCGGGCCGCAGCAGGCCCTTGATGACCAGATTCAGGCCGAACGTCGCGCCCGGTGTCAGAACGACATGGGTCGCAGGCTCCGGGAACCGGAACAGCCGCGCAAGCGACTCGCGCAGGGCCAGCGTCTCCAGCCCGGCCTCCTGCGCGCGGCCGTAGACGGAGCGATTGATCGTCGCGCCCACACAGTCGAGGTAGCGCTTCATGCTGTCGCTGACCCCGGCGGGCTTCGGGAACGACGTCGCGGCGTTGTCGAGATAGATGCTCTGCAAGACAGGATCCCTCTTTTCTTCGGAAGCTCTGAAGCAGGCCTCTGCGGCGGATGCCGGAGCTTTTTCGTCATCCGCTCCTGCTGATTGAAGCAGAGCTTCCATTTTTCTGTTCAAACTCAGTATACCATATCGGGCGCGGTTTGTCACGCGCGTTTGGGAGGCAGGATCATGCTCGAGATCAACCTGAAGCAGCTGGAATCCTTTGTGGCCACCGTGGAGCATTCCGGCTTCACGGCGGCGGCCGCTGCACTGTATCTGACGCAGTCGACCGTCAGCGCCCATGTCAGCGCGCTGGAGCAGACGCTCGGCGTGCCGCTGCTCGTGCGCGGCGCGCGCAGGCCCGTCACGCTGACGCCGGAGGGGCAGAACGTCTATGCACAGGCGCGTGAGATTCTGAACCGCTGCGAGCGCCTGCAGGCCCTCGGACCGGCCGAGCAGCCGCCGCTGCGGCTCGGGGCCTCCACCGCGCCGGGGCAGGGTCTGCTGCCGGAGCTGCTGACAGGCTTCCTGCAGCGCTGCCCGGACAGCCGCTATGTCCTGCTGCGCGGCGACAGCGCGCGCATCCACAGCCTGATGCTCGATTCGCGCGTCCACCTCGGCTTTGTCGGCGCGGCCATGGACCCGCGGCGCTTTGTCTATCACCCGATCGCAAACGACCGCCTCGTGCTCATCGCGCCGAACCGCGAGCCCTATCCCACGCTCCAGCGGCAGGGTGTTTCCGGCCTGACGCTTCTGACGGAGCAGCCGCTCATCCGGCGCGAACCGGCCTCCGGCACGCGGCAGTCGCTGGAGGACTACCTGCGCCGCAGCGGCATCCCTGCCGACCGCCTGCACCCCGTGGCAGAGATCGACACGCCGGAGGACGTGAAGGCCGCCGTGCAGCGCGGGCTGGGCGTTGCGGTCATTTCGGCGCTCGCCGTGCAGGAGGAGCTGGCCGCAGGGAAGCTCCTGTCATTCGATCTGGACCGCAGCGGCGTGTTCCGCCGCATCTATCTGGCTTGGCCGGCCGGCTGCCCCCTCACGGCCGCCGAGCGCCGCTTTGCGGACTATGTGCTCTCCCACGCCGAACAGAGTAATACGGGATGATATTTGTAGGGGCGAGGCATGCCTCGCCCGGCGCTGCACGGGCGACCCGTACAGACTGGCGTTAAAATGGCAGCCGGTACGAAACGGCACTGCCTTCCCGAGATTGCCACGGGCGCAAAGCGCCCTCGCAATGACAAACCTTTGGCCATTTCCATTTTAACGCCGGCCTGTGCTGATCGGCAGCCTTGCGCCGGGCCCGGCTGTCCGCTCCCCTACAACGCGTAACTGGCAGCCCGACAAAACTTTCCACTTTTCATTTTCAATTTTCTGTTTGCCGCATCCTCCCAACATTTTTTTCATCAGGATATCATCGTTTTTATCGATGATATCCTCGTTTCACTCAAAATAACGATTGGATTTTTCCGTTCTTTCCCCGTATAATAGTGTTATTCTTCTAAAAAAATAACGAGAGGGGTACCACAATGAAGAAAAAGATCAGTTGGTGGGTCATTGTGACCGGCGCGATCGTCGGTCTGTCCGCTGTCCTGCTGACGCATTTCGGAAACCCGGCCAACATGGGCTTCTGCATCGCGTGCTTCCTGCGCGATATCGCAGGCTCGCTCGGCCTCCACAGCGCCGGTAAGGTGCAGTATATCCGCCCGGAGATCATCGGCCTCGTGCTCGGCGCGTTCGTCATGTCCGTCTGCACGAAGGAGTTCCGCGCAAAGTCCGGCTCCGCGCCCGCGCTCCGCTTTGTCCTCGGCGCGTTCGTCATGATCGGCGCGCTGGCCTTCCTCGGCTGCCCGCTGCGCATGGTGCTCCGTCTGGCCGGCGGCGATGCCAACGCTCTGGTCGGTCTGGTCGGCTTCGGCGCCGGTATCTTTGCCGGTACGCTGTTCCTGAAGAAGGGCTTCTCGCTCAAGCGCTCCTATGACTCCGTCCCGCTCGAGGGCGTCGTCCTCCCCGTCAGCATGACGGTCATCCTGCTGCTGTTCCTGACGGTCCCCGTCATCTTCAAGCTCAGCGAGGCAGGCCCCGGCTCGAAGCACGCGCCCGTCTGGCTGGCTCTGGCCCTGTCCATGGTCATCGGCGCGCTGGCGCAGCGCTCCCGTCTGTGCATGGCAGGCGGCATCCGTGACGCCGTCATGTTCGGTGACTTCAAGCTGCTGTCCGGCTTTGTAGCTATCTTCCTCGTTGCCCTCATCGGCAATCTGGTGACGAAGCAGTTCCATTGGGGCTTCCAGCTCCAGCCCATCGCCCACAGCAGCCATGTGTGGAACTTCCTCGGCATGACGCTCGTCGGCTGGGGCTCCGTGCTGCTCGGCGGCTGCCCGCTGCGTCAGCTCATTCTGGCCGGCAGCGGCAACGGCGACTCCACCGTCACCGTGTTCGGCATGCTCGCCGGTGCGGCGGCTGCCCACAACTTTGGTCTGGCCGGTACGGCCGACTCCACGAACGCCGCCGGTGAGTTCGTCCGCGGCGGCCTGTCGAACACCGGCAAGATCGCCGTTGTCTCCGGCATTGTGGTCTGCCTGGCCGTTTCCGTGCTCAACCTTCCGAAATTCGTGAAAAAACAGGAGGCGAAATAACATGGTCGATGCAAGAGGTCTGCTCTGCCCCATGCCCGTCGTGATGGTCCAGAAGGCCGTGAAGGACGGCCACCCCGCCGAGATCGAGGTTTTGCTGGATGACGCCTGCGCCGTGGAGAACGTCACGCGCTATGCCAACCGTCAGGGCTACACCGTCACCTCCGCGCCGGAGGGTCCCGACACCCGCCTGACGCTGAAGAAATGACCGCGTACATCGCGACATTCCACACGCATCTGTCCGCCCTGCTGACCTGCCGGGCGCTGACCGCGGCGGGCGTGGCTGCGCAGATGATGCCTGTTCCCCGGCGGCTGAGCGCCGCCTGCGGCACCTGCGTGCGCTATACGGCCGATTCCCCCATGCTCTCATGCATGGACACGGATTATGAGGCCGTGTATGAGACGGCGGATAACACCACCCCGCATCTGCTGTGTGAAAATCGATAACGATAAAAACACTCCCGGAGCCGAACAGCTCCGGGAGTCCTTTTATGTAGGGGAGCGGACAGCCGTGCCCGGCGGTACAGTAACGATCGGTACGGGCTGTCGTTAAAATGGAACCATCCCCCGACGGGGCCTGTAGCGGCGGTCAGCGACCGCCTTGTACGGGGCCATTCAACCGCGTAAGGGCGCTGGTGCACCTTGGCACTACTTGACGTGTCATTGCGAGGCCCTGAAGGGGCCGTGGCAATTTCGTGCAGGCAGCTGCGTTTTCTCCGAAAATTCCCTGTTATCCGCTCGGATTCTGCGAGATTGCCACGTCGCTTCGCTCCTC
>DQIA01000105.1:14522-21100 GCA_003525905.1 Clostridiales bacterium
GAGATTGCCACGTCGCTTCGCTCCTCGCAATGACAAGCCTGAGGGCTTCACGCCATAGAATCAATACAGCGCATCTTGCCGGTCTGCAAGGCGCTCACTGAGCGCCGCTACAGACACAATCGGTTTTTACGGTTTTATCGACGCCCTGTACGAACTGCCAGTGCCTTCCCAAGATTGCCACGTCGGCCTACGGCCTCCTCGCAATGACAAACCTGGGGCATTGTACGGCGCGGTGGAAAGCCTTATTCCAGATTCAGATGGCGGCGCAGGATGCGCTCCGTGACGAAGAAATACACAATGCCGAGGACGGCCAGCAGGGCAAGCATCACGCCGATAAACAGGTTGAACATGCCTGGCGCGCTCATGCCGGCAGAGAGCTGAACAAGGAAGCGGCAGAACGGCTCAAAGTTGCTCAGCACGATGATGGACGTGACCGCGACCGTCTCGAGCACGACGTTGATGGCATAGTAGAACAGCACGGCGAACAGGATGCGCTTGCGGCGGAACAGGTGGCCGATGGAGCAGGACAGATAGATCTGCAGCACGGACACCGCGACCTGCACCACGACCAGCAGGACGAGCAGGGCGATGCCCCAGCCGTTGATTATCCCGCCGAAGCTCTGCTCCAGCGAGGTGCGGATGGAAGGCAGCAGGCCACGGATACCGCCGAACAGGATGCCGACGGAAACGAAGCTGACCAGGCCCGTCACGACCAGCGTCAGGAGGGCCGTGAGGAGCTTCGACAGCACAAGCTGCCACGGCCGCACCGGCAGCGTGAACATCAGGTAGCCTTCATCACGCAGCAGGCCGGAATAGAAGCGGATGACGGAGATGACGAGCGCAAACACGCAGGCGGCAATGACCGCGAGCACGAACAGCACCGTCGTCAGGTTCACGAAGATGGCCGAGATCTCGCTCGGCAGCTCCGCCATGAGGGCGACGCGCTCGAGCAGGCCGAAGACCAGAATGGCGGGCCAGATGAACAGGAAAATTTTCAGATTTGCGCGGAGATCGTATTTTAACAGCTTGCTCAGCACGGCCATTCACCTCCCATCGGGATCGTGCGGAAGACTTCGCGGAAGACCTCGTCGACGGACTTGCCCTCGGCGCCGCGGATGTTATCGGTCGAATCGTGGCGGACGACGCGACCCTCCTTCAGGAAGATCACCTCGTCAAGCACCGGCTCGATGTCCGCGATCAGGTGCGTCGAGATCAGGACGGTGCTCTCGGGCGAATAATTCGTCAGGATCGTCTGCAGGATGAAGTCGCGCGCGGCAGGGTCAACGCCCGCGATCGGCTCGTCGAGCAGGTAGAGCTTTGCGGCACGGCTCATGACGAGCAGCAGCTGGAGCTTCTCCTTCGTGCCCTTCGACATGGTCTTCACGCGCGTATCCAGCCCGATGCCCAGCGCACGGCACATGGCCTCGGCGCGCTCGCGGCGGAAATCGGGATAGAAATCCGCAAAGAAATTGACCATATCCTTCGTTTTCATCCAACCGGCATAATACATTCGGTCGGGCAGGTAGCTCACGAGCGCCTTCGTCTCCGGGCCGATCGGCTTGCCGTCGATCGCGACGGAGCCCTCCGTCTGGCGCAGCAGGCCCGTCAGGATCTTGATGAGCGTCGTTTTGCCGGAGCCATTCGGCCCGAGCAGGCCGATGATCTTGCCCGGCGCAAGCTGCAGGTCGACGTGGTCGAGCGCGGGCTTTACCCCGTAGCTCTTCGTCAGACCGCTGCAGCAGACCAGCATGTCATTCATTTTCATTCCCTCCAAACAATGTTGCAATTTCCTCCTGCGTGTAGCCGAGCTGCCGCATCCGCGCGCAGAACGCATCGATCTCGGCCTGCGCCAGCGAGCGGCGCGTCTCGCGGATGCACGCCTCATCCTGTGTGACATAGCGCCCGGTGTTCCGCTGGGCGCTGACGAGCCCGCTCTCCTCCAGCGCCGCAAGCGCGCGCTGCATGGTGTTCGGATTGACACCGGCCTCTGCGGCCAGCTCCCGCACCGACGGCAGCTTCACGCCTGCCGGATACTGTCCGGAGACGATGCGGAACTTCAGCACATCCACGAGCTGCAGCCAGATCTGCCGCTCCGGATTCAGCTTCCATGCCATTGGCTCACCTCCAATGTGTTATTGTACTAATATACTAATACACTAGCACAGATTTGTCAAGAGGGTTTTTCAAAAATATTCCTGCCTTCCTTTCTGTCCGTCCCTCACGGACACCGCACCGCAGCAGGCAGAATTTTGATTTGGGTATGGGCAAGCGGGCGTTTCTGTGATATGATGGAGGCAGAACCTCAAAAATACAACAAAATATGGGCCATCTCCGCGCGGAAGCACGGCAATGGCCCAAAACGGAGGATGCAGCCTATGAGAAGTGCAAGCAGATGGATCTACGTCGCAGTCGGGTGCGTGGTACTTCTGTTCTCGGGCCTGGTGTACGCGTGGAGCGTACTGTCCGGGCCGATCGCCGCAGAGTTCCCCCACTGGAGCACCGCACAGCTTTCCCTGACCTTTACGATCGTGATGAGCTTTTTCTGCCTTGGCGGCCTGACCTGCGGCGCGCTTTCCGCGCGCATTTCCCCGCGAATTTTCCTCTGGATATCCGCCCTGCTGTTTCTGGCGGGCTTCCTGCTGACGGCGAGTATGCGGTCGCTGCCTATGCTGTATGTCGGCTTCGGCGTGGTCTGCGGGCTGGCCTCCGGCTTCTCGTATAACGCCGTGCTCGGGACAGTCGGCGCGTGGTTCCCCGACAAGCAGGGCCTCGTCTCCGGTATCCTGCTCATGGGCTTCGGTCTGAGCAGCTTCCTCATCGGCAAGCTCTATCAGCGCTTCACGCCGACGGCCATCGGCAGCTGGCGGCGCAGCTTTGTCGTGCTTGGTATTATCACGGCCGTGCTCGTGGCGGCCTGCGGCTTCCTGCTCCGGCGGCCCGGTACGGACTTCACGCCGCCGCCCGCCGCGAAAAAGAAGCGCTATGCTAACCCCGTGGCAGAAGAGCTCGGCACGGCGGCCATGCTGCGGCGGCCCGCGTTCTGGCTGTACTATCTCTGGGCGGTACTCCTGAGCGCGGCAGGGCTGGCCCTCGTGTCGCAGTCCACCTCCATCGCGCGGGAGATCGGCAAAACGGTCTCGCCGGGCGGTATCACCACAGCCGTCGGCATGATCTCGCTGGCGAACGCGGCAGGGCGCGTTGTGCTGGGCGGGCTGTTTGACCGATGGGGACGCAGCCGCACCATGCAGCTCGTAGGCGGCATTTTCCTGCTGACCGGGCTCGTGCTCATCGGCGCGCTGAAGCTCGGCAGCTTCCCGCTGCTCATCGCCGGCTTCCTGCTGGGCGGCATGGCCTACGGCGGCGTCACGCCCGCCAACGCGGCCTTTGTCAGCTCGTATTACGGTATGCGGCACTACGCCGTGAATCTTTCCGTCGTGGTGACGAACCTGCTGTTCGCCTCGTTCGGCAGCACGATCGCGGGCGCACTGTATGACGCGACCGGCTCTTACCTCAGCACGGACGCCATGATCCTCGTTCTCGCTGTCCTGAGCGCCGCCGTGTCGTTCGGCATCGACCTGTGCGACCGGAGGATGCTGAAACGGCGATAACGGTACGCCATTGCAGGGGCATACCCGGCCCTGTCATTCAAAAAATCACCGGCTGCTTTTCCGGCAGCCGGTGATCGATTTTCTTATGGAAGCTCCAGCCAAACAGCAAAATGGATTCCGAGCTTTCTTATAAATTCTCGTCCTTGACGAACTGATAGAACGCCGCCTCCTGCGCGGTGTCCTCCGGGCGGACCGTGCCGACCGGGGCGGCATAGACGATAAACTCCTCCTCGCCGTCCAGCCCGAACAGCTCGCAGCACAGCTCATGGCGGAAGGCGCGCAGGCCGCAGGTGCCGAGGCCCTGCGACGCGCAGGCGAGATAGAGATTTTCGCCCACATGCCCGGCATCGACGAGCAGCGGCGCATAGGCATAGGGGCCGTAACGCCACTCCGCGCGATAGGGCACAACGGACCAGTAGAAGATCACGCTGGCCTTTGCCGCCCAGCTCTGGCCGCAGAGCGTGTCGGAAACAACATCCTCGAGCCGCTCGACGGGATGCAGGAACTCGAGCGCATGCTCCATCGGCAGATAGTGATACGCACCGGGGCGCAGGCCCTCGACATGACGGACGACGAGGTACGTCTCAAAGGCATGGCGTGCACCGCCGCTCGGGACGGTGCGCAGCGTGGCATAGGCCCGGCCGCGCATGGCGCGCACGCCCTGCGTGGCCCAGAGCAGGAACGAAAGCTGCAGCAGACTGAGCTCCCCCTCCGTATAAATTCTGGCGCTGCGCCGCCGCGTCAGCAGGTCATACAGGCCGCCGCCCTCCGGCAGCGCGGAAAAATCTCGCGGCAGCACCGTCCGCTCGCCGCCCATCGGGGCCTTGCACAGCGGAGGCTGCGGCAGCTTTTTCTCCTGATCGGAGACAAATTCCGTGGTATCGTCGTCGCGATAGCCCATGAGGAAGCGTCTTCCCTGTTCGGTGCGTTCGTCCATAGTCAGTCTCTCCTCCGGTTCCCGCCCGCCACGATGAGCAGCAGGCGCAGGAACTGCATAATGGTCACGCTCAGCGCGGCCACATAGGTCAGGGCCGCAGCTGTGAGCACACGCTTTGCCGCGGTCTGCTCCTCCGGCAGCAGCAGGGCGCTCTCCTCGATGGCGCGCAGGGCGCGGTGGCTGGCATTGAACTCCGTCGGCAGGGTGACGAGCTGGAACACGACGCAGAGGCCATAGCAGGCCACGCCCGCCAGCGCCACATAGTAAAACACCTGTCCGAGGCCGCTGAGCGCAAGGCCGAGCACAATGAGCGGCATGGAGAGCCGCGAGCCGATGTTCGTCACGGGGACGATGGCCGCGCGGATATAGATCGGCGCATAGTGCCGCGCGTACTGCACGGCATGGCCCGCCTCGTGCGCGGCCACGCCGACTGCGGCGGGCGTTGCGACATTGTACACGGCGTCCGACAGGCGAATGACGTGGTCCTTCGGGTCAAAATGATCCGTCAGCTCGCCGGACACATGCTCCACGCGCACATCGGTCACGCCGTGCGCGCGCAGCACCGCCATGGCGGCCTCCGCGCCGGTCATGCCGCGCGCATTGCGCACCTGACTGTAGCGGCGGAACGTGCTCTTGACATGGGCGCTGGCCCAGAGCGACAGGATCACCGCCGGGAGCACCAGAACGATATAGTACCAGTCTACATAGAAAAACGGCATTGCGCCTCACCTCGCATGGAAATTATACTGATATTCAATTAAAACCTTTCATTCATAAAATGGAAGGTTTTAATATGAAGATCATTATGAGACGAGATTTCGTGATTTTTCCAAAATCGCGAAATTGGTTACGCCAAAGGCGGAACCTTTCTGATGAAAGATTTTAATCAGAAAACAGTATTACAGCGGCTGCGGCTCCATGGCGTCGTGGAGCTGATCCGTGATCGCGCCGCGGAAAATGCGGTCCGCATGGGTATGGACGGTGTTGAGCGCTCCGGCGGAGTGCTTCAGCTCGATCTTGCCGTTCATGAAGACGTCGTTGTCCAGAATAAAGCGGACCTCCTTGTCCTCGACATTGCCGCGCTTGACCATACCGGGGCCGCAGTGCAGCTTCAGGCGGCAGCCGCCCGCCAGCGTCATCTCCACATCCTGCGTGACGCGCTGGACGCTCTGCTCCTGCACGTCGTCCTCCGCCATCAGGCCAAGATAGGCGGGCTGAATAAGGTCGCGGAACGGCACGCCCTCCAGACCGAGAGCGCGGCGGGAAAAGCCGTTGATGTAGCGCAGGCCGATGCGCTCAAAATACGCCGGGTGATAGATGGCGACGAACTGTGCCAGCACCTCGTCGAGCTTCCGGGCAAAATCCTCCCACGTCGTATAGACCGGTGTGGCCAGCGCAAGGAAGGTGTTTGTCAGGTTGACCTTCCAGTCGCCTGCGGCCGTCAGGAACTGATAGTTCACGACCGTCGGCTGCTCCTCGAGCTTCATGGCGCCCGGCTGGCCGATCACCTTGGGCGGGAGCTTTTCCAGATTGCGCGCATAGCGCGGGAACTCGGCGCGGATGGCCTCCTGAAATTCGGCAGGCTCCTTCGCGCTGATGGAAAGGATCGTCGGAAAACGGAGCTGACAGATCACCTCGATCAGCTGGCGCTTGCCATAGAGAACACGCTCCGATGCAGAAAACATAGTCAGGACTCCTTTTTTGTGTCAGGCAGCACCGCACGGCCTGTCTTCGGCCTTCGGCGGACCTTTTCCGCCGATCCATCACTTCGAAAAGTGGGACATACACAAAGTATGCCCGCACTTTTCAAAGCTCGACTCGACGAAAAATCTCTCGCCGAATGCACTCGACAAGCTGTGCGGTACTGCCCTTATTTTATCTCATTTTGTGCATTCTTCAAGCTTTCAAAACCGATGAATATATCCGCCGAAGGCCGAAGATGCATTTGTGCGGTGTTGTCACTATTATAGCACGGTGATTCAATGGTTTGCAAGGTCATTCACAAAAGTGTTATACTAGAATCTGATAAAAAG
>DQIA01000105.1:21233-21946 GCA_003525905.1 Clostridiales bacterium
TTTTAATCAGGAATCAGTATTACATGTCCGCCTCGAGCAGACGGTCCAGGATCGCGCAGTGGGTATAGAATGACGTTTCATACGTCAGGTAGCGCATGGAGTTCCGGTCCCACAGGAACTGCAGCTGGGCCGGGAATTCGTCGTCCGCCTCCCAGAAGCGCAGCAGCACCGGGAAGAACGGCAGCACCGGCAGCACGGCGGAAAAATCGCCGGGGCCGTCCGTTGGTGTGCCGCCGAGCCGTGCCACGGCCTGCCGGAGCCGGTCGACATGGCCGGAGAAATGCTGCGCGGCAGGCGGCGTGACGGAAGCCTTCAGCTGCCCCTGCAGCGTTCCGGCCTGCACGGCGTTGAAGCTGTCGTGCGAACACCACTGCCCGGCCAGAACGGGGAAGCCGTTCGGATTGCTCAGCAGGTCATAGGCCGTCATGGCCGCGCCGAAGGGCGCAGGCATCCAGACGCCGCCGTGCTGCCGCTCGGCCGCGCCGTCCGCGCGGGAAAGGCGCAGCGGCTCATGCAGAAGCTCCAGATAGAGATAGGTCTCATCGCGCCGCAGGGCGAATCGAGCCGCGATGGCATCGAGGTCCTGCGCAGCGAAGCTGTGCCCCGCCGCCTGCGCCTGCAGATCATAGTTGGAAGGTCTCATATCGGTTCCGTCCTTTCAGCTTGTCAAAAAGTCCCGCCGCGGCTGGCGATCAAACGCGAAAGGACACCCT
>DQIA01000105.1:21997-26259 GCA_003525905.1 Clostridiales bacterium
GACGGTTTCCTTTCACACGTTTCTTTCCCCTGAAGCTTTTGGCTTGGTTGGTTTTTTGACAGTCTGCTTTTTCTTTCGGGTCTTCAGATAGCGCTCCGCCTGCCGGAGCTGGGCGGCCGTCGGCTTGCCGAACGCCTCCCCGCGCTCCGCTCTGCGCGGCTCCTTTGCGGCGGGCTGCGCCTTGCGCGGCTTTGCCGCAGGTTTCTTTTCTGCGGGCCTCTCCCGCTTCTGCGCAGGGCGCTTTTGTGCGGGCTGCTTCTGCGCCGGGTGCGGCGCCTTTTCTGCCTCGCCGCGGCGCGGCCGGATGAGGCACTTCGGGCCATAGCCGATCAGGTCCGTGCGCCCGGCCTTGACAAGGGCCTCGTGGATAAGGGCATAGTTCTTCGGGTCGCGGTACTGGATGAGCGCGCGCTGCATTTCTTTTTCGTGCGGGTCGGTCGGCACATAGACCGGCTCCATCGTCCGGGGATCGAGGCCCGTATAGTACATGACGGTCGAGAGCGTCGAGGGCGTGGGATAAAAATCCTGCACCTGCTCCGGCATATAGCCGAGGTCGCGGACATATTCCGCCAGCTCCACGGCCTCGCGCAGGCCACAGCCGGGGTGGGAGCTCATAAGATAGGGCACGAGATACTGCTTTTTGCCGAGCTTTTCGTTCAGCGCGGCATATTTGCGGCAGAATTTTTCATAGACCGCGTGGCGCGGCTTTCCCATATAGCGCAGGACCTGATCCGAAACGTGCTCCGGCGCGACCTTGAGCTGGCCGGAGACGTGGTACTCCACCAGTTCGCGCAGGAAGGTCGGATCCTCGTCGGCCAGAAGATAGTCAAAGCGGATGCCGCTGCGGATGAAGACCTTCTTCACGCCGGGGATGGCGCGCAGCTCGCGCAGCAGGTTTACATAATCCGTATGGTCCGCCCGCAGATTGCGGCACGGCGTCGGGAACAGGCACTGCCGGTTCTGGCAGGCCCCGTGTGTCAGCTGCTTTTCGCAGGCAGGCTGGCGGAAATTGGCCGTCGGGCCGCCGACGTCATGGATGTAGCCCTTGAAGTCGGGATGCTGCGTCATGCGCGCCGCCTCGGCCAGCAGGGAATCGTGGCTGCGCGTCTGGACGATGCGGCCCTGATGGAACGTCAGCGCGCAGAACGAGCAGCCGCCGAAGCAGCCGCGGTTCGAGACGAGGCTGAACTGCACCTCGGCGATGGCGGGCACGCCGCCCGCCTTGCGGTAGGACGGGTGGTAGGTATCCTGATACGGCAGGGCATAGACATCGTCCATCTCCTGCGTGGAAAGCGGCGGCTGCGGCGGATTCTGCACCACAAATTCGCGGCCGTAGGGCTCGATGAGGCACCTGGCGGAAAACGGATCGGTGTTGCGGTACTGAACGGCGAAGCTCTCGGCGTAGCGGCGGCGGTCGGCGCGCAGCTCGTCATAGGACGGCAGCGTGATGGCGTCCACCACGCCGGAGCAGTCGCGCGTGCGGTAGGCCGTGCCGTTCACGAAGGTGATATCGTGAATATCCAGCCCGCTGTTCATGGCGTCCGCGACCTCGACAATGGCGCGCTCGCCCATGCCGTAGAGCAGGAGGTCGGCCTGCGAATCGAGCAGGATGGAGCGCTTCAGGCTGTCGGACCAGTAATCATAGTGCGCCAGACGGCGCAGGCTGGCCTCGATGCCGCCGATGAGGATCGGGATCTTCGGAAAGCTGCGGCGGATGAGGTTGCAGTAGACGACCGTCGCATAGTCCGGCCGCTTGCCCGTCTCGCCGCCGGGCGTATAGGCATCCGTGCGGCGGCGGTGGCGGCCGACGGAATAGTGATTGACCATGGAGTCCATATTGCCGCCCGTCACAAGGAAGCCGAGGCGCGGCTCGCCAAACTCCAGCACAGACGACGGATCGCGCCAATCCGGCTGCGGCAGCATGGCCACACGGTAGCCCGCGCGCTCGAGCACGCGGCTGATGATGGCATGGCCGAACGACGGGTGGTCGACATAGGCGTCGCCGAGGACATAGACAAAGTCCGGCCGCTCCCAGCCGAGGGCGCGCATCTCGCGCGCGTTGATCGGAAGAAAGCCCGCCATTATTTCGCCCCCGTGGAGCCGAAGCCGCCCTCCCCGCGCGCGGTGTCCGACAGCGTCTCCGTCTCAAAAAACTGCGCCGTGAGATAGGGCGTGAGGATGAACTGGGCAATGCGCTCGCCCGGCTCGATGGTCTGCGGCTGTGCACCGTGGTTGCGCATGGGGACGAAGAATTCCCCGCGATAGTCGGAGTCGACAACGCCGACCTTGTTGGCCGGGGCCAGATCGCGGCGACTGGCAAGCCCGCTGCGGGCAAATACCAGACCGACATAACCCTCCGGGATCTCCATGGCGATGCCGATGGGGATCAGGCGCGTCTCACCGGGCGCCAGCACAACGGGCGCATCCAGGCAGGCGCGCAGATCGGCCCCGGCCGAGCTGGCCGTGCCGTAGGTGGGGAGCGCCGCGCCCTCGCGCAGAATTTTAACGGGTACCTTTTGCATCATAATGCCCTCCACGCTGATAGCCGTCGTCCCACAGGACGATCTCTCCGGAGCTTAACGTTGCCGGAACGTCGATCAGGCGCTGATTCGACGAGCCGCGGAACCGCAGCGCAAGGTCCTTTTTCTCCAGCACAAACGGGCCGTCCACCAGCACGTCGATGCAGCCGAGCATCTGCCGCACAAGGGCCGCATCGCCGACCCGGCCGGACAGCAGGTCCCGGTCGAGCAGGAAGCCCGTAAAGGCCCAGACATTCTTGCCCGGGCAGCTCGCGCGCAGCTGCCGCAGCAGTTCCGCCACGGCGGGCTGGTTGGCAGGCTCGAACGGCTCGCCGCCAAGCAGGGTCAGCCCGGCCACATAGTCCGGCTCCAGAGAATGCAGGATCGTGTCGATGACGTCCTGCGTAAACGGCTCGCCATAGGAAAAATCCCATGTTTCGGGCTGGAAGCAGCCCTTGCAGTGGTGCGTGCAGCCCGAGACGAACAGGCTTGTCCGCACGCCGGGGCCGTTTGCGATATCACAGGTCTTGATAGCTGCATAATTCATGCTTGTTTCCTCCCCAGTCGTGCGAACCACCGGAACGTCAGCGGCCAGACCGTCGCCGCCAGCAGCACCACGAAGAAATAGCGGATGGCATGTGTGCCGATCCAGGTAAAGCCCACGGCGGCGAACAGGAGCTTCAGACCCTGCTTGACAGCCAGCAGCAGCGCCGCTCCGCCGAACACCTTGAGCACCTGCGCCCACCAGACGGCCTTCGTCTCAAAGCGGATATACTTCCGCTCCAGCGTGTAGCCCACGCAGAAGCCGAGCAGCGCACCCAGCAGCGAGCAGGAGTTCTTGCGGCCCTCAAAGAGGTTGTCCGGGTCGACGTCCGCCGGGAAACGGGCAAAATTCGCATAGATCACATAGGCCAGCGCCACGACGGTCATCACGCCGAGCAGAACGGCCATTTTTTTCGGGTCCTCTGCCGCGCTGCGCACGATAGGATAGATCACGAAGATCAGCACAACGGCCGTCACAGCCGCCACGCTGACGTCCAGCGGCGTGTGCACGCCGAGATACATGCGGGAAAATGCCGTCAGCGCCGCGAGCACGATGCACACGATGCGCAGCGCGCGATTTTTGTGCCAGCGGGCAATGCCGCCGAGCGTGCCGACGGCGTTCTGCGTGTGGCCGGACGGGAAGGAATAGCCGCCCGCCCCGCTGCGCGCGCTTTCCACGATCGTGAAGCTCGGGTCGCGCACCCACGGCCGCGGGATGCGGCACAGCAGCTTGAGGAACTGATTGAGCACCGTGCCGAAGAAGCCGACAAACAGCAGATAATAGCCCTCCTCCTTGCTGACACACCAGAAGATCGTCAGCGCCAGCAGCAGGAACGCCAGCTCCTCGCCGAAGCAGGTGAACGCCTGCATGACGGCGTCGAGAAACGGGCAGCGGATGGATTCGAGCCAGTATAAAAAAGACATGGCAGCGCCTCCCCTATCATTGGTTTATGGATATAGTATAGCACACCGCCGGAAAAACCGCAATCGGGCAAATCATGAGGCGCACCATCGTAGGGGAGCGGCACGCCGCTCCCGGCGACGCACTGACGATTCGTACCGGGTATCGATAAAATGGCATGCACCAATTGCGCCTGTAGCGGCGCTCAGTGAGCGCCATGGGCAGTTGCAGATATTGAAGTGTTAATTTCGTGGCGCAAAGCCACCAGATTTGTCATTCCGAGGAGCGAAGCGACGTGG
>DQIA01000031.1 GCA_003525905.1 Clostridiales bacterium
CGCTTCGAATTGCGAAGCGGCCCGCGCTGTTTGCATATATTTCGACGGTGCTTCCTGGCGCACAACAATTTAATCCTAGCATATGGAAGGAAAAATGTCAATAGAGAACGAAAATAAATGAACAAATTAAGAACGATTTGTGAATGACGTTGTTTTTTGACATACAAAATTGCAAAAATATGGAATTTTTGCGGGATTGACAGATGCAGGCGCGGAGAGTAAACTATTTGCATATTTATTCTCTCTGCGCGGAGAACCCGGCAAGGGAATAAAAATTACAAGGAGGAAAGATATGAAAACGTTGGCGAAAAAGCTGATGGCGCTTGTCCTTTGCCTGGCAATGGCGCTCGGCCTTCTCGGTGTGACCTCTGCCGGTGCAGTGCAGAGCGCTCCGAAGGCGGAGGAGTCGGCCAGCAAGGTCATCTATGCCACGGACAGCAAGACCACCTACGTCCCGGCGGGCTATACCTATGTATACCAGTCCACCGATGGACGGATCTACACGCGCAAGGCAACGCAGGATACCTATATTTCCGGCCGCACCCTCAGCGCAACGGAAGCCAAGGCGCTGGCCTCTCTGTCCTATGGCGCGGAAAGCACCATCACGACGGACGACGGTCAGACGCTGGTCTGCCGCGAATATGACGCGAAGGAAGCGGCAGCCTATTCCGATGCCGTGAAGGCGATCCTGAGCGGCGAGGATTACAGCGACGGCGACAAGGTCACTGTTGTGAGCGAGGCCCACGAGAAGAACGACAAGGTCAAGGTTATCATTTCGCTTGAGGCTCCGGCCGTCTGTGAGATGGACGGCATGTCCGTTGAGCTGGGCAAAGGCCTCGGCAAGGCAGAGCTGGCCGCCGTGCAGAGCGTGAAGAACGGCCAGTCCTCCGTCCTTTCCACTGCGAAGAAGAAGCTTGGCCACAGCATCGAGGTCACTGGTCAGTTCTCCCTCGTGACGAACGCTATTGCCGCCACGGTTTCCTATGGCGATATGGAAACGCTCAGCAAGCTGCCCGGCGTCAAGAAGGTCTTCCTCTCTCCGTGCTATTCCGTGCCGGAGATCAACGCCGTGGAGACGGATGCCTCCGAGATCAGCACAAACATGAAGTTCGCGGCCGCCGGTATGGGCGCGAACGCCGCATGGGACGCGGGCTATGACGGCACCGGCATGAGCGTCGCCGTCATCGACACCGGCCTGTGCTTCGAGAACCCGACGTTCTCCAAGGAACCCACCGATCCGGACGCCGTTGCCTACAGCAAGGATGACATCGCGGCCATCCTCGACAGCAAGACCCTGCATGCCGAAGAGCTGGATAAGTCCACGGCGCTTGACACCATTTATTACAGCAGCAAGGTCCCATTTGGCTTCAACTATGCCGACGGCGAGGCCAACTTCGGCTCCGATGATGACACTATGATGGGCCACGGCACACACGTTGCCGGTATCATTGCGGGCAACCTGACCGAAGCGGATCAGGAGCAGTTCGATATGACGTCCCTCGGCATTGCACCGGAGGCACAGCTTGTCATCATGAAGGTCTTTGACAAGGGCGGCAACTGCTACTTCGATTATCTCATCGCCGCCATTGAAGACGCCATTACCCTCGGCGTCGACTGCGCGAACCTCTCTCTCGGCCTTTCCAGCGGCCCGTATTACTACGAGGGCGTGACCGAGGTCTATGACGCCGCCACCGCAGCGGGTATCAGCGTCTGCGTCTCCGCCGGCAACGATGGCTTTACCGGCACCGAGAGCCTCTGGGGCGATGAGCAGATCAAGTCCACGAGCGTCTCCAGCGGCACGCTGGGCATGCCCGGCACGTTCGACTCCGTCCTGACTGTCGCCAGTGCCGAGAATGAAGGCGTGAAGTGGCTCTATGACCTGGGCGTCTTCGGCTGGTACAATGCCAGCCATCAGATCGATCAGTACATGACGACCAGCGAGGTCGAAAATATCCCGGAGGGCAAGGGCTTCTATGAGAACCTGAAGCCGACCGAGGCTCTTGAAGGCGGCGTCTATGCCTATACCGAGTCCGTGAAGAATTCCGACGGCAAGATCGTCTTCCTGCCGTTTGAGGGCGGCAATGCCGATTCCCTTGTCGCGGCGGCCAAGGCGGCCGGTGCCGTGGGCCTTGCGCTCTACGATCCGACGCCCGCCGAAGGGGAAGAGTACGATTATGTGAATGTTGAGCTCACCAATTATGACGTTCCCGTTGCCCGTGTCAATTTGACGGAATTCAACTGGATGAAGCAGAACAACAGCACGGGTACTGTCAGCATCAAGGCCGACTGGAACCGCAGCAATTTTGCGGGCGAGATGTCCTCGTTCTCGTCCTGGGGCCCGACGGAAGGCCTCTCTCTGAAGCCGGAGATCACCGGCATCGGCGGTAACGTCTTCTCCGCATACTATGGCGAGTTTTTCGCAGTTGCCTCCGGCACCTCGATGTCTTCTCCGGCCGTCGCCGCCTCCATGGCACTGCTGCGGCAGTATCTGAAGACGACCTCCATCCCGGAAGAGGACTATGCCAAGGTCGCCAACTGCCTGCTTATGAGCACGGCAACGCCGATCGTCGATGAAGCGAACGGCACCTATTACTTCGTCCGCCGTCAGGGTGCAGGCCTTGCCAACGTCGGCAACGCCGTGAAGTCCGGCGCTTACATCGCCGTCGAGGGCACCGACAAGGCCAAGCTCGAGCTGGGCGACGATGCCGAGAAGACCGGCAAGTACGAGATGAAGTTCAGCGTCGTCAACTTCTCCCAGGAAGCCAAGACCTATGCGCTCAGCCTGCAGGGCCTCGGCCAGGCTGCAGAGGGCGGCCTTGTCAAGGGCGGCAAGGTCACCTATCTCACGCAGAACTATGCAAAGAAGCTCGACGCGACCTATACCACCAGCCTGAACGGCAACGAGCTCACGGTTCCCGCCGGTGCGACTGCACAGGTCACCGTGACCCTGCAGCTGACCGACGCGCAGAAGGCCTACTATGATGAGCGCTTCCCGAACGGCGCATATGTAGAGGGCTTTGTCCAGCTCACGAGCAAGGACGCCGTCACCCTGTCCGTCCCGTTCCTCGCGTTCTACGGCGACTTCGGCGCGGCTCCCGTTGCCGAGACCGGCAGCTACGCGACCATTCTGGGTGGTGAGCGCTCCTACAACACGGCCGATCAGGTCGTCAGCGGCATCTACAGCTACCGCTCCATCAGCGACAGCGATGCTCTTTCCTGGATGACCGAGAAGTCCTGGTTGGGCGATACGGCCGCCCCCGGCATGTCCATGCTCCCGATGGACGAGTTCAATTTCTCCACGATGTTCGCGGCCTATAAGGGCTTTGTGCCGGAGACGGCGGGCATCTCTCCGAACGGCGACAATTCGCTCGACGGGTTCTACATGAAGATCGGCCTGCTGCGCAACGTCGATAACATCCACTATACCGTCACGAACCTGACGACGGGCGAGATCCTGTCCGAGCAGGATACCGAATTCCTGCAGAAGAGCTACGCGGGCGGCGTTTATGCCGGCAGCGAGGCCGGAGACTTCGACATGAGCTGGCTCTACGCCAAGGGCGTGAACGAGGACGGCGAGGAATATATTGATTATTCCAAGTGCAGCCAGCCGGAGAACTCCCTCATCTCCGTCAAGGCGGAGATCACTCCGGAGTGCAAGACCGCCAAGACCCAGACGCTCGAGTATACGTTCTATATCGATACGACCGGCCCGAACAGCAAGAAGCCGACGTTCAGCTACAAGACGGAAGACTGGGGCTGGGGCCCGGAGTCCATGTACACGATCTCCGTGGAATCGGACGAGGCCTGGTATCAGGACTACGACATGAGCATCACCATCGAATATGATGAAGAGACCGGCGAGTTCTTTGCTTCCGCCTTCACCTCCACCTATTTCCCGACCGCGCAGCCGAACGGCGAGGGCGTCCACGGCATGAGCGAATCCGGCAGCATGATGTACACCGACTCGCGTACCGATATCTTCCTCGGATATGACTACGCAGGCAACTGCTCCGCCTATACCATTACCGGTTCGCAGCTCGATGACAACATCAGCCTCTCTGCGGAAACGGACTCGATCTACATTGGCGAGGAAGTGACCATCCAGAATACCGATGTCGACGACTATGCCATGCTCCTGAACTGGGAGGTCTCCGATCCCGAGATCGCCGAGATCGTCTCCAGTGACGACAGCAGCGTGACCATCAAGGGCCTGAAGCGCGGCGACGTGGCTGTGACTGCCTCCGTCGGCGACTTCAAAAAGTCCGTCACGATCCATGTCCTGGACAAGAACTATGAGGATCTGAAGGGCAAGTTCCAGGATATCTCCGGCCACTGGGCAGAGGACACCATTCTGGAGGCTGTCTACCGCGGCCTGTTCAACGGCGTGAGCAGCGACCTGTTCGATCCGGACAGTGCCATCACCCGCGCCATGTTCGTCACAGTGCTCTACCGTATGGAGGGTCAGCCCGCAGTCGACCAGAAGGCAGGCTTCACGGATGTGGCAGAGGGCAGCTACTACGCCGCCGCCGTGGATTGGGCCGCAAAGAACGGCATCGTCAACGGCGTCTCCGAGACGTCCTTCGATCCGGATGCCGCCATCACCCGTGAGCAGATGGCAGCGATCCTGTATCGCTACGCCGCCTATTGGGAGCTTGACGTGAGCGCAGAGGCCGACCTCAGCGCCTACGAGGATGCTTCTTCCGTCAGCGCCTATGCCCAGGCTGCCATGCAGTGGGCCGTGGCCAACGGCGTGATCAACGGCACGTCTGCCACGACGCTCGAGCCCGCCGGTACGGCGACCCGCGCGCAGGCCGCGACGGTGCTGGTCCGCTTCCAGAACAGTATGAAGAGCTGACGTTTCATACCGACGCTTTCCTTTCCTTGGCGCCCCCCTTTCGCTTCGGCGGGAGGGGGGCGTTGACCGTTTGACAGGCGGCTGCATTTATGGTACAATCCCGGCGGAAGGTGAGATTATGCGTGTGATTTCCCGCCCGGCCGCAGGGGATGTGATCCGGCGCCTGCTTCTGGCGTGGCTGCTGACCGGAGCCATACAATATACCTGTCTGCCCGCGCCCGAACGGGTGCTGAGCGGCTTTTCCGCCCTGACGGGGCAGTCGTTCCCGCTGCTGCTCGTGGGGACGGCGGCCTCCTTTGCCCTGCTTACGCTGGCGGGCCTTCGCTGGCGCACGGCGCGCTGGGAGCGCGCGGCCCTGCCGCTGTGCTTCGGCTGGCAGCTCGTGCTGGGCCTGTGCGCCTCGTGGTCCGTGCCGCTGCTGTGCGCCGGGCTTGTCGTGCTGGCCCTTCTGCTCGTCTACGCCGCCTATGGCGCGCGGATGGACGGAGAGAGCCTGACAGCTGCGCCGGTGTGCACCGGCCGCCGCGCAGGGCTTATTATTGTAATCATTGCCGCAGCCGTGTTTCTTGTGGCCGTGCTGGCGCTGACGGTGTTCCGCGTGCTGAGCTATGCCGCGCCGACCTATGACTTCGGCATCTTTTCCCAGATGTTCCACAGCATGCGCACGACGGGCCTGCCCGTGACGACGTGCGAGCGCGACCGCGTGCTGTCGCACTTCGCCGTGCATGTTTCGCCGATCTACTATCTGTTCCTGCCGTTTTACGCCCTGTTCCCGTCGCCCGTGACGCTCGAGGTGCTGCAGGCCCTGCTGCTGGCCTCGGCGGTCATCCCGCTCTGGCGCATTGCGCGGCGGCACGGTCTGTCCGGTGTGACGGCCGGCCTGCTGTGCGCCCTGCTGCTGCTCTGGCCTGCCTATGCGGGCGGCACGAGCTATGACGTGCATGAAAACAAATTCCTCACGCCGCTGCTGCTGTGGCTGTTCGACTTCCTCGACCGCCGCTGCGTGTGGGGAATCGCCCTGTTCTCCGTGCTGACCTGCATGGTCAAGGAGGACGCGCCCGTTTATGTCGCGGTCATCGCGCTGTGGGTGGTCCTGCGGGCTCTGACCCGCACCGGGGCGGAGCGGCGCTGGGGCCTGCTCACGGGCGGTGCGATGCTCGTCGGCGCAGTGGGCTATTTCCTCGGCGTGACGGCCTGGCTCGCTGCCGACGGCGACGGCGTTATGTCCTATCGCTACAGCAATTTCCTCTATGACGGCTCGGATTCGCTGTTCACGGTCATCAAGGCCGTGCTGCTCTCGCCGGTGCGGACGCTCCGGGAGTGCTTCGAGGGCGAGAAGATCGCGTTCTTCTTCCTGACGATGGGGCCGCTGCTGTTCCTGCCGCTGTGCACGCGGCGCTATGAGCGGCTCGTGCTGCTCATCCCGTTCCTGCTTGTGAACCTGATGTCGGATTATACCTATCAGCACAGCATTTTCTTCCAGTACACCTACGGCTCTGCGGCCTGCCTGTTCTACCTGACGGCCGTGAATCTGGCGGAGCTGCCGCGCGTCTGGAACCGCCCGGCGCTGGCGGCTACGGCGGCCCTGCTGGCGGGCGTGTGCTTCTGCGGGAACATCCTGCCGCTCTCCGAGAATTATGTCAACCGCTATTTCGACTACCGCGCGGTCTGGCAGGAGACGGACGCCGTGCTGGACCGCATCCCGGACGATGCGAGCGTCACGGCCACGACGTTCCTTGTGGTGCCGCTGTCGCGGCGCGCCGTGCTCTATGACCTGCGCTACTGCTCGCAGGAGCACCTGCTCAGCACGGACTATGTCGTTGTGGAAACGACGGACAGCGGCAGCCTGAAGCCCTATGCCGTGGATGGGGAGGACGGGCTGGAGGGCCTGACGGCTCTGCTGCGCGCCGCGGGCTATGCGCAGCTGCCGGATACCGGAAGCCGCCTGCAGCTCTGGAAAAGGCCGTAGAGGCCGGAATATGCAGCAGATCGACCTGTGGAACCGTTTTGATGCGGAACACCACAGGTCGATTTTTGGTACATTTGCCGTCTTGTAAAATTGGGGGGGACTGGTATACTGGAAGCGTAAGAAAAGAACTTTTCAGGCCGGACAGGAGGCGGCACAGAATGAAACAGAGCGGAAGAAGGATCGCAGCGGTCGTGCTGGCGTTGGTGCTGGCTGCCGCCGGGATGGCGGGCTGCAGAATCAGCCGGACCCGAGCCATGACGGACAAGGAACGCACGGCCTGCGAGGCCTACACCATTTCGTTCCCGGAGGAAGTCCTCGGGGATAAGACGCTTGCAGAGACCATCCTGTCGCTCTGCACGGCGCAGGAGGAGACCGAGCATGGGACCGTCTATGACGGGGCGGCCCTGCAGCCGTATCTCTATCAGTGCAGCGAGGTCACGGAGGTCGTTTCCAGCATGGACCGGCCGATGCATCTGAATGTGAGCTACAAAACGCAGGACGACATCGAGGCTTCGCTCGAGATCGACTATGACGTGATCGTGCTGCGCTCGGTCTATTATCCGGAGGAGGATGCATATGCGCTCGAGCAGATGGGGAAGGCGGTCTGGATGACGCATTTCCGGTATGGAAGCTAGGAGGGCGGAATGGAAGAGTCTGAACTTAGAAATACCGCCCCGGAATATGACCCCAAGCCCTGCCCGCTCTGCGGCAGGACCATGCGGCGCGGGCTGATTCAAAGCGGCGGTGTCCTGTATTTCACCGATGAGGAGAAGTACTGGATCAACTGGCCGCTGAAGTCCCGCGGGGACATCCCGCTGCTGGGCGGGAAGCTCTTTCCGACCTTCCCGGATGACGGCGCGACGAAGCTTGCTCAGATCTGCACGGACTGCGAGATTGTTCTCTTCTACTACGGCAAGAAGTGGGACGACCGGCGCTGGAACAGATAAAAACTGCCGGGAAAGCCCTTGGGGCTTTCCCGGCACAGCTTGTCAAAAAAGTCCCTTCGGGCCTTTTTCGCCAAGCTGACCTCCACCGGCTGTGCGGTGGAGGCCATTTTTTTGCGTATCAGGTGTTGAAGAAGTAGAAGCCCTCCGTCGGGGTAGGGATGGTGCCGTCCACAATGCCGTTCACGGCGTAGACGAAGAGGATGATATAGAGAATCAGCCACAGCACCGAGACGATCAGCCCGATGATGGACATGATGCGGCCCTTGCGGTTGCGCGGCAGGTCAAAGCCCGCGCGGCGGCGCGAGAGGGACGCGAACACGAGTCCGGCGATGCCGAACTGGATGCCGACAAAAAGCGTGACGAGGGAACAGATGCCGCAGACGAAGGCGACGATGGAAAACGCCTTTGCGGTTCCGGGAACCGGGCGCTGCGGCTCGGGGGCGGCAGGGATGACGTCCTGCTGCGGATCATAATTCTGCATGAGGGGGATCTCCTTTCGGATCGTTGGGTTCGGGATGGGTATCGAGCCACTGCCGCCAGCCGTCCAGATCGTCCGGCTCCGGCGTGGTATCTTCTGCATTTTCGGGCGTTTCGGCCTCTGCCGGGGCCTCCGGCTGCGCTTCCGGCAGCAGGGCAAATTCCGTCACGGGCGGCACGTCTGCCTCGCCGCCGAACAGCGGGCGGCGGCGCAGGAGCAGCGCCAGCAGCACGAACAGGCCAAGGCTCACGCCGGAGATGATCGCGCCGGTCTTCAGGCCGGGCGCGGTATAGCGCAGCTCGATGGTGTGCTGCCCGGCCGTCAGCGGGAAGGCGATGACGGCGTCCGTCAGCCGGACGCTCTCGGACGAGGCGCTGGCCGTCTGCGCCAGCGGGACTTCAACGCCGTCCACATAGGCGCGCCAGCCGTTTTCGTAGGGGATGGACGTGTAGAACAGGCCGTCCTCTGCGGCGTCCACCGTGCCGGACAGGCTGGTGTCCGTGTCCTCCGTCACGTTCCAGACGCTCCGGGACAGGCGGGAAAGTCCCTCGTCGAACACGGCGTCGTTCTGCTCGGCCACGTCCAGCGAGATCGTGCCCTCCTTACCCTCGGCAACGGGGTAGGTCAGGGTGACGGTGTCGCCCGCCTTGAAGCAGCCAAGGCTGAACAGGCAGCGGACCTTGATATTGCGCGTGAACAGCCGCTCGCCGTTGCGGTAGACGGTCAGGTCATAGTTGCCGGACGACTTCGTCGTGGCGACGAGCAGGCCGTCCTGCGGCACGACATAGGAGATGCTCAGCTCGCTCTGCCCGTCAGCGTCCTGCGTGGAATAGCTGTACTGCGTGCCGCTCGTGCCGCTGGCGCGCAGATCGCAGGTGTCCGGCGCTTCGAGCGTGTCATATTTCAGGTGGGTGTAGAGCGCGTCGTCCAGCCCCGTGGCCATGCGGAACATGTCCTCCTGCTCCTTGATGGGGTTATAGACGTTCTGCTCCGCCACAAAGCTGCCCAGCGCAGGGTCCGCCACAAAGCCGAGGCCGAGATAGGCGCGGCTGCGCAGCAGCAGAACATTGCCGGACTGCGCGGCGACGGTCGTGTAGGACGTGTCGCGCTGCTGGCCGTCGCGGTCAATGAGGCATTCGAGGCCGCACATCAGGTTCGTGAACGGGCTGCTCTCATAATAGAGGTAGCGGTTGCTTGCGGGCCACGAGGCCAGACCGAGCGAACGGCTGAAGCGGTTGAAGCGGACGTTTGCCGACGAGGTGAAGATGGAAATACCACGGTAGCCGTTGAGCGCGGCGTCATTGAGCGTCTGGTAGGACGTGACCTCCACGCGGCCGCTGCCCTCGGGTACGGCCTGCAGGACGGCCTGCACATCCTCAGACTCGCGTGGATAGGACGAGCGGGACGTGAGCGAGACCTTTGCCACGCCCATGGCGATGCTGCAGACCATTTCCGCCCCGATGACGGCAAACAGCAGCGCCATGCTGAGGAGCTGCCGCCTGCGCTCCGGGCGATACAGCACGAGCGCAAGGCATACAATGGCCAGCGCCAGCGCGCTCAGGAGCATCCGGCGCAAGCTGCCCTCCAGCCCCAGCCCGCACAGGATAATGCCGAGGCAGACGGGAAGGATGACGAACAGATATCGCTTGCGGAAGCAGTCCAGCAGCGTCCACGCACGGTAGGCCATGACGATGAGCACAAAGCTGAACAGGAAGCTGAAGCGATAGGGGAGCATATTGGGGAAATGCCCGCCGTGCCAGTAATAATCCAGCGTGCGGAACAGGAAGCTCAGCAGGAAGAAGGCGAGAAGGCCGATGCTCAGGAGCTTTTCCCGCAGGCGGACCTTTTTGCAGCACAGGAAGAATACGGCCAGCGCCACGGCGGCAAAGCCGCAGTAGACGTTCGGCAGGCCCTCCATTTTTGTCGGCTCCGTCGAGGTGAGCAGGTTGGCCAGCACGCGCCGCGCGCCGTAGGCGAGGCCCGGCAGCGTCTGCTCCTTCAGCAGGTCCAGCGTGCTCTGGCTCTCTGCGGCCTTTCCACTGGCGTCCTCTGCGATGTTCAGCGCCAGCAGCTCCGGCGCCTCGTTCCCGGCGGAGTGGGTGTTCTGCAGGCCGTAGAGCGTCGGCAGCAGCAGAACGGCTGCCATGCCGACGCCGAGCAGCGTGCACAGCGCGATGCGGCAGAAGCGGCGGAAAAAGCGCTTCCAGCCGTCCCAGCGGCAGATGCACCAGACAAAGAAGCTCAGCCCGACAAAGATGCAGCAGAAAAACGAAAGATAGTAGTTGCACAGCAGCGAGAGTGCCAGCGCCAGCGTATACAGGCGGAAGCGGCCCTCACGCAGCAGGCTGACCATGCCGGCCAGCATCAGCGGCAGGAGAGCCAGCGCATCGAGCCAGATGATGTTCCAATAGTAGCCCGCCACAAAGGAGCACAGGGCGTACATCATGGAAAACGGCACGAGCGCAGGCTCGTTCCGGCGGAACGCCGTCCGCAGGAAGACGGCGAAGAACAGACCGGCCAGTCCAATCTTCGTCAGAACGAGCAGCGCGAAGAATTCCCGCAGCAGCGACGCCGGGACCAGCACGGACAGCAGGTACAGGGGACTGGAGAGGTAGTAGGCATACAGCGGCAGGTAGCCGATGCCCATGCCTGCCTCGCGCAGGTACTGCAGCGAGCCGCCGGAGCGGAGCTTTTCCCGGAACGAGACGAAGAAGGGGTAATACTGATGCCACATGTCGTGCGCCAGCACCTGCCGGTCACCGAACGGCCACAGGCCGCCAAGTATGAAGCACAGCAGCATCACGCCGAATGGCACGAAGAACGACAGGACGAGATAGCGGCGCTTCCGCCGCGTGCGGTCAATTTTCTGCATGGGAGGGCCTCCTTTGCGCCATGCGGCGGAGAAGTTGGGGAATAGTTGCCTCGAAGCTCACGCCGTACCAGCGGGCATCCGGTTCGCGCCGGGTCTCGGCGATGGTGTCCGCAACGTAGGCGGAGGCCAGCTCCATGGCATCGTGTACGCTCCAGCCGAGCGTCAGCGCGCCTGCGCAGGTGCTGGCGAACAGGTCGCCCGTGCCGTAGAACACGGCGGGAACATACGGCGCGCTGCACTGCGACACCGCGCCTGCGGCATCCATACACGCCACGCCGACGCGGTCAGGCTCCGTTCGGACGCCGGTCAGGATGGCCGTGCGCGCCCCGAGCGCGAGCAGCCGCTCCAGGAGCGTGCGGATGTAGCTGTCGTCATGCGTCTCACGGTATTCCAGCCCGGTCAGCAGGCAGGCCTCCGTGATGTTCGGCGTGATGAGGTCAGCCTGCGCGCAGAGCGTGCGGAGCACGGCGGGGAAGTCCGGCTCCAGCCCGGCATACAGCGCGCCGTGGTCGGCCATGACAGGGTCCACGAGCCGCATGGCGGGGAAGCGCGTGAAGAAGTCGAGCGCCTGATCCACCTGAGCTCTGCCGCCGAGATAGCCGGTGTAGATCATGTCGAACTGCAGGCCGAGCTGCTGCCAGTGGTCTGCGACCGGCGTGAGCGAGAGCGGCTCATAGCGGAAGCCCTCGAAGGCGGTGTGCGCCGAGAGAACGGCCGTCGGCAGCACGGCGCATTCCAGCCCCATGGCGGAGAGCACCGGCAGCGCAACGGTCAGCGAGCATTTTCCGATGCAGGACAGGTCCTGCATGGTGACGATTCGTTTCATAATCATGACTCCAGAGCGTAAGTTCATATTCATTATAACGCGCTTTTGCCGGAAAGGAAAGCCCTGCTGCGAAAAAAGGCATTCCGGCCCGTTAAAAAGTTTTTTGGAAAATATTGTGGTTAGGACTTGAAATAACCACAAGATATAGTATAATAGGGGTGCGTGAACGACGACCGGATGCTGCACTGCCTCAAAAAAATGCGCAGCGGGAAACGGCTGAGATCGTTCTGAAAGGATCGAAAATTCGGAGTAACACAGAGAAACGGGCAAAGCCCAGGGAGAGAATACCATGAAGATCATCAAGAGAAATGGAGCGGAAGAGACGTTCCGAATCGAAAAAATCATCGTGGCCATCACAAAGGCCAACAATGCGGCCGAGGACGCCGAGCGCCTGACGCCGCTGCAGATCGACCGCATCGCGCAGGCCGTTGCGATCCGCTGCGAGGAAATGAACCGCAGCCTGTCCGTCGAGGAGATTCAGGACCTCGTCGAGGACCAGATCATGGCGCACGGGGCCTTCGAGGTCGCCAAGCGCTATATCACCTATCGCTATACCCGCAGTCTCGTCCGCCAGTCCAACACGACGGACGACCGCATCCTGTCCCTCATCGAATGCAACAACGAGGAGGTCAAGCAGGAGAACGCCAACAAGAACCCGACCATCAACGCCGTGCAGCGCGACTATATGGCGGGCGAGGTCTCGAAGGACATCACGCGCCGCATCCTGCTGCCGCGCGACATCGTCGAGGCGCATGAGGCCGGTATCATCCACTTCCACGATGCGGATTACTATGCCCAGCATATGCACAACTGCGACCTTGTCAATCTCGAGGACATGCTGCAGAACGGCACGGTCATCTCCGGCACGCTCATCGAAAAGCCGCATTCCTTCTCCACGGCCTGCAATATCGCCACGCAGATCATCGCGCAGATCGCCTCGAACCAGTATGGCGGCCAGTCCATCTCTCTGACGCATCTGGCCCCGTTCGTGGATGTCAGCCGCCGGAAGATCCGCGAGAGTGTGGTGCGCGAGATCCGTGAGCTCGGGGCCGAGGCCGCGGAGGAGCGTATTTCCAAGATCGTCGAGGAGCGCCTGCGCGAGGAGATCAAGCGCGGCGTGCAGACCATCCAGTATCAGGTCGTCACGCTCATGACAACGAATGGCCAGGCGCCGTTCATCACGGTGTTCATGTACCTCGGCGAGGCGCGTAATCCGCAGGAGAAGCATGATCTTGCCATCATCATCGAGGAGACGCTCCGTCAGCGCTATCAGGGCGTGAAGAACGAAAAGGGCGTGTGGATCACCCCGGCCTTCCCGAAGCTCATCTATGTGCTCGAGGAGGACAACATCCACGAGGATTCGAAGTATTTCTACCTGACGCGGCTGGCTGCGGAGTGCACGGCGCGCCGCATGGTGCCGGACTATATCTCCGAAAAGAAAATGCGGGAGCTCAAGCTCTCGAAGGGCGAGACGCCGGGCAACGGCGATGTCTACACCTGCATGGGCTGCCGCAGCTTTCTGACGCCGGATTCCTCCGGCAACGGCTGGGACAATGTGGCCAACGCCGGGAACTATGAGCCGGGCAAGCCGAAGTATTACGGCCGCTTCAACCAGGGCGTCGTGACGCTGAACCTTGTCGATGTGGCGCTGTCCTCCGGCAAGGAAATGGACAAGTTCTGGAAAATTTTCGACGAGCGGCTGGACCTGTGCTACCGCGCACTGATGTGCCGTCACGAGCGCCTGAAGGGCACGCTGTCCGACGCGGCCCCCATCCTGTGGCAGTATGGCGCGCTGGCGCGCCTGCCGAAGGGCGAGCCCATCGACAAGCTGCTCTACAACGGCTATTCGACCATCTCGCTCGGCTATGCGGGCCTGTATGAGTGCGTGAAGTATATGACGGGCAAGTCCCACACCGATCCCTCGGCGACGCCGTTTGCGCTGGATGTTATGCGCTATCTGAACGCGGCCTGCGCCAAGTGGCGCGCGGAGACGCACATCGACTTCAGCCTCTACGGCACGCCGCTGGAATCCACGACCTACAAATTTGCCAAGTGCCTGCAGAAGCGCTTTGGCATCGTCCCCGGCGTGACGGACAAGAGCTATATCACGAACTCCTATCACATCCATGTGACGGAGAAGATCAACGCCTTCGACAAGCTGGCCTTTGAGTCGCAGTTCCAGGCCCTTTCGCCCGGCGGCGCCATCAGCTATGTCGAGGTGCCGGATATGCAGAACAACATCGATGCCGTGCTCGAGGTCATGAAGTTTATCTACGACAACATCATGTATGCCGAGCTGAACACAAAGTCCGATTATTGCCAGGTCTGCGGCTACGACGGCGAGATCGAGGTGCTGGAGGACACGGATGGCAAGCTCGTCTGGACCTGCCCGAACTGCGGCAACACCGACCAGAGCAAGATGAATGTCGCCCGCCGCACCTGCGGCTACATCGGCACGCAGTTCTGGAATCAGGGCAGAACGCAGGAGATCAAGGAACGCGTGCTGCACCTGTAAGACGTGCTTCTGTGCCCAAAGTTCCAATATTCCGGGTGGGGCTGCTGTTAACGGCAGCCCCACCGCAGTCTGTCGAAAAGCCTTCCCAGCTGAAGGCAAAGGAAATCGTCAGAGTTTCCTCAGTTTGTATAAAGAGCCTCGCAGAGTTTGCGCTCGCAAGCGCAAAGAAAATAGGAATCATTTTCTCCGGCGGCGT
>DQIA01000052.1 GCA_003525905.1 Clostridiales bacterium
GCGATTTCGCCGATGGTTTTCCTATTATTCGGCATGTGCCGCGAGATTGCCACGTCGGCCTCCGGCCTCCTCGCAATGACAAATCTGGGGGCCTTGCGCCAGAAGCAATGCAGCGCATGCTGCAAGCCTCCATGGCGCTCTCCGAGCGCCCCTAAAAATACGGAAGCCGCCCCGTTGTTGAGGCGGCTCCCGACGATCTCGGGTGAGATAGACAAAGGGCAGAGCTCCGCATGGAAGTTCTGCCCTTTGCATGCTGCGTTCCCACAACGTCCCGGATGCCCACTTCCGTTCGGCCGTGTCGCGCATGGCAGGAATAAATAAAGTGCATAACACTTTATGACAGACTCCACCACTTATTTCCTGCAAGCGTATTATATGATGGGCGGCCTGTCCTGTCAATGCGCAGATTGCATAGAAAACTCTGTGCAAACCAACCAGCTTTCTCTGCAAAATTTTACAAAATCATGGATGTTTTCCACAAAATTAACCAATGCTACATGAAAAAGGAATGCAAAATATGCTCTAAATTACAATATCTCTGTAGCAAACTTGACGAAGACGGTATGTCAAATCGAATAAAAAATGCGCCGCCGAAGCAGCGCATTTTTTAGGGAAGCTCTGATCAGAAGCCCTGCAGGGCCTGACGGACCTTTTGGGTCAGCCGAACAGATCGCCGAGACCGGACAGAACGTCGTTGATGTCGTAGGAATAGCAGGCGTGCAGGAACCAGTCGCGCAGGCCGCTCACAACATAGTAGCCGGCGATGCAGAACGCAACGCACAGCAAAATGGTTACAAGGTTCAGCTTTACCCCGTAGACCTGCAGCAGTGTGCCGACGGTGACGACGGCCCACACGGCAAACGACGCGACGCCGAGCAGGGAGATGAGGCCGGGGTACACGAGCAGCAATACGATGGAGCCGGCGGCCAGCGTTGCGGGGAACGTCATGCCGAGGCCGGAGGAGGCGAGCATTCCCTTAAAATCGGACGGGACCTTCGCCACCTTCGTCAGAACAAGCGTGGCCAGCAGCGTGAGGCCGAAGCCGGCGACGGGCATGAGCAGGCTCGCGCCGAGCCATGCAACGGCCGGAAAATGGTAGTCCAGGCGCAGCGCATACACGAGCGTGGCAAAGAACACGGCGATGTACGTCACGGCGGCCATCAGGATGCCGCTGAGGAAGTCGTGCTTTTCCACGGCTTTGCGCGTCGTGCCGATGGGGTCCTTGCAGTAGCTCAGCCACAGCTGGGGAAGCCCCTTGATCGCAAGGCCGAAGGCGCTCGGCTCCTTTGGAGCCTGCGGCTGCTGCGGCTGTTGGTGCTGGGGCTGCTGATACTGCGGCTGCTGGGGCTGCTGCGTGCAGGGGCAGATGCCGCTCTCCGGCAGAGGGCGGCCGCAGCGTGTGCAAAATCCTGCCATAATGGATGATCCTCCTTCAATTCTGCGGTTCTCTGCCCGCAGTGATTCGCTTTTATTATACGCATAAGGCACGGGACTGTCAACCTGCCTTTGGGGGACTTCGGCACAAGCTGCAAAAATTGCATCAAAATTCGCGAAAATTGTCACACTGCCGTGATGAATTCCTTGCAAAGCCTAGCCTCGTATGGTATAATAGCAATCGGTGAAAAATCTTTCACACAGACTTCATCATATCTTGATTTGGAGGTTATCCCATGCCCACGAAGAAACCCCTGATCGGTGCAGCGATCGTCGGTCAGTCCGGCGGTCCCTCTTCCGTGATCAACGCCAGTGCCTACGGCGTGATCAAAACCGCCCTCGAGGATGAGAACATCACCAAGGTCTATGGTGCCGAGCACGGCATCGTCGGCGTTCTGGAAGATCGGCTCATGATTATGGACGAAGAGGATCCCGCAGAGCTTGAGCGCCTGCTCTATACGCCGTCCTCCGCCCTCGGCTCCTGCCGCTACAAGATCGCCGATCCGTCCGACAACGACAAGGACTATAAGCGCATCCTTGAGATCTTTGAAAAGTACAACGTCCGCTACTTCTTCTACATCGGCGGCAACGACTCCATGGACACCTGCGCCAAGATCAGCCGTTATATGGCCAAGGTCGGCTATGAGTGCCGCGTCATCGGCGTGCCGAAGACCATCGACAACGACCTCATCGGCACGGACCACTGCCCGGGCTTTGCCTCTGCCGCCAAGTATATCGCGACCTCCGTTATGGAAGTTGCCCGTGACTGCCGCGTTTACAACAAGGGCATGATCACGATCATCGAGTGCATGGGCCGCCATGCAGGCTGGCTGACCGCCGCCACCGTCCTGCCCGCCGCCAAGGGCGACGGCCCGGACCTCATCTATCTCCCCGAGGTCGATTTTGACATGGCCGACTTCCTCGACGACGTCATCCGCGTCTATGAGGGCCAGGGCCAGTGCCTTGTTGCCGTCTCCGAGGGCATTCACTACTCCGACGGCGCGTTCGTCTCCGAGGCCAAGACCTCCTCGACCGACGGCTTCGGCCATGCCCAGCTGGGCGGCCTGGCCCATCGTCTGGCCGGCATCGTCTCCGCTGCCACCGGCGCGAAGGTTCGCGGCATCGAGCTGTCCCTGCTGCAGCGCTGCGCCGCCCACTGCGCCTCCGCGACGGATATCGAGGAAGCCTTCCAGTGCGGCAAGGTCGCCGTCGAGTCTGCGCTCCGCGGTGAGACCGGCAAGATGGTCGGCATGGTCTGCAAGCGCGACGGCGGCTACAGCGTCTCCTATGAGCTGTTCGACCTGCGCCGTGTTGCCAACGCCGAGAAGAAGATCCCGCTCGAGTGGATCACCAGCGACAACGCCTATGTTACCGACGCCTTCATCGATTACTGCACGCCGCTGCTCGAGGGCCAGACGGCTCTGGGCTATGAGGACGGCCTGCCCCGCTTCGCCCGCCTGAAGAAGGTCTTCGCGAAGTAAATAATTGATTGTGATTGATTGTGTTTGAAAAACTACCGGAAGCCTGTGCTTCCGGTAGTTTCAGACTGTTAAAGAAACCTGCCTAGCCGAAAGTCTCGGAGGGAAGGAAAGTGTGAAAGGAAACCGTCAG
>DQIA01000026.1 GCA_003525905.1 Clostridiales bacterium
CTTTCACACTTTTCTTCCCTCCGTAACTTTTGGCTTGACAATTCTTTGACAGTCTAAAAAATACAAAAACCATAGAAAAACCGGTTGTCCAATGGACAACCGGTTTTTGGCAGCGGGTGAAGGATTCGAACCCTCACAAACGGAGTCAGAGTCCGGTGTGCTACCATTACACAAACCCGCTATTTGCCGTGCGTCAAAGCGCATATATAATTATATGCAAAATCCCAAAAAAGTCAAGCCCTGATTTTATGTTTTTTCAATTTTTTCTGCGCCGGGCAGCGGGGAATATTGGCCGTTGCAATCGGTCCTGCTATCGGTTATAATAGAACATAAAAATAATGAGAAATAATCGCTCGAATTTGGGCGGGAGGATACGCAATGGAACGTTGGACAATGGCCGTGCCGTGCCTGTTTGGCCTTGAGGGCCTCGTGGGCGACGAGCTGCGGCGAATGCGCATGGAGGATGTGCGCGTCGAGGATCGCCGCGTGTTTTTCACGGGCGGCGCGGCCGAGCTGGCGCGCGCGAATATCGGGCTGCGCATGGGCGAGCGGGTCATGATCCTGCTGGCGCGCTTCCCGGCGCGGTCGTTTGAGGAGCTGTATCAGGGCGTGAAGGCCATTCCGCTCGAGCGCTTCGTCCCGCGCGAGGGCGCGTTCCCCGTCAAGGGCTACAGCCTTGATTCTCAGCTGCACTCCGTGCCGGACTGCCAGTCCATCGTCAAAAAAGCCGCCGTCGACCACCTCGGCGCGTACTACGGCCTGACGTGGCTGCCCGAGACCGGCGAGACCTACCAGCTGCGCTTTTCCATCATGAAGGACCTGTGCGAGGTATTCCTCGACAGCTCCGGCGTCAGCCTGCACAAGCGCGGCTACCGCGCCGTGGGCAACGAGGCCCCGCTGCACGAGACCATGGCCGCCGCCATGGTGAATCTGGCCCGCTATCGCGGCCGCGATTTCTTCTGGGACCCGTTCTGCGGCTCCGGCACCATCGTCATCGAGGCGGCGCTGGCCGCGCTGAACCGCGCGCCGGGCCTTGCCCGCAAATTTGCGGCGCAGAGCTGGTCCTGCATTCCGGAGGATGTCTGGACGCAGGCCCGCGAGGCCGCGCGCGCGGCGGAGTTCCGCGGGGAATACCGCATTCTCGGCACGGACATCGACTCCGGCAGCCTTGCCATCGCCATTGCGAACGCAAAGAAGGCCGGGGTGAGCAAATACATCGAGTTCCGCGAGGCGGATGCCACCCGTGAGAGCCTGCCGTGCGACCACGGCGTCATCGTCTGCAACCCGCCCTATGGCGAGCGTATGCTCGAGCAGCGCAGTGCGCAGCAGCTCATGCGGCAGTTCGGCCGCCACCTGCGCTTTGCCGACGGGTGGAAAAAGTATATCATCTCCTCCGAGCCGGAATTTGAGCACTACTTCGGCAAGCAGGCCACGAAAAAGCGCAAGCTCTACAACGGCCGCCTGCAGTGCAATGTCTATATGTATTTCTGAAAGGGGCGCAGACGCTTGCGGCATGTATTTCTGATCAATCCCGCTGCCGGAAAATATGACCGGACGGGCGAATTTACCCAGACGATCCGCGCGGCCTGCGAGGGGCTGGACTATGAGATCCTCGTCTCCCGCGCGCCCGGCGACTGCACCCATATCGCGCAGGCCGCCGCTTCCTCCGGCGAGCCGGTCCGGCTGTATGCCTGCGGCGGCGACGGCACGCTCAACGAGGTCGTCAACGGCGCGGCGGGCCACGCCAACGCCGCCGTGACGCATTTTCCCGGCGGCTCCGGCAACGATTTCATCAAGATCTTCTCCGATCCGGCGGCCTTCCGCTCCCTGCCCCGCCTGCTCGACGCCGAGGAGGCCACATTCGACCTCATCCGCTGCAACGAGCAGAATTTCGCCGTCAACATCTGTTCCATGGGCTTCGATGCCCGCATCGGAACGGAAATCGGGCGCTATAAGCGCCTGCCGCTTGTCAGCGGGACGGGCGCCTATCTGCTCTCCACGGGCGTGAATTTTATCCGCGGCATCCACGAGCACTATGTCGTCGACGTGGACGGGCAGCATTTTGACGGCAATCAGACGCTGATGTGCATTGCAAACGGCCGGTATTATGGCGGTAGCTTCAACCCGGTGCCCGATGCGGAGCCGGACGACGGCCTGCTCGACGTGCTGCTGGTGCGCGACGTGTCGCGCGCGACGATGCTGCGTGTCATCGGCAAATACAAGGCCGGGCACTATGCCCAGCTGCCGGAGCTCATCCGCCACTTCCGCTGCAGGCGGGTGCACATCCGCTGCGACCGCGAAAGCGAGATCAATCTCGACGGCGAGCTCATGATGTCCCGCGACGTCACGTTTGAGATCGCACCGCAGAGCATCCGTTTTTTCTATCCGCGCGGCCTGACCTATCACGCCGCCGCAGAGCAAGGAGGCGAGCACATTGCAGCAACATGATATCCCGGAGCTGACGCCGGACGAGGAGCTTGACCGCACGCGCGTGCTGCCGGATCCCGTCGATCCGCTCGAGGGCTCGGCGCGCCTGCCGGAGCTGCGCCCGGAGGACGAGCCGGGACCCGAGGGCGAGCCGGAGGTCCCGCAGAAGCCGAAGCGCCGCGGCCGGGTCGTCCGGAAGATCGTCAAATATTTCCTGTTCCTTGTGTTGGCCGTCGCCATCGTCGCGGCGGGCGGCATCGGCTATCTCACGGTCACGGAATACCGCCCGGCCTATGCCGAGGACGCACAGCGCGGCAACGTCCTGCGCGAGGGCAAGCTCACGGGCGGCCAGACCGTCCGCGTGCTGACGCTCAATACCGGCTACGGCGGGCTGGACGCCGGTGAGGACTTCTTCATGGACGGCGGCGAGGGCGTCAGGCCGTCCGATGCAGAGACCGTGCGGCAGAATATGCTCGGCATCGAGGACCTCATCCGCGGTGCGGACGCCGACTTCGTGATGCTGCAGGAGGTCGACACGGATTCGAAGCGCAGCTACGGCTATGACCAGTGGCGGCAGTATGAATTCGATCTCGAGAACTATGAGAGCCGCTTTGCCCTGAACTATTCCTGCGACTATGTGCCCTATCCTGTCACGGAGCCCATCGGCCGCGTGCACTCCGGCGTTGCGACCTACAGCCGCTACGACATCACGGCCGCCACGCGTTACCGCCTGCCGTGCCCGTTCTCGTGGCCGGTGCGCATCGCCAATCTCAAGCGCTGTCTGCTCGTCACCCGCATCCCCATCGACGGCTCGGAGCAGGAGCTCGTGCTCGTGAACCTGCACCTCGAGGCCTATGACGACGGCGAGGGCAAGGAGGCCCAGACGGCCATGCTCCTGCAGATCCTGCAGGAGGAATATGCCAAGGGCAACTATGTCATCGCGGGCGGCGACTTCAACCAGAGCTTCCCGGACGGCACGGACCGCTATCCCATCGCCTCCGGCGCGGACTGGACGCCCGGCACGCTCGGCGACCTGCCTGCGGGCTGGCGGTATGCCTGGGACAGCGCTGCGCCGACCTGCCGCCTGCTGAACCAGCCCTACAGCGCCGGAAGCTCCGGCACGCAGTTCTATGTCATCGACGGCTTTATCCTCAGCCCGAATGTCGAGCCGGTCAGCGTCCGCACGCAGGATGCCGAGTTCGCGGTGACGGATCACAACCCCGTCGTGCTCGAGGCGCGGCTCGTCAGCTGATATCCCGTCATTTCGACGAAAAGTGGAGAACATGTGAAAACTATTTTGGCTATTTTCATAATTTGTTCACAATTCCCCGCCGCCGATATGATATCATTTTGTACAGAGACGGGGTACGCCCCGTTCCGCTCAGGCAGCCGGCGATGCCGCGGAAATATCTGCGGATAAGCCAACGCCGACTGCGTGCTTCATCTGTTTTCCATCTTGTAAGGCCGTGGCCCAAGGAACGGGTCACGGCCCTTTCCATATGATAGGGAAGTCATTGTAGGGGAGCGGACAGCCG
>DQIA01000039.1 GCA_003525905.1 Clostridiales bacterium
GTCGCTTCGCTCCTCGCAATGACACGTCAGGGTGGTGCGGCGATGCACCAGCGCCCTGACGCGGTTGAATTGCCCTGTACAAGGCGCTCAGTGAGCGCCGCTACAGACGCAATCGGTGCACACCATTTTAACGACAGCTTGTACGAGCTGCACTGCCTTCCCGAGATTGCCACGTCGGCCTACGGCCTCCTCGCAATGACAAGTCGGGGGCTGTCACCATTTTAACGATACACTGTGCCAACCGTCCGTGCAGCGCCGGGCCTGGCTGTCCCCTCCCCTACAAGGTGCAGCCGGGGCGTCAATATCGGTACTGTTATATCGATTCTGATTATAGCATCGGACAGGGCGGCTGTCAACCGGGAAACAACGCCGGGACTTAAAATCAGCTTGTCAAAAAAGCCCTCCAGAGCTTTTTTGACAGTCTGTTAATAATATACCGTGCTCGGGTCGCAGAGACGGATGAACAGCTTGCCGTCCTCGATCCACATGCAGCCGTCGGCGGGGTAGTTCGGGGCAGCGGCAATGCTGTCTGCGTACTGCGCCAGCTCGTCGTCTGTGGCGTAGCGCGTTCCCATGCCGGTGGACATCACGATCATGCGCAGGCGGCCGTATTCGTTGATCTGGACGGAGGCTGTGCTGCGGCCGCCCATGATGAACGGCGTGCCGCTCCACAGGTCGCACAGCGTCGGATCCTCCACATATTGGCCGACAAATACGATCTCGAGATCGGGCGTGTAGCCCTCCATCGAGCGCGCGCGCGTGAGCATGGAGGTGTAATAGCTCGCCATGATCTCATTGGAATAGTAATTCGTGCGGTAGCAGCCGTTGCAGAACCATGCATACCCTGCCGACGCACCGGCAAGACACAGGCAGGTCAGCAGGCTGACCCACCGGCGCACGGCGTCGCGCCTCCAGCGCAGGCCGTCGCCCACGATGAGCGGCAGGTAGAACAGCGTGACGACGCCGTAGGTCATGAGCGTATGCGTCGCCGTTTCCGGGGCCATGATGAAAATGCCGTTTGCCGCAATGGGCAGGGCAGCCAGCAGGAGCACGACCGTGACGATCTTCTTCCAATCGCGGTCCCGCCATGCCAGCGCAAGGCTGACGGCGGACAGCAGCAGGGAGGCCCACATGGCCCAGCGGATGAGCCGCGAATTCGTCAGGAAGGCATAGCCGGTCTTCGGCAGCAGGTAGAAGCAGCGCACGCAGCGCACGAGCATCTGCGGCAGCTCGGCAAAATTCAGCTTGCCCATGTTGTTGATGCCGCGATAGGCCGTGAGCGTCTCGTGATAGAGGCGCAGGCACAGATGCAGCAGCAGGAAATACACGACCATTGCCGCCGCGAGCACCCCGACAAAGCGCAGCGCGCGCAGGGCGACGGTCTTCCACGGAGTCTCGCTGTCGAGGCACTGCTGCAGCAGGCGCAGCACAAGCAGGGCGGCGGCAAGGGGGAAATAGGCCTGATAGACACCGATGGAGCAGGCGAGCGTCAGCACCGCGCCGACGAACCAGCCCCAGCCGCTCCGGTCCGCCATCCAGACGGCCACGGCCGCCAGCAGGACGGCGAAGAGGTAATAGTGTACGGTGAAGGAAAACAGCATGGCCGAGGCCGCGGCGGGCCATGCCGCCGTGATGGCCGTGAGCACGGCGCACTGCCACGGCTTCTGCAAATGCAGCGCGCGCCAGAGGAACTGGCAGGCAAGGCCAAGAAAGGCGAGGCCGAGCAGGCCGTTGAACAGGGGCAGGTTGAAGTTGCCCATGGCGTGCCCGACGGTATCACCCAGAAGCGTCAGCATCCAGCGGCCGGAACGCAGGCCCGTTCCGTAGCCCTCCGGTGTGCAGACGATGTTGTCGTAGTTATTGATGTTGCCGACCAGCACATAGAGATAGCAGGCAAGCGCCGTCAGCACAAAGGCAGCGGCGCTGAGCTGGGTGCGGCGGTCGCGCAGGGCAGCGGCAAGGCCGCGCTGCACGCGGGGCAGCGGATCTCTCATCCTAATATCCTCCAATCTCTTCTCTCCGGATATTGCCCGGCAAGGGGACCGGCAGGCCGGTCCCCCGCGCGGGGTCTTGCGCAGCGGAGGCACGCCGCGCGGTTAAGCAGGACCGCATCATTCCGTGAAAGCATTCGGCGAAAAATATCCGGCGAAGGCCAAAGCTGCAATGATGCGGTGCTGCCCTTACTGTTCCGTAACGACAGCGAAGAACACGAGCGGCTCCTCGCCGCGGTTCTGAAGCATATGCGTGCCGCCCTTCGGGCAATAGTGGCACTGCCCGGCCTGCACGGTCTCGACGGTGTCGCCGACGGTGAACGTGGCCGTGCCGGAGACGATGTACATGATCTCGCTGTTCGTCTCATGGGTGTGCCTGCCGATGGAAGCACCGGGCATGAGGCGGTCGAGCATGATGCAGTTCCGGCCGTCGGCATAGGCCTTCTTCAGCAGCTCCTTCTCGCCGCCCTTAAAATTGGGAACGCGGACTTCTTCGATCTTCGAAAAATCGATCAGCATGATAAATGGGACTCCTTTGGTGGGTTGGTTTTGTGGGATACGCGCTATTGGGGAAATCAACGCCGCGAGGCGCGGTGCTGCTGAGCCGCACAGGTTGACATAAAGCAGAACCGGCCAATGTAGGGGAGCGGCATGCCGCTCCCGGCGGTACGCTGCCGACCCGAACAGGCTGGCGATAAAACGGTGCGCACCGATTGCGTCTGTAGCGGCGCTCACTGCGCAGCCGTTGGCGGCTTTGCCGCCTTACGGATGCGGCGTGCCCTTGCGGGGAGTGACCGCCTTGCAGGCTGGCAATATTTGAGGTATGTATTTTATGGCGTGAGACCCCCAAGTTTGTCATTCCGGGGAGCGAAGCGACGTGGAAATCTCGCAGGACCCGGGTGGATAACAGGCAAGTTCCGACAAAATCGTGACTGCCTTCCCGAGATTGCCACAGGCGCGAAGCGCCCTCGCAATGACAAATCCGGAGGCCTTGCGCCGCTGAATTTGTGCCGCAACCATTGCCAGCCTGCATGGCGCTCACTGAGCGCCGCTACATTTTTCTCTCGCGCGGCGGCCTTGTACAACGAGCGCCGCTACAGACGCAATCGGTGCATACCATTTTAACGACAGCCTGTTTCTTGCGCAGGTGCAGCGCCGGGCCTGGCTGTCCCC
>DQIA01000016.1 GCA_003525905.1 Clostridiales bacterium
CGCGTTCAATCATCCGCCGCAGCGGCAGAATTGCAAAATAATACTGCAAAATTCTATTTTGCAATTCTGAAAGCAGCTTGGCGAAAAAGTCCAAAGGGACTTTTTTGACAAGCTGAGGCCCCGCTGCGGGTGCAGCGGGGCCGTTGGGGATATTGCTTATTCTGCCGTGACGATCTGGCCGTTGACGAGCGCGAAGCGCACGCCCTCGTTCAGGCTGATCAGGTTGCTCAGGTCATTCTCCGTGAGCGTGTAGTCCGCACCGGCAGCCACGACCGTACCGGCCGCAGGCGCACTGCGGAAGGCGATCTTCAGCGTGCCGGGCAGAGCCGAGGCGATGTTCAGACAGGCCGTCTTGCTCGGCGTATTCCAGAAGAACGGAGCATTGGTCATGTTCGTTCCGGCCTTCAGCTTCAGCGTGATGTCCGCCGCGTTCGTGCCGCTGCAGGCAAAGCCGTTGCCGTTTTCAGCCGAGGCGCAGGTATTGCCGTAGAATTCGCCGCCCGTGACAGTGACCTTGCAGCCGTTCGTGGCCAGCAGAACGGTGCCGATGCTCATTGTGCCGGTCTCCGCCGTCAGCGCATTGTTGCGGTAGATACCGCCGTTCACTGTAATCTCCGCACCGGCCGAATCGCCGAGAATGGCGGCGCCGCCCTTGGTGTTGCTGACGACGTTGTTCTCAAACGTACCGCCGTTCACCGTGAGCTTGCTCTGGCCGAGGATGCTGAGGCAGGAATAGAGGTTGTTGCGGAACGTTCCGCCGTTGACGATGACCTCGGAAGACTTGTCGTCCGTTTTCTGCACCGATCCTGTTGCAAAGACGGCGGAACCCTTCCTGATGTTTTCAAAGACTGCGCCGTCCTCGATGGTAACGATCGAGCCATAGGCATAGATGGCATCATCGTCGAAATCGCGGAACACCGTGCCGGACTTAACGACGATCTGCGCCTTCTGGCCGTCGCTCCAGTCACCGCGGATCGCCGTAGCGTACTTGCCCTTGAGCTGATAATAGCGGTTGCCGTCGAACGTGATGTCCTCAAGCGTCAGTGTGCAGTTCAGGACCTCGACAAGATTGCCAGAGGTATTCGTGTCGTTCTCCAGCATGACATAGGCATTCGGAATGCCCTTCAGGGACCACGTCTCGTCGCTGCGTACCACAAGGCACTTGGGGGAAGAGCCCGCCGAAGCCGGCGGGATACTGATAATGTTGTCCCCCGTGGCGGACTGCCGCTCGATAAGCAGCTCCTTCGCGCGCGCGAACGTCAGAACGGCGGTCTCGGCCGTCTTGCCGTCGTTCGCATCGCTGCCGGTGGCCGCGAGATAAACGACCGTACCGACCACACGGGAAGCATTCAGGAAAACCGTGTTCGTTTCCGTGTCGACCGACAGCTTGTAATGGGAATCCAGCGGCTCTGTCAGCTCAATGTTCGCCAGATCGGCCTCGGTCAGCGTATAGCCGCTGCCGCCAACGATCTTGTTCATGTAAACCTGCGCTTCGAGCTTCAGCCGCAGCGGCTGCTTCAGAGCGGAGGTCACGAGAACCGGCAGACGGGCCGTGCTGTTCATCAGCAGAATTTCGCTTTCCACCACGCTCTGGTTCGCAAGGATCATGCTGCCGTGGGCGTAGATCTGGTACTCTGCGCCCGCCGTGGCGGTATTGCCGAAAATCCTGCCGTTTTCCAGCGTGCAGCTGCTGGGCTTCGTTGCCGAGCCGCCCTGCAGCAGGATGGCTCCTGCGGTAGCGCCGGCATTGCCGGTGATCTCGCCACCCTTGAATTCGGCATTGACATACTGACCGACAAAGATCGCGCCCACGCCCTTCAGGCTGCCCTCGGCAGCGGCATTGTTGGCGTAGATCTTACCGCCGTTCATCGTGAACGTCGTAAAGCCATTCGTGGAGCTTCCGGACAAGCTGATGGCACCGGCCGGGACGCTCAAGACGCTGACGTTTGCCTTCGCGGCATAGGTCACGGTATTGTGGTGAATTTCGCCGCCGTTCAGGACGATGCTGCTGCCGCCTTTCGTGGTCGAAAGGCCGATCGTCGCCGTCTTGCAGGTGTTGTCATGGATGCTCGCGCCGTCGTTCATGGTGAAGTCGGCGTTATGCAGAAAGAGAATATTGCTGCTGGTCGTAACGGTATTGCAGATCTCGGTGCCCGCATTCAGCGTCAGCTTGCCGGACGTGCAGTTGCCGACGATATAGCTGGAGAACGGCGTGCCGTCCTCGGCAGCCCAGCGCTGCGCGCCGCCGTCAATGCAGATATTCTGGAGCGTCAGGTTACCGGTGGCGTTCACCCAGAACATGTAGCTGCTCTTGTAGCCCTCGGCACGCGTGACCACCGCATCCGGATACTCGCTCAGATCCCAGACCTGCGTATCACCGACGGTGACCATGCTCGTGATATAAATTACCTTGTAGGCCGAATCCGCCAGCAGCTCCTTGGCGCGGGCGAACGTCTTGACGCCGTCGTAGGCTGTCATACCGGACTTGCTGTCGTCGCCGTTTTTGCCGTCGAGATAGACATAGTTCAGCTTGGCTTCCGCCCATGCGGCATAGACCGTCACATCAGCCTTGATGCTCTGATTACGGTCGAAGAGCTGCGTGCAGGCCTCGTCCGTATACCAGCCGTCGAAGACGTAGTTGTTCTTCGTCGGGTTCTTCGGGTTCGTGACATACTCGCCATGATCGACCTGCGTAGAATAGTAGACCTCGCCGTCGACGATATAGGTCACGGTATAGACATTGGTCTCCCACTTGCCGTAGAGCGTCAGGTTCGTCGTGACCGGCGTGGAGAAGTCATAGACCTGCGTGTAGGCGGCGTCCGTGTACCAGTTCGACACATGGGAGCCGACGCGGCGGGTCTCCGGCACGGGGACGGGCTGGCCCCACGTCACGCTCACGGGTGTGTCGACGTACATGGCGTTGACGTTCGGGCTGATGATGAAATTGACCTGCATCGTGCGGTAGCGGGTCGTGAAATCGACCGTAACATCCTCATCAAAGTCCGAGAGGATGAACACGTTCTCCGCGCGGACGAGCGTGCCCGCGGAGGCGGAGGCGGTGTCGAGCTCAAAGCCGTTTTCCGCCACGCCGTAGAGGCCGAACTCCACATAGGGCTCGTTCGTGTTGACCTCGATGCTCGCGACCTTCTGGCCGTGGTACTTGGCATAGCCGTTCTCGCCGCGGAACGTGACGGTCACGGTCTTGCCCGGCTCCGTCGGCTCGGACGGCTCGGTGGGCTCCTGCGTGGGCTCTTCCGTCGGCTCCTCGGTCGGCTCTTCGGTGGGTTCCTCGGTCGGCTCTTCCGTCGGCTCCTCAGAGGGCTCCGTCGGCTCGACCGGCGTATAATCCGTGACCTTCATGAGCGTGCTGAGGATCTTGGCGGCCTCGGCGCGCGTGATGGACTTCTGCGGCAGGAACGTGCCGTCCGGGTAACCGGCCAGAATCCCGGCCGCAGTCGCCACGGCGACGGCCTCCTTCGCATAGTCCTGGATGCTCGCGGCATCCGCATAGGTCAGCTCGCCGCCCTCGGGGAGCGCGAGCGCCTTCCAGCCCGCAAAGCGGACCAGCAGGGTCATGGCGTCCTCACGGGAAACGGCCTTGTCGGGGGCAAACGTACCATCCGGATAGCCGAGCACGATGCCGTTTTCCGCCGCCCAGCTCACAGCAGCGGAATACCACTGACCGGCCGGGACATCGGAGAAGCTGGTCTGCTCCGTGAGCGTGTCGCCGCTCAGGCGGGCAAGGACCGTGACGAACATGGCGCGCGTCATGGCATCCTCCGGCGCAAAGTTCTTATCGTCCACGCCGTTCATGATGCCCTTTTCCGTGACGTCTTCGATATAGGGATGCGCCCAATGGGTGTCGAGCACATCGGCATAGCTGCTTCCCGCCGCAAAGACGCTCGGGCAAAGCCCAAGCACGAGCGCGACCGCCAGAAGCAGGGATAACATCCGCTTTTTCATGCAGATTTCCTTCCTTTCAGAATCGTTCGGGGGCGCTCCCGCCGCCGGAAGACGGCGGGAGCCTGCGGTCTCGGGATCAGTTCATCTTCAGGTAGTTGACGAGCACCAGAGCGACCTGCGCGCGCGTTGCGCCGTCGGCCGGGTTCAGCGTCGTGGGCGTCATGCCGACGATGATGCCGGACTGCACCGTCCAGCTCATGGCCTCCAGTGCCCAATCGGCGACCTCACCGCGGTCCTGATAGCCCGCAAGGACATCGTCCTTCGCGGTATACTTGCCGCCCCGCAGCTTCCAGTAGCGGTAGAGCATCGTGGCCATTTCCTGACGGGTGATCGGGGCCTCCGGACGGAACGTGCCGTCGGGATAGCCGTTGACCACGCCCTGCTCTGCCGCCCAGTTGACGGCGTCGGTGTACCACTGGCCCTCGGCAATGTCCGTGAAGGACGCCGTGCCCTTCGCGGCAGGCTCGCCCGCCTCACGATAGAGGACGGTCGCAAGCGTCGCACGGTCCAGCGTGGCGTTCGGCGCGAAGAGGCCTTCGCCCACGCCGTTCATCAGGCCTGCGTCCCAGGCGGCGTACACGGCATCGTAATACCAGGCGTTCTCGTCCAGGACATCGTTAAAGCGATAGTCGAAGGGCAGCATGGACTTACTCTGCCAGCCGGTCTCCGTATCGATCACGTTCCAAAAATAGGTCTTGCCGTGCTGGCCGCGGAACGTGAGGCGCAGGACCGGCGTTCCATCCTTCTGCGCGGTGTAGGCCGCCCAGGCGAAGTGCACCGTGCCGGGCTTCGAGGCGTCGAGGTCGGTGATGCCGGCCCCGGCATCCAGCGTGCTGCGGGCGGAAACGAGCGTCAGTTCCTCGGGGTACGTCAGCTCCAGCCGGCCGTTCTTCATACCTTCCCAGGTAAGCAGGTCGACCGTCAGGCTGTTCGTTGTGCTGCTGTTCGCTATACTGATGACATAGCCCGCGCCCTCAGGCTCGGCGGCCAGGGCCGTCGCACCGGCGCCCAGCAGCATTACGGCTGCAAGAAGCAGCGCAAAGAGTTTTTTCATCATAACAGGAAGTCTCCTTTCCGTTCCGCGCTCACTGCAGAGCCGGGAGCGGCTGGGCCGTCAGCGTCTCCGCTGCGGCGGGCTCCAGAGCCTGCATACCGGTCTGGCGCTCCGCCCACGGGGCAAGCGCCGCTGCGTCGTCCGCAGCCGCATTCTGCATTGCGGAGTACAGGGCGACGGGCGCCGCGCTGATCTGCCCGATCGAAATGGGCCAGAAGATGTCGGCCGTCAGGTCCACATAGCTGAGCTTGGAGGCCGACGTGGTCAGCACACTGATGTACAGGCGGTTATCCGCATAGTACAGCGCAGAACCGGCGGCGTAGTTCGCCATCACGTCCGGCACGTTGCCGAGCAGCGAGCGGGAGTACAGGCCATAGGTCTTGCGGCCGTAGGCATTCGTGTAGTAAGCCATGGAGAAGAGATAGACGCTGCCGTCGCTGCACAGCATGGCGAAATCATCGCAGGTACCGTACTCGTCGGTTTCCTCCGGGCCGACATAGGTCATGCCGACGATGTAGACACCTCTGCCGATCACGGAGGCAAAGCTGCCGAGGCTCGTCATCGTGCCTGTCGCGGTGTCGACACGCAGGAGGTTGTAGCCGTAACCGGCCAGCAGGGTGCCGCCGTTCAGGTGCGGCAGATAGGTCATGGAGGTGTAGGCCGCTTTGCTCTGCGAACCGATCTTCGTAGCGGTGTAGTCCGTCTCATCGACGCTGTAGAGCGTGGAAACAAGGTTCTTTGCATCATCCAGCTCGTTGCTTGCGAGCAGGAGCTTGCCCTCCGGGCCTCTCGTGACGGAAAGGACAGATGCGGGCAGGGGATTGTTTTCGTTCAGGGCCTTGATGCTGCTCTTGTCCTCGGTGTTCAGCTCGAGGAAGAGGGTCGTGTCATCCGTGCCGGGAACGGCCGCACGGAGCGTAGCGTTGGCAGCAGGCTGCTCAACATTGCCGCCGAAGCTCGTCTGATAGGCGGTGACATTGCAGGCGTAGTCATAGACCGCGACGAGCAGGTCGTTGGTGTAGATGCCGTCGAGCGGGAATTCCAGCGTCGTCTCTGTGCCGGGCTCCGTCTGGTTGACGGCCTGACGCGCGAGGATCTGCTTGCCGTTGCGGCTGAGCAGGAGGACGGCCGCGACATAGCGGTTATCCTGCACCGTGACGCTCAGGGAGCGCTTGCCGGTGGCAGCGCTGCTGTGCAGCACGATGTCGTTGGCCTGCGGGGCGGTGTTGTCCAGCACGAAGCGGGTCGTCCAGAAGGCGCTCTCCGGCAGGTTCTCTTCGCCGCCGATGACCGTCTCCGTCTCGCGATCCCAGTAGTATTCCGGGACGGCGCGGGTGACGACCTCGATGGGCGTTTCCTCGGGCAGGAGCGTCTTGTTGTCCGCCGCGGTGCCGCGCCAGCTCAGGTTGACCTGCGTGCCGGTCGCGGACCACGCGGCGGAGGAGGCGGAGTAATATGCGCCGGTCGCCGTGCCGTAGTCAACGGTCGTATAGACCTCGCCGGTCTCGGCATTGCGGATCGTGACCTTCAGATCGGACGCATTGCGGATCATGGTCGGAACGGCCGCATAGATCGTATTGCCGCTCTCATTGGCGAAGGACGCGCGGTCCGCGATGGCCTCGTCATCCTCGGCATAGAGGTTGCCGCCGAAGTAGTAGCCGGACGTGGAGCCTGCCATGCGCTGCACGAGGAAGTTCGTGCGCTGGGCAACGTAGCCCGTTGCGCCCTCGGTGCACATATCCTCGAGATATACGGACTTGTCATACATGCTCGGCTCGGCCCAGCTGCCGTAGAAGCCCAGCATCGGGACGGAGAGCTGGCGGCCGTCGCCGTCGCAGGAATCGGCATAGAGGAAACCCTCGATATAGGAGCCGTTCGGATAATGCCCGTTCAGCCACGCCTTGTCGCCGTCGGTCAGGCGGACGGTGAAGCTGACGTTCATGCTGCCGTTTGCGGGGACCTCGTAGGTCACAGCGTAGACGTCCACGACGCTCTTGTCGCCCTTGACCGCCGCAAGATAGAGCTGCGCATCGGCCGTGGTGATGGTGCCGTCGGCATCGAGGTCGTACTTCTGCACGGTCTCGGCGTCGAGCGCGTCATGCGTACCGTTTGCGGCCTGCAGCAGGACGAGCGCATCCTGCTCGTCGACCTTGTCGTCGCCGTTAAGGTCATAGACATAGACGCTCTTGCCGTCGGCGGAGAACGTCACGTTCGCATCCAGCGCATAGGCGCTGTCGCTCATGTAATCCTCGCCCTCGATCTCCTCGACGGCCATGGTCGTGACCTTGCCGCTGAGTGCATAGTGCAGCGGAGAATCGGACAGGTTCTGGACGGAGAAGCTGCCGGTGTAGACGCCGGTGCGCTCCGCATCGTCGCCGAAGGTCAGCTTGACCTTACCGTCGTTGCCTTCCTTCTCACCGACGAGCAGATAGGCCGGAGATGTCACGGCCTCCTGCAGCTGCATCAGGCCGGAGCCCTGCTGGCGCGGGGAATAGGTCACGCCGGTGTCCGGGTCGGTCAGCGGCTCGGACGTGCTCATCATGAGCGCCATGGCCAGCGCACGGACCGTGAGGCCCTCCTGCTTGCTGAGCTTGTGTTCCTTGATGTACTGCGCCATGATCGCTGCGCCGCCCGCTGCGGACGGAGCCGCCATGGACGTGCCGCTCATCATGCCGTAGCTGCTGTGGTTCAGCGTGGAATAGATGTTTCCGCCGGGCGTCATAAGCTCGGGCTTCAGGTCGAGATTTTCCGTCGTGCCCCAGGAGGAGAACGAGCTGGGCTTGTAGCCGTCGGCCACGCCGTGCAGCGTTTCGGCCTTAGCGGAAACGGTCATCTTGCCGCCCCAGAGGCCGGTCGTCTCATCCTGCGTCGAAGCCGCGAGGATCTCCTTCGCCTTGCTCTGCTCGATCATAACGGCAGGGTTCGGGAAGTTATAGCCCGTCAGGTTCATGTTGATGGAGCCGGGCGCGTTGTTGTAGATGACGGCCGCCGCGGCACCTGCCTGAATGGCCGCGTTGGCCTTGTCCGCGAACGAAGAATTGCCGCGGGAGACCAGGACGACCTTGCCCTTCACGTCGACGTTTGCATAGTTCTCGGGCAGGCCGTAGATGCCCTCGCCCTTGACGGGATCGCCGAGGAAGACATAGTCATACGTCGTGCCGCTCTGGTCCTCGCTCGTATCGAGCGTGGAGAAATTCTTTGCGCCGTAGGTCTCACCGGTGTCGCCGGGGATCGCGGCGACGCCGTTGAACTTGCCCATCACGCCGCTCATGCTCGTGTTCGTCACGGAGGCGATCGTGAAGGAGTTCGTATAGGAGCCGGGGCTGCCGCCGGTGTGCATGCGCACATCCGTCGTATAGGTCATGCCGGTTCCGGTCAGAACGTTCTCGCCCCATGCGCCGTTGTTGCCGGCAGAGACCGTCACGACCGTATCCGTATTCCGGAAGCTGTCGAGGATCTGCTGATCACTCTTCGAGCCGTAGCTGCGGCCTGCGCTGCCGGAGCCGAGGGACAGGTTGACGCTGTCGCAGTTCAGCCAGATGGCGTCTTCGATGGCGGCCATATAGTCGGAAGAATACGCGCCGCCGCCCACGCCGAAGACCTTCATCACGACGAGCTGGGCATCCGGGGCAACGCCCGTAACGCCGAGCTCCTGCTTGTCATAGTACAGGTCGCCGTCAGCGTCATAGTGCGGGACATAGCGGTTCGCCGCCGCGATACCGGCGACATGCGTGCCGTGGTCGCCGTTGCTGTCGCCCTCGGCATCGTGGGAGACATCCAGGCCGTCGTCCACATAGTTATAGGCAAAGGGGACTTTGGCATTGCGGTACAGGTCGTCCGCCTTGGGCGGGTTCTTGTCCGCGGAAATGCTCAGGTTGGGCAGCGCCTTTTTGATCTCTTCCTTCGTCAGAAGGTTGTAATCGGAGATCTTCTTGCCGAAGCTCGCCGCACTGATGCCCAAGCTGTAGTAATAGCCGCCCTCCGAAAACGAGGGATGCGACAGATCAAGGCCCGTGTCGATGATGGCAATGCGGCTGCCCGCGCCGGTATAGCCGTCCGCCCATGCGCTGTAGGAGCCGACCATCTCGCCCGCAGTCGCCGTATCCGGCTGGACCGTCTCATCAAGCTCGTAGCGTTCCTCCAGGTAGACATCCGCCACGCCGTCCACGGCAAGGATCTGCTCGATCCTGCCATAGGGCACCACCGTTGCAACGCCGTTGACGGCAACGGTGAACTGATAACGGATCTCCAGCTTCTCCCCGCCGAGCGCCTCGCGCTCGATGCGGTCGACCAGAGACAGCTGCTGCTTCTTCAGGCTGCTGCTGTAGCTGGCAGCCTTCTCATTCTCCAGCAGGTCTTTGGTAGAGAAGCCCTTCTTCGCCAGGGATTTCTGCTCGAACAGGATGATCACATGGACCTCCTCGTCCGCGGCAGGAACGTCCTGCTCCGCGTCCTGCTCTGCTTCGGGCAGCACGGCCGCGCCCGCATCGATCACGGAAGGATCGACCTCGGTATACGACACGCTTGCCGCACTTGCGCCCGCACCGAAGGACGGCAGGAGAGCAAGCAGCATGCAGGCAGCCAGGACAAATGCGAGGGATCGCTTCGCCTTGCCTTTTAACATCGCTTTTACCTCTTTCCTTTGATTTTCATTCTTTTACAGGAAAGGACGAATCCCATTATCCTTTACCATGCAAAAGTTTAAGATAATTATGCCATAATCCTCCGTCGAATTCAAGGCTTTTTTCGGAAAAATATCCATTTTTTATCGTCATTTGGAGCAAAAGAAGAGGCCGCCCCGCCAAAGCGGAGCAGCCTCTCATCTTTAAGGTTCTGTAAAATCTTTGTGAAATATCAGAAGAATTATTCTGCGACAGCGTCCTTCAGAGCCTTACCGGCCTTGAACACAGGAACACGCGTTGCCGGGATCTCGATGGTCTCCTTCGTCTTGGGGTTGCGGCCCGTGCGCGCCTCTCGCTGCTTCGTCTCAAAGGAGCCAAAGCCGACGAGCTGCACCTTGTCGCCCTTGACGACGGCTTCCGTGATGGTCTCAACGACGGCGCCGAGCGCCTTCTCTGCGTCCTTGCGGGACAGGCCGGCCTTGTTGGCGACTTCCGCAATGAGTTCAGTCTTGTTCATAATGGGTATCCTCTTTTCTCAGTATATCATTCTCCGGGGAGATCCCCGAGCGCATGCTTATAAAATCTACCACATGCCTGGCAAATACGCAAGGTTTTTTCTGGAAAAAATCAGCGAACGCGCAGAATTTTTGCAATTTTCTCGCCCTTCGGCAGCAGCAGGCAGTCCTCATAGGTCAAAACCTTGAGCACAATGATGAGCACGACGTACACGAGGACCGCCACGACGATGGAGCCGAGGCAGGCGACGGCACGGCCCATGCCGATGCGGCCGAGGCCCCAGTAGGCCAGCCACGTCGCACCGCCCATGAGAACGGCGGCGATGGTCGTCTTCCACAGGTTCGGCAGGAGCTTCGGCGCATTGCGGCGCAGCACGCGGCGCATGGCGATGAGGTTCAGCACGGTGATGACGGCATAGCAGGCGATGGTGCCGACGGGAGCGCCCGTGATGGCGATATCGGGGTTGCCGACGAGAATGTAGTTGACGATGACCTTGACGATGCCGCCGATGAGCGTGTTGACGACGGGGATGACGGCGTGGTTGTGCGCCTGCATGATGGCGTCCGTCATGAGCACGATGCTGTTGAACACCACGGCGACGCCGAGGATGGCCATGAGCTTCGTGGCAAGCGTGAGGTTCGCGCCGGTGTAGCCGCCAAGCAGGGCGACGATGGGCTCTGCCAGCACGATGAGGCCGACGGCGCAGGGCATGGCGATGAGGCCCATGAGTCGCAGCGACGAATTCTGCACGGAGCGCACGCCGCGGCGGTCCTGCAGCGTCAGGCTGTTCGTAATGGCCGGGATGATGGCGATGGTGATGCAGGGAATGAAGGCACAGGGGAAATTGAAGATGGTCTGGCAGTAGTTATAAACACCCTTGACGACGTCCGCGCGCTCCTGCGTGTAGCCCGCGGCATTGATGAGGCGGTTCATGACCGTCGCCGCATCGAACAGGTTGATGATCTGCAGACCGGCTGCGCCGAGCGTGATGGGCACGGCAATGGCCAGCAGGCGCTTGAGCGTCTCGCCTGCGGGTCTTGCCTGCCCCTCCGCGCGGCTGAGCTCGCGCGTGCGGCGGCGCGTCTTGCAGAAGAGGTAGAGGGCCGAGAGCACCGTGCCGATCGTCACGCCCGCGATGGAGCCGGCAGCGGCGAGCGGGCCGTCGCCGAGGCGATTCATGACGAGCCAGGCAAGGCCGAGGCCGAGGAAGAGCTTGCACAGGGCCTCGATGATCTGGCTGACGGCCGTAGGAGCCATGTTCCCCTGCCCCTGGAAGAAGCCGCGGCAGGCGGAGATGTAGCACACGAAGAGCACGGCCGGGCCGAGCGCAAAGATGGACCACATGGCATTCGGGTTCTCCATCATGTTGGCCAGCTGCTTCGGGATGATCAGCATCAGCGCCGAGCCGATGATACCGATGGACAGGAAGGCCATGAGGGAGACGCGGTAGATCTGCCGCACCTGTTTGCCGTTGTTCAGCGCGCGGGCCTCGGAGATCATGCGGCTCATAGCGACGGGCAGGCCCGTCGTGGAGATCATGAGCAGCACGGTGTAGATGTCATAGGCGGTGGTGAAATAGCCGTAGTTTGCCTCGCCGATGAGGCGGTTGAGCGGGATTTTGAAGAACATGCCGATGACCTTGACGATCATCGTTGCCAGCGACAGCACCGCCGCACCGGCCAGGAAATTCTGCTTCTTCGTTGTCTTTTCTTCCAACATTCATCCGTCCTTTCCGTTGGGATCAGCTGCGCGCTTCTTCGAAAATGCGCGGCATGACGTAGCCGGACAGCTCGCGCACGACGCTGTCGAGGTCGATCGTCGGATACTTGCCCGCAGCATAGAGCACCTGCCCGCGCACCATGGTCATCACGACGTCGTGGCCGGAGGCGGCATAGACGAGATGCGACATCACATTGTGGCACGGCATGAGATGCGGCGACGTGAAGTCGAGCAGCACGAGGTCGGCATCCATGCCGAGCTTCAGCATGCCGCACTCGGCCTCGCGGCCCTGCGCACGCGCGCCGCAGACCGTCGCCATCATCAGCACGGCCTCGACCGGCAGCGCCTTCGGGTCGCCGGACGTCACCTTGGCCATGAGGGCCGCGGCCTTCATCTCCTCGAACAGGTCGAGGTTGTTGTTCGACGCGGACGAGTCCGTGCCGAGGGCGACGTTCATGCCCGCCTTGACCATCTCCGTCACGGGGGCGCAGCCGGAGGCGAGCTTCAGGTTCGAAACGGGGCAGTGCACGGCCGTCACGCCGCGCTTGGCCAGCAGGCGCATGTCCTCCGGCGTGACCCAGACGCAATGGGCCGCAATGGCGCGCGTGTCAAAGACATGGTGGCAGTCGAGCACCTGCGCGGGCGTCAGGCCGTTTCGCTCGAGGCACTGCTCATGCTCAGCCTTTGTCTCGGACAGGTGGACGTGCATACCGGCCTTCTCGTTGATGGCAAATTCGCTCAGCGCGTCCCAAAGGCGGTAGTCCGAGGTATACTCGCCGTGCACGGAGGCCTCGACGCGGATGCGGCCGTTGTCATAGCCGTCCCACTTTTCCTTCAGGGCGACAAGCTCGCGGCAGGCGGGGTGCGTTTCAAAATCGAAGTCCTCGCCGAACAGTGTCGCGCCGCGGGCAATGTTGGCCTTGATGCCGGACTCGGCCACGGCCTCGGCGATCTCGTCGCAGAAGTTATACATATCCGAGATGGACGTCGTGCCGAAGCGGACGCACTCTGCAATGGACAGCAGAGCGGCTGCCTTGGCGCTGCGGCCGTCGAGCCGGTCCTCATGCGGGAAAATATAGTCGTTGAGCCAGCTCGAGAGCTCGACGTCGTCGGCATAGCCGCGCAGCACGGACATCGGCAGATGCGTGTGGCAGTTGATGAGGCCGGGCATGAGCACCATGCCCTCGCCGGGGACAAGGCGCTTTGTCTTCTCCTTGGGGGCCTCGCGCGCGAGATAGCTGATCTTGCCGTCCGTCACGCCGAGGTAGGCGTCAAAGTAGACGTGCATGGCCTCGTCCATGGTCACGATCGTCACATTGGAAAATAAAGTGTCCATAAATTTCCTTTCCGTGCCTCACAGCAGGCGGAACGCCGCGTCCTTCTGAGCCAGAACGTCGTCGATGCGCTCGAGATACTGCTGCGGGAATTTGGGATTGTGGAAGCGCTCCAGACGGCCGTCGGGCAGGTTGATCTTCGTCATGGCCCCGCCGCCGAGCGACACGATGGAATGCATCTCCTCCATCATATAGATGTTGTAAAGTCCGGCCGTTCCCGGGCGGCACCAGCCGATGTTCTCAAAGCTGCCGGACATGTATTTCTGCCGGTAGAGATAGTAGGGCGTGTAGCCCGCCGCGCGGAGCGAGGCCTCCGCCCCGGCCAGCATCTGCGCCACATCGTCCGCCGAGGGAAGCTCCATCCGCTCGGCATAGAGGTCCGCGCCCTTTTTGAGGGCCAGCGTGTGGACGGTCACGTTCTCCGGGGCCAGCGCCAGCACCTGCCGCAGCGAATCGGCAAACGACTTCGGGTCATCGCCGGGCAGGCCCGCGATAAGGTCCATATTCACAGCGTCATAGCCCGCTGCGCGCGCCGCCTCATAGGCGGCCACGGTCTGCGCCGCAGTGTGGCGGCGGCCGACCCGCGCAAGCACGGCATCGTTCATGGTCTGAGGATTGATGCTCATGCGGCCGCAGCCCATGGACGCGATCGTTTCGAGCTTTTCGGCATCGAGTGTGTCCGGACGGCCGCCTTCCACCGTATATTCTACCAGCTGTGTCAAGTCAATATGTGTCCGCAGCGCCTCCATGAGCCTGCGCAGCTGGGCCGCCGAGAGCGTCGTGGGCGTGCCGCCGCCGATATACAGCGTGCGGACCGTCCGGCCGGAGGCACGCAGCAGGTCGCCCGTGTGGGCGATCTCGCGCACCAGCGCGTCGAGATACGGCTCCAACAGGCCGGAAAAGCGCTCGATGGACGAGCTGACAAAGCTGCAGTAGGCGCAGCGCGTCGGGCAGAAGGGAATGCCGACATAGACGGAAACATCCTGCGGCCGCAGCAGCTGCGCTGCCTGTACCGTGGCCTCCGAGGCCTCGACGCACAGGCGGCTGCGCTCCGGTGAGACATGGTAGCGCGTGCGCAGGAGCTTTTCCGCCTCGGCGGGCGTCCTGCCCTCCAGCAGAGCGCGCGTCGTGAGCTTCGTCGGGCGGACGCCGGACAGGCTGCCCCAGGCGGGCGGCTCGCGCAGGCACATGGCCGCCTCATAATAGGTGTTCTGCAGCAGACGGCGGCGCGCAGGCACATCGGCCTCCGCCGTGCGCAGGCGGCGGCAGGCGCGGCCCGTTTTGCCGTGCAGCGTGATTTCGGCCGTGGCCGTGAGCCAGACCGCGCCGGTGTGCAGGGACGAAACCGCCCCGTCGCCGGAAAACGGCTCCGCCACCGGCTCCATCGGTTCCTCCGGGAACAGGGCGAGCTGGAGCTGCTCGACGGCATAGCGGTCGTCGTGGCCGCGCAGGAGCAGCTTCATGCCATCGCCTCCCGCAGATAAGGATTGTCCGCGCGCTCGGCATCCAGTGTCGTGGCCGGGCCGTGGCCGGGCAGGACGGCATAGTTGCCGGGCAGCTCCGCCAGCCGCTTCAGGCTCGCGCCCATCTGCGCCGGAACGCCGCCTGCCAGATCGACACGGCCGCAGGAGCCTGCAAAGAGTGTATCGCCGGAGAACAGGACGTTCTCGCACAGGAGGCACACGGAGCCGGGCGTGTGGCCCGGCGTCTCCAGCACGGTAAAGTGCAGGCTTCCGACCTCGACAGTGTCACCGTCGGCATAGGTGTCGGTGTAATACAGCGGCCCGGCCGTCAGGCGCTCGGGCAGGACCGTGTCCGCCTCGCACAGCCAGACGGGGCAGCGCGCCGCCTCCGCCACGCCGCGCACGCCGCCGACATGGTCAAAATGACCGTGCGTCAGCAGGACAGCGCGGATGGTCAGGCCATAGCGCCGCGCCGCCTCCAGCACGCGCTCGGGCGTATAGCCGGGATCGATGACGGCGCAGACGCCGTCGTCATCCGCAGCGAGATAGCAATTGGTCTGGTAGCTGCCCAGCATCAGGGAATAGACCTTCATGGGCTCCTCCTTTTCAGTCATCGGGCGAACGCATAGGGGACCCCCAGCGCGCCGGAATAGGGAACCTCTGATTAAATTGCAAGAGCGGTCAGCGAGGGATTTTGTTCCAAATTGAGGTTTGGAAATTGCAGGAATACTTTGTGTATTTCAAGATTTTCAAACCGATAAGTTGGGGCGAAAGACCCGCTGAGCGCCGCAGCCGATTTATTCAGAGGTTCCATAGGTATAGGCCGAGACGCTGCTTCCGGCCTCGGTAGTGTTATCGTACGCTTCGCCGGCGTTCCGCTCCGGCGTACCGCCGTCCGGCTCAGCCTTGTGCTTTGCATGCAGGCGGAGGAACAGCACGACGCAGCCGTTGGCTGCAAGGCCATTCCAGGGCTCCGGCAGGAAGGACGACAGCACAGCGGCAAAGCCGCAGAGGGCCGCGGCTAGCAGCAGGATGCCGCCGATGAGAACGCGTTTTCCGAATTTGGTTCGAAACAAATTCTTCATCCGGGCGCTTCTTTCTGTGTTGTGCTTACAGGGGCAACGATAAAGCGTACAAACCAATTGCATCTGTAGCGGCGTTCCCTGCGCAGGCCCACCGGGCGAGAGAAAATGTAGCGGCGCTCAGTGAGCGCCATAGGCAGTTGCGATTCCTTTGGCAGGGATTCCATGGCTTGAGATACCCAGATTTGTCATTGCGAGGTCCCGAAGGGGCCGTGGCAATCTCGGGAAGGCAGCTGCGATTTCGCCGATAGCTTCCCCACGATCCGACCGGGTACTGCGAGATTGCCACGGGCGCAAAGCGCCCTCGCAATGACAATTCGGGGGCCATCACCATTTTAACGACAGCCTGTACCGGTCGGCAATGCCCCTCCCCTACAAGGCGGGTACGGTCGACGATGCCGCCCTATAACTTTCCAGCCTGCAAGGCGCTCACTGAGCGCCGCTACAGTCAAATTTGGCAGCGCGTGCGGTCGGCAGAGCGGTCGGAAATTTGCAGGGTGCCCCACGGGGCGTCGAGGATGCCGCTCCCTGCAATCATCGGTGGGCAATGGCGTCTGCGGTTTTCCGGGATCAGCCCCTCCTCGGCTGGAGCAGCTCGTCCGTATCGAGCAGGATGGTGACGGGGCCGTCGTTTTCCGAGGCGACAAGCATATCGGCGCCGAACCGGCCGTGCTGCGGCTCAAAGCCGCGGCTGCGGCACTCCTGCAGGAACTGCTCATACAGCGGGACAGCCTGCTCCGGCAGAGCCGCGCCCGTGAAGCTCGGCCGCTTGCCCTTGCGGCAGTCGGCATAGAGCGTGAACTGGCTGACGACGAGCACCTGCCCGCCGATATCGGCGAGAGAGCGGTTCATTTTCCCCGCCTCATCGCAGAAAATGCGCAGGCCGAGTGCCTTGTCGGCCAGCTTTTCGCACAGCTCCGGCGTGTCGTCCGGGCCGACGCCGAGCAGGATGAGCAGGCCGTGGCCGATCTCGCCCACGACGCTGCCCGCAATGGAAACGGAGGCGCTTTTTACGCGCGTGATCACAGCTCTCATCAGTTCTGCCCTCTTCTCACATCGATCACGCCGTCAATGGCGCGGATCTTCGTCCGGATGGTCTCCAGCTCCTGCACGTTGCGCACCTCGAACGTGGCGACGGTGCGCGCCTTTCCGGTGGGCATATCTCGGCCGGAGAGCTCCGTGACCTTCAGCTTGGCCGCGCTCAGCGCCGTGGCGATATCGAGCCAGATGCCGCTGCGGTCCGTGGAATCGATCTCAAATGTGGTGGAGAACGGCTTATCCTCCGTGCTCCACGCGACCTTGACCCAGCGCCCTGCCTGCTTCGGATCGGATGCACCGGCTGCGTTGCGGCAGTCGCGGCGGTGGATGGACACGCCGTAGCCCTTTGTAATAAAGCCGACGATGTCGTCGCCCGGCACCGGCGTGCAGCAGCGCGAGAATTTGATCATGCAGGAATCGATATCCTCGACGATGACGCCGGAATCCTTGTGGCGGCCGCCCTTTCCGGGCTCCGCCTGCTTCTGCACCTCGCGGACCGGGGGCGCAGGCGTCTGGCGCGTGGCGCGGATCAGCTCGTCGCGGATGCGGCCAAACGCCTTTGCCGCCGTCAGGCCGCCATAGCCGATGGCAGCATACATATCGTCCAGGCATTCGAATGCCAGCTTTTTCAGAAGGCCCGGCAGCAGCTCGGCATCCTGCAGCACGGCGGGATTGACGTTCGCGCGGCGCATCTCGCCCTCGAAGCTCGCCTTGCCGTGCACGATGTTCTCCTCGCGCTTTTCCTTTTTGAACCACTGCTTGATCTTCGTGCGCGCGCCGTTGCTCTTGCAGATATTCAGCCAGTCGCGGCTCGGGCCCTTGGCCGTTTTCGACGTCAGAACCTCGACAATGTCGCCGTTGCACAGCTGCTGATCATAGCTTGCAATGCGGTTGTTGACCTTTGCGCCGACCATGGCGTTGCCGACGCCGGAATGGATGGCATAAGCAAAGTCGATGGGGGTGGAGCCGGACGGCAGGGACATGACCTTGCCCTTCGGCGTGAAAACGAAGACCTCGTCGTCGAACATATCGACCTTGAGGGAGTGGATATAATCCTCCGCATCGGAGTCCTGCTGCGTCTCGAGCAGGCGGCGGACCCACTCGAACTGTTTTTCGTCGCCGCCCGCGACGCCCTGCTTGTATTTCCAGTGGGCCGCGATGCCGTATTCCGCCGTCTCGTGCATCTCCCAGGTGCGGATCTGCACCTCGAACGGAATGCCCTGCTGACCGATGACCGTCGTGTGCAGGCTCTGGTACATGTTGGGCTTTGGCGTGGAGATATAGTCCTTGAAGCGGCCGGGGACCAGATTGAACAGGTCGTGAATATGGCCAAGGACATTGTAGCAGTCCGGGATGGAATCGACGATGACGCGGAACGCATACATATCGTAAAGCTCGTCGATCGTCTTATTCTGGGCCTTCATCTTGCGGTAAATGGAATAGACATGCTTGATGCGGCCATAGATGGAGCCATGGATGCCCACGGCGGACAGGCGTGTGGTGATCTTGCTCTGGATGGCCTTCATAAAGGCGTCCGCCTCGGCCTGATGGGCGTTGAGATAGCGCATGATCTCGTTATAGCCCTCGGGATCGAGGTATTTGAGGCTGGTATCCTCCAGCTCCCATTTGATCTTCTGCATGCCGAGCCGGTGGGCCAGCGGCGCATAGATGTCCATGGTCTCGCGGGACTTGGAGATCTGCTTTTCCGGGCTCTGGAACTGCATGGTGCGGGTGTTGTGCAGGCGGTCGGCGATCTTGATGAGGATGACGCGGATGTCCTTGCTCATGGCCATGAACATCTTGCGCAGGTTCTCCATCTGCTGCTCCTCGAGCGTGGAATACTCCACGCGCGTCAGCTTTGTGACGCCCTCGACGAGCGAGGCGACCGTCGGCCCGAAATTGCGGGCGATGTCGTCGTAGGTCGAGTCCGTATCCTCGATGCAGTCGTGCAGCAGCGCGCCCAGGATGGCGTCCGTATCGAGGCCGATCTCCGCGACGATCTCCGCCACGGCCAACGGATGGATGATATAGGGCGAGCCGTCCTTGCGCTTCTGGTCCTTGTGCTTCTCGCGCGCGTAGTCCACGGCGCGGTCGATCAGCGCCATATCAACATTCAGCTTGCGTGCCGCGATGGTACGCTTCATGCTGAGATAGTGTTCCTGAAAGGTTTCCATTCAATCACCTGCTTTGAGCTTGCGGAGCGTGCAGAACAGCACGCTGTTTTCCAGTGGGTTCGTCCGGTGCGGCACAATGCGCACCGCAATGGCGCTGCCGCTGCGCCGCAGAGACACAAGGCCGAGCTCGGCCAGGATCTCCATGCAGGCAATGGCGCGGCGCGGCGCCTGCGGCCGGGGAGAGGACGCCGCGATCTGCAGGCAGAGGCGGTCGGTATTCTCGCGCAGCTCCGTTCCGGCAGGCGCGGCGCTGCGCAGGAAGTTCCAGACACCGATCACATCCTCGCGGTCCGGGGCCAGCGCCCGCAGCTCGTCGGGGCGCAGCGCCTCGTGCGCGCGGAAACGGTCATAGAGCTTCGTCGGCTCGACGCGGCGCAGGTCGATCAGATTGAGCTGCACCGTGCGGCGGCCGCGGAATTCGTTGATCTGCGGCGTAAAGGCTGCGTCGACCCGGTCGCCGGGACGGAGCTTTGCCGACAGACGCCCGGCCGAGAAGAAAATGGCCTGCACGGGCGTGCCGTCCGGAGCCTGCAGACGCAGGCGCAGATGCTTGCCGCTGCCGACGGCCATGGCATGCTCCACGGTCAGGCCGCTCAGGCTGAGCACGGGCTTCGGGCAGCCCGCGCCGCATGGCTCGAGCTGCGAAAGGCCGCGGACGTTCTCCTCCGTCAGGAGGGACGCCTCGATCTCGCAGTCGACCTGCAGCGTGGCCTCCACCGGAGCGGACGCCGCATAGGCCGCGGCGCAGCGGCACATGGCCGCGCGGAAGGCGTCGATATTCTTCCGGGCGATCGTGAACCCGGCGGCAAGCTCATGGCCGCCGTAACCCTCAAGCAGGCCGGAGAGCTCCGTCAGCGAGGCAAACAGGTTAAAGCCGCCGTAGGAGCGGGATGAGGCCTTGCCGCGTTCGCCGTCCAGGCAGATGAGGAACGTCGGGCGGCAGAATTCCTCGGAAAGGCGCGAGGCCACGATGCCGACGACGCCCTGATGCCAGTGCTCACCCGCCAGGACGATCGCGCCGTCCGGTGCGCCGTGCAGGCGGCTGACGGCCTCACTGTAAATTTCGGATTCGATAGTCTGCCGCTCGCGGTTCAGGCGGCAGAGCGTTTCGGCCAGCCGGTCGGCCTCCTGCGGGTCCTGCGTCAGAAACAGGCGCACGGCCAGCTCAGCCTGCTCCATACGCCCGGCGGCATTGACACGCGGCGCGAGTATATAGCCGATGGTCCCGGCCGTGATCTCCTGCTCGTCGCAGCCGCAGGCATGGATCAGGGCGCGCAGGCCCAGCCGCTGCGGCTGGCGCAGGGCCTCGAGGCCCATGACGACAAGGCGGCGGTTCTCGCCCTGCAGCGTCATAACGTCTGCGATCGTGCCGAGGCAGATGAGATCGCAATAGCGCCGGGCGACGGCGTCCTGATCGCCGCTGAGCGCGGCGGCCAGCTTGAAGGCGATGCCGACACCGGAGAGCATTGTGTGCGGATACGTCCGGTCCGGCCGGTGCGGGTCCACAACGGCCGCGCACTGCGGCAGCTGCTCCTTGCATTCATGATGGTCCGTGATGACGAGCGTCACGCCCAGCTCCCGGCAGAGCTCGGCCTCCTCCAGCGCCGTGATGCCGCAGTCCACCGTGATGATGAGCCGCACGCCCTGCGCATGGAGCTGGCGGATGGCCCCGGCGTTCAGGCCGTAGCCCTCCTCGAGCCGCCCGGGAATGTGGACGACGCAGTCCGCACCTATGCCGCGCAGAAAATCCGTCAGCAGGCAGGTGGCCGTGATGCCGTCCACGTCATAATCGCCGAACACGGCGATGCGCTGCCCGAGCTGCAGCGCCTGCCGCACCGTCTGCACGGCGCGGTCCATCTCCCGCAGGAGAAAGGGGTCAAACAGCGGCGCGTCCGCGCACAGCAGCTCCTGCGCCTGCTGCGGAGTCCCGCAGCCGCGCCCGGCCAGCACGCGCGCCGTCAAAGGCGAATAGCCCGCCTGCTGCAGCGCATCGACCGCGGCGCTGTCCGGCAGGGCGGTGTTCCAGATTCCGTACTTCACACCAGATACACATCCTGATCAGGGCCACACCGCATCCCGGCATCTTCGGCCTTCGCCGGATGCTCTCGCCAAATTGTGCGGTGCTTCCTTAAATTCTTTTTCATCTTCTCATTATAGCAAACTTTCCTCCGGCATACAATACAACTGTGCAAAAAAGCTCCGGCAACACCGCACAATTCAGCGAGAGCATTCGGCGGAAAATGTCCGGCGAATGCCAAAGGGGAATTATGCGGTGCTGCCATCTGTTTCCGGAGCAAAAAAAGGGGGACTGTCCTATGCGCCGCCGGAAAACCGCCGTCCTGCTCGTGCTGACGGCCCTGCTTGCCGCCGGATTCCTGCTGTGGGGAAACTGCAGTCTGCAGACGACCGAGACCGCACTCGTCTCCCCTGCCCTGCCGCCCGCGTTCGACGGGCTTCGCATCGTGGAGCTGGCTGACCTGCACGGCCGCGTGTTCGGCCGGGGCAGCCGCCGCCTGCTTGCGGCAGTGCGCCGGGCGGAGCCGGACCTTATCTGCATCGACGGCGATCTGTTTGACGAGCACACGGACCTTGCCATGCTGCCGCCGCTGCTGCGCGGTCTGTGTGCCATTGCCCCCGTGTATTATGTGACGGGCAATCACGAATGGCGTGTGCCCGGCCTGCGCGGCATTCTGGCGCAGATGCGCGCCTGCGGCGTGACGGTGCTGCAGGATGACTGGCGCGTGCTCCGGCGCGGAGAAGACGCGCTCATCGTCGCCGGAACGGATGACCCCTGCGGCCCGGCAGAGCGCAAAACACCTGCGGAGCTGATCGCGGATATCCGCGCGGAGGCCGGAGAGGCCGCCTTTCTCCTGCTGCTGACGCACCGTAACGACCAATTGCCGCAATGGAGCGCCCTCGGCGTGCAGGCCGTGCTGGCCGGGCACTGCCACGGCGGCGTCGTGCGGCTGCCGTTCGTGGGCGGGCTGTTCGGCACGGACCGGCGGCTGTTCCCCGCATGGGATGCCGGGCTTTACCGGCAGGGCGAAACGGCCCTGTATGTCAGCCGCGGGCTTGGCTATACAAACGTGCACTTTCGCCTGTTCAACCGGCCGGAGGTCGCGGTGATCGTTCTGCGCCGGGGCAGCCCTGCAATAAATTCGTAAACAAATCGTAAATATTCCGGGGAAAGGGTTGTAAATCCGCCTCACCGCATTATAATTGTTCTCAGGTGATAACTATGTTCCGACGTTTGGGCGCAAGCATCCGCAAATGGATGTACGGCCGCTACGGTTCTGATCAACTGAATATGCTCCTGCTGGTGCTGGCCGTCATTCTGAGCCTCACCAACACCATCCTGACCTACGCGCTGCGGACCAGCACGGTCTACCGCGGCATCATCGCACCGATCCTGTCACTGTTGATGTACGGTCTGCTGATCCTCGCCATGGTCCGCATGTTTTCGCGGAATCTCAGCCGCCGCGAGCGGGAGAACCGCCGGTTCCTGCAGCTGTGGATGCGGCTGCGCGACCGCAACAACCGCTATTTTCGCTGCCCGTCGTGCGGGCAGACCGTCCGGGTCCCGAAGCACCGCGGTAAGCTGTGTATCCGCTGCCCGAAATGCGGCGAGAAATTCATCCGTAAGACCTAGCCCGAAACCCGCAGCCAGCCGCTGCGGGTTTTTGCTGCCCGTTACAGAGGAACCGGCAGGGGCGGCGGGACATGCGGAAAACAAAAAGAGGACCGTTCGCTCACCGGGCGCACACGGAGCGTTGTAGGGGAGCGGCATGCCTCTCCCCAGACTGTCAAAAAGCCTGCCCAGCCGAAAGTTTCGGAGGGAAGAAA
>DQIA01000111.1 GCA_003525905.1 Clostridiales bacterium
AACATTCCCGGCCTCATCGGCGGCTTTGCCGGAGAGCGCGTGCTGCGCGCCCCGGCGGACGGCATTTTTGTGCAGAAGCTCGAGATCGGCACATCTGTCCGCACGGGCGACATAGCCGGTACGGTAAACGGCGTGCCCATGCTCTGCCAGATCAACGGCATGCTGCGCGGCATCCTGCCGGACGGCACCCCCGTCACGCGCGGCATGAAGTCCGGCGATGTCGACCCGCGCGGAAAGCGCGAATACTGCGACCTTGTCTCGGACAAGGCGCTTGCCATCGGCGGCGGCGTTCTGGAAGCGATCCTTTCGCTCACCGGAGCGCTCCGCGCCTGAGGGAGGCCGTTATGGAAAGCCGCGGAAGACGCGTTCACTCCATTGAAAAGGCCATTCGCCTGCTGGACTGCTTCTGGGAAGCGGACAGCCCTCTCTCGCTACACGAGCTGGAGCAGCGGACCGGCTGGGCCAAGAGCACGATCCACGGGCTGCTTGCCACCATGCTGGACTCCGCCGTCGTGGAGCAGAATCCGACCGACGGGAAATATCGCCTCGGCTACCATCTCTTCGAGCTGGGCAGCGCCGTCCGGCAGGGCTGGAGCGTTCCGGAGCTTTGCCGCCCCCATCTGCGCGCCATGGCCGCGCGCCTCGGAGAGTCGGTCCATCTGGCCCGCCTGTCCGGTGATGAGCTCATCCTCGTCGCCTGCGAAGCCCCGCAGCGCGGCTTCCACATGACCTCGGAGACGGGCACGCGCCTGCCGGTGCACGCCAGCTCGCAGGGCAAGGCCATTCTGTCCGCCATGCCAGTCTACGAGGCAGAGGCCCTGCTGCGCAGGCGGCCGCTGCAGGTCTGCACGCCGCACACCGTGACGGCCCCGGAGCAGCTTCTGGCGCAGCTCCCCGCCATTCGCCGCGGCGGCTATGCCGAGGAGCACGAGGAATACCGGCTGGGCCTGAAATCCGTGGCCGCGCCCATCTACGAGGGTGACGGGCCATGCCGCTACGCCATCGGCGTCATCTGCATTGCCGGAACACCGGCTGCAGAATTCGCCTCCATGCGAGCCGCCGTGATGGAAACGGCGCAGAATCTCTCCGCCCTGCTGGGCCATCGCGCCCCGGGCGGTATATAAGAGGGGGATCCTATGCAGTATGAACCAACAACGCCGCAGCAGGACGGCTTTTCCATGCCCGCGGAGTTCTCTCCGCATCAGGGCTGCATTCTGATCTGGCCGGAGCGCCCCGGCTCGTGGAAAAAAGGCGCAGCCGCCGCACGCAAAGCGTTCCGCAGCGTTATCGCCGCCATTGCCGAGAGTGAGACGGTCTATGTCGCCGTGAATCCGCACTCGCGCCCCTCGGCCGAACGGATGCTTTCCGGAATGGCCAATGTCCGCCTGCTGGACCTTGACAGCGACGATGCCTGGGCGCGCGACGTTGCCCCGACATTTGTCCGCCGGGCCGCCGACGGCGCGGTGCGCGGCGTCAACTGGCGCTTCAATGCCTGGGGCGGCGAGGTCGACGGCCTGTATGCCCACTGGGAGAAGGACGATGCCTTCGCGGGCGGCCTGTTGGATACGCTCGGCTTCCGCGGCTATGATGCCGCGCCGTTCGTGATGGAGGGCGGCGCCGTCCACAGCGACGGCGAGGGCACGCTGCTCGTCACAGAGGCCTGCCTTCTGAGTGCCGGGCGCAATCCGCAGCTCACGAAGGATGAGATCGCCGCAGCACTCTGCCGCATGCTCGGCGCGAAAAAGATCCTCTGGCTGCCTCGCGGCATCGACGGCGACGAGACGAACGAGCACGTCGACAACGTCTGCGCCTTTGTGCGGCCGGGTGAGGTCGTGCTCGCGTGGACGGACGATCCCACAGACCCGCAGTATGCCTGCTCGCAGGCCTGCCTGCGTTATCTGGAGGGCGAGACGGACGCGCAGGGCCGCCGCATCCGCGTGCATAAGCTGCCCATCCCCCGCGTGCCGATCCTTGTCACGCAGGAGGACCTCGAGGGCTATACGTTTGAAGACGGCGAGGACGTCCGCGAGGTCGGAGAGCGGCTGGCCGCATCCTATGTGAACTACTACTGTGCGAACGGGGCCATTGTGCTGCCCGCATTCGGCGGCGAAAACGCCGCGTCGGACGCGCAGGCCGCGGCCATTCTGGCCGGACTATTCCCGGAGCGCCGCATCATCTCCGTCTATGCCCGCGAGATCTTAACGGGCGGCGGCAATATCCACTGCATCACGCAGCAGATCCCGGAAGGAGCGAAATTATGAGAAATATCACCGTGGCAGCCATCCAGATGCGCTGCGTCCCCGATCCCGCCGAAAATCTGCGCACGGCCGAGCGCCTCGTGCGGCAGGCCGCCGGGCAGGGTGCGCAGGTCGTCCTGCTGCCGGAGCTGTTTGAGCGGGAGTATTTCTGCCAGCAGCGCCGCTACGATTTTTACGCCTATGCCACGCCGACGGACGAAAATCCCGCCGTGCAGATGGGAATCCGTCTGGCGCGGGAGCTGCACATTGTGCTGCCTATCAGCTTCTTTGAGCGCGACTGCAACAATTTCTACAACACCGTTGCCTGCATCGACGCAGACGGCACACTGCTCGGGACGTACCGCAAGACGCACATTCCCGACGACCATTATTATCAGGAAAAATTCTATTTCACGCCCGGCGACACCGGCTTCCGCGTGTTCCGGACGAAATTTGGCTGCATTGGCGTCGGCATCTGCTGGGATCAGTGGTTCCCGGAGACGGCGCGGTCCATGGCCCTGCTCGGGGCGGAGCTGCTGCTCTATCCCACGGCCATCGGCTCGGAGCCGATCCTGGAATGCGACTCCATGCCCCACTGGCAGCGCTGCATGCAGGGCCACGCCGCGGCGAATCTCATGCCCGTCATTGCGGCCAACCGCATCGGCACGGAGGCCGTGCTCCCCTGCCCCGAAAACGGCGGCCAGCGCTCGGAGCTGTGCTTCTACGGCTCGTCGTTCCTGACGGATGAGACCGGCGCGCTGCTGCAGTGCGCCCCGCGCGATGCGGAGGCCGTGCTGCTGCAGACCTATGATCTTGACGCACTGCTTGAGAGCCGCAGCTCGTGGGGGCTGTTCCGCGACCGCCGCCCGGAATATTACGGCGCCATCACCCACCGCGCGCAGGATAGTCTGACGCGATAAAGTAATTTAAAAAACCATACCGGCAGCTGTGAATGAACAGCAGCCGGTATGGTTTTATTATTTCCGGCGCAGATACTGTGCCACAGTGTCCGGCTCCGGGAAGAGGGAGGCCTGATGGATGTTGACCTGTTCGAGCTGCTGCACGATGGCCGCCTTGCAGCCTGCCGGGATCCGCAGCTCCTTGAGCACATGCTTGCGGAGCTTCCGGTCACTGTCCGCCTCGTCCGTGTCGAGGCCCGACAGCAGGAACGCGCCGTCCTGCCGGAGGATGCGCGGGTTGTCCTGATTACTCTGAACAAAGACAGGACGCAGCAAATCAAATGGGCGAATATCGCGCGTGAAAGCGTTGTTCTCCTTCTGGATATCATAATACAGCCGCTCGAGGACAGCGTCGTCATATTTCTGGTTGCTCTTCTGCGGGAATTTGCCCGGCCGGAGCATGTAGCGGTACGACAGAGCCTCGAGATGGCGCTGATCCGCATGGCTCAGCTCCGGCAGATGGGACAGCATCTGCACACGGTCACTGGAGGCATAGGCCACATCTGCGGCCTCCACACAGAACACGATGACCTTGCCGTCGCAGTCAGGCTCCGCTGCGCAGGCAAAATACAGGGCAACGAGCGGATTTGCCGTGATATCGAGCAGGCGCGTCGGCGCTCCGTAGTGCTGCATGTACGTCAGCTTTTCCAGATAGCGGCGGCCCGCGAACGGAGCCGGGCAGCGCACCTGCAGCTCATGGAAATAGAAGTCCTCCGGCTTTTCCCCGGTGCGATAGACACCGGGTGCGAGCAGGTAGCGCTCATTTGCCGCGCCGCGGTAGAAGAAACGCAGGCGTTTCCGCGAAGGCGCCTGCTCTGCGCTCCCTGCCTCCGGGAAGCAGGCGTCATAGAACGCCGCGGAATAGGCCCGGCTTCTGGCCGCCGCCAGCCCGGCAGCGTCGCCGCCCTCGAACAGGCGGATCTGCTCCCCGGCATCCGGTTCCCGCAGCGCCTCGGTCAGGCCCTCCCGGTCCGGCGTTGCGTCAGCGGCAAGCCGCTTCCGGAAGCCCTCCAGCTCCGCATTCTCCGGGAAAAACACCTGCAGAAATTCCTGCAAATTCTGACATTCCTTCATGAAAACGCGCCCTCTTTCTCTCTGAATTGCGCGGGGAATGGGCCTCAGTCGCCCAGGGGGATCTTCGTGTTTGGGTCCGGGCCGAGCGTACCGTGCTCGGGAATGGTGCAGTAGGAAACGGGTTTTCCGTCCTCAAATGTGATCTGGTAGCCATGGCCGGGGTCCGGCGTCCAGACAAAGCGGTGCGGCATACCGGGGAACCAACGGTACATCAGCCCGCCGATCACACCGCCGTGCGCGACGATGACCGTGTCCTTCCCCTGCGCCAGAATGGGGGCAAGCGCCTGCAGCGCGCGGTCCGTCAGGCCGTTCCAGCTCTCGCCGCCGGGGCAGACGTTGTTTTCATAATCGCCGCTGCACCACGCGCGGAAGGCCGGGTCGTCCTTCAGGTCCGCGTAGGTCTTTCCTTCGAATTCGCCGAAGCGCATCTCCTGCATGCCGGGGAGCGTGCCGTGCGGCCGGTCGCCGTACAGGGCGGCAAACGTCTGCTCCGTGCGGGTCATGCCGCTGGTAAAATACTGCTCCGCCTCCGGATAGCCGCCGCCGTCGCGCAGCGCGTGCAGGGCCTCGATGCCATCAGGCAGCAGCGGCAGGTCCATCGCGCCATAATAAAGCCTGCGGATGTTGCCCTCCGTCAGGCCATGCCGAATCAGGGTCAATTTCACTTTAACCGTTCCTCCAGTCCGCAAAATATCCGGCTGACGTGCTCCGCTCGGGCCGCAAGGCCCTGCAGCACCGCGCCGTGCACCTCGCGCCAGCGGCGCTCCGCCGCATCGAGCGGCACGACGCCGGAGCCGATCTCGCGTGAGATGACAAATGCATCCCGCGTCAGCGGCAGCAGGCGGTCCAGCACCTGCTGCGCCGTCTCGCCGCGGTCGGAAGCCGCGCGCGTCAGCGCTTCAAGATGGCGGCAGCAGCGCACGGGCGCTTCGGGCCAGCCATCCTTCAGGTCGAACACCGGTCCGACCATACCATGCGACGCCGCCCAAGTGAGCTTTCCCTGCCACGCGCCGCCCAAGATCAGGATCATTTTCTTACCTCACAAAACATAAGACCGCCGCCCCGGCCAGCTCGCCGAGCGTCAGACCGAAGCCGGAAATATCACCGGACATGCCGTCCAACTGCCGGAAGCCGCGCCAGACGGCAAGGCAGTAACCCGCCGCCGCCGCAAGCGGCGCAAGCCCGGCCGCCCCGCAGAGCACAGGCGGCACAACGCAGGCCGCCAGCAGGCACACGAGTGGGAACACGAGCTGCAGGCCCGTTCCGCGCTTCATGGCGGCATACTGGCTCGTGCCCATCGGGCGCAGGCGCTGCACGGCAACGGAAGCGCAGGCGCGGCTCGCCACGGGGAGCGCCCCGAGCGGCAGCAGACGCAGCCACGGCGCACCCGCAAACAGCGCGCACTGACAGGCTGCCAGCAGCACCATGCAGATCACGGCAAAGGCCCCGCAGTGCGAATCCTTCAGAATTTTCTGCCGCATGGCAAGGTCGCGCCGCGACAGCAGGGCATCGCAGACGTCCATATAGCCGTCGAGGTGCAGAAAGCCCGTGACAAGCCACGGCGCAGCGGCCAGCAGAACCGCACGCAGCGGCGCAGGGCAGCCGAGGCGCTGCAGCAGCCATGCCATCGCCGCCCACACGAGCCCGACTACGCCGCCCGTGAGCGGCAGGCAGGCGACCATGTGCGGCCGCGCCTTCTCATCCCAGATGCGGCACGGGCACGGAATGGCCAGAAACATGCCCCATGACATCATAAAGCCCGTGAACCAGCGCTTCACGGCAATTCCCCCTTCCAAAGATGCGGCAGTCCGGCAACGACCTCGCAGACCGTGTCGAATTCCGCCGCTAGCGTGCGGCAGACGCGCGCAAGGCCGCTGCGGTAGCGCTCCGTCCATTCGTCATAGGCCGCACCGTCGCGGAAAATATCGTCGCAGACGCAGACCAGATGCGCAGCACGGCAGCTGAGCGCCAGCAGCTCCTGCGCTGCCCGCTCCGGGGCGGCGGCATCCGGCTGCGCGCCGGAGAACATCTCGTTTGCAAGCAAAGCCGTCACGCTGTCAAACAGCACGCAAGCCCTCTCCGGCAGTGCGGCGCGCTCCAGCGCCCGGCCGCACTCGACCGTGCTGAAGCCCCAGCCCGCGCGCTCGTCCAGATGGCGGGCGATGCGGGCGCGGTCCTCGCCGTCCACCGGCTCCATCGTCGCCCAGTAGATCATGGGTGCACCAGCGGCAAGCCGGACGCAAAGCCGCTGCGCAAGGCCGCTTTTTCCGCTTTTGCTGCCGCCGACCAGTAAAATTTTCATGGCGTGTCCACGCGGAACGCATCCGGCGTGCGGATGGACTCCAGATAATCGTTGTTGATGGCGGCCTCCGCAAACGTCGCCATGCCATTCATGACGGCGCAGGCGGCCTTCAGCACCTGAAAGGCGAGCGGACAGCCGCTCCCCTCGCCCAGCCGCATGCCGAGCTGCAGGAAGGGCGCAAGGCCCAGCTCCTCCGCAGCGCGGCGGTAGCCCGGCTCCTTTGAGGCATGGGACAGGAAGATCGCATCCCGCGCAGCCGGGCACAGGCGCACGGCGCACAGGGCTGCGACCACGGAGATGAGCCCGTCGGCTACGGCCGGGACGTGCGCTGCGGCAAGGCCGAGGAACGCGCCCGTCATGGCCGCAAGGTCCAGACCGCCGACGGCGGACAACACGCCGACGGGGTCTGCCGGGTCCGGCCGGTGCAGCGTGAGCGCACGCCGGATCACGTCCTTTTTCTTCCGGAAGGCATCGTCCGTCAGGCCCGCGCCGCGGCCGGTCAGCTCCTCCGGCGCAAGGCCGGTCAGCGCCGCCAGAACGGCGGCCGACGTCGTGGTGTTGCCGATGCCCATCTCGCCGATGCCGACGGCCTGCATACCGTCCTGCGCGGCGCGCTGCGCCTGCTCCATGCCGACGGAAATGGCCGTCAGCGCCTGCTCCCGCGTCATGGCGGGCTCCCGCGCGATATCGCCGGTGGAGCGGCGGATCTTCCGATCCACGATCTCCGGGCAGCGGACATCCGCGTCGATGCCGACGTCCGTCACGACGACGGAATCGCCAAAGGCCGCCGCCAGGGCGGACATGCCCGTGATATGCCGTGTCATATTGATAGACTGACTGAGCGTGACCGAGACCGGCGTTGCCGAAACGCCCTCGGCCGTAACGCCGTTATCCGCCGCGAACACGAGCACGCGGCAGCGGTCGATCCGATTTTTCACCCGGCCGGTCAGTCCTGCCAGCCGGATGGAGACATCCTCCAGCGCGCCGAGGCTGCCCGGCGGCTTGGCCAGCTCCGCCTGACGGCGGGCGGCAGCGTCCATCGCGGCGCGGTCCGCCGGGCGGATGGAGCGCAGAAAGGTCTGAAATTCCTGCTCTGTCATGGTTCCTCCAGATAGCCCCGCGCGCAAAGCCAGCGCAGCGAGAGCTCACAGTTCTGATTTTCGATCGTATAATCCGCCGCCGGGCACTGCTCCGCCAGCGCGGCAAGGATATCCGGCATCGGGATCATGCCCTGCCCGAGCGCGTCGTGCAGGTCCCAGTCGCCGTCGTTGTTGTGCAGGTGCACATGGCGCAGCCACGGGGCCATCGGCGCGATCCAATCCAGAGGCGGCGTTTCGCTCACGCGGGTATTGGCATGGCCGACATCGAGGCACAGGCCGAAGCGCGGGTCGTTGACTGCGGCAGCGATCTGCACGAGCATATCCGGCCCCGGCTCCATCACGTTTTCCAGCGCAAGGCAGAGGCCGTCCGGGGCATCCCGGAGAAATTCCCGCCAGAATTCGACGGAACGGGCCGTGAACCACTCCGGAAAATAGACAAGCGGGATATAGCCGCTGTGCACCACGATGCGCCGGATGCCGAGCGCCAGCGCCGCCTGCGCGGTCTGCCGGAAGCGCAGCATGACGACCTCGCGCACGCGCGGGTCGATGGCGCAGGGCGACAGCTCCGCAAACGGCGCATGCAGCCAGAGAGAGCCGATCCCGCTGCAGCGCGCCCGTGCGGCCTCCGTAGCCGCAGGCTCCTCCAGCCTCCGCGCCTCGCAGAAATCCGTCAGCTCCAGCCCAAGGCCCCATTTCCGGGCCAGTGCGGCGGCATTTTCATCCATCCCGGAGAGAAATAATTTCCCGCGTAGCGTCTGCATGTATTCACCCACTTTCAAAGCCGCACCGCACGATTCCGTAAGAGCATTCGGTGAAGGCCGAAGATGCAATCGCGTGGTGCTGCCTCAATATAATATCACAAAAAGAGGCGGATGCCAACATCAATCTCGATGCGGCATCCGCCATTTTCCCGGCATTCCCGCACCGCCGCAGAGCGGTACGGGAGCGCCATAGTCTCAGGGAATCTCCGAACCAATCGTCTGCGGCTGAGCCGCGAAGCTTCTGCCGATTGATTCAGCGCTTTCCTTACTTGCCGAGGGAAGCGAAGCGCATCAGCAGCGTTGCGACCTCTGCGCGGGTCGCCGTGCCCTGCGGCTCGAGGCGGCCGTTGCCCATACCGCGCAGCAGGCCGACGGCAACTGCCCAGCGCACCGCTGCGAGCGCATAGGAGCTGACCTGCATCCCATCGGAGAACTGCGACAGATCATCGCGTGCGCCGGTGACAGCGCCGATCTTTTCCGCATAACGGACGATCATCGTGACCATCTGCTCGCGGGTCACCGGGGACTCGGGGTCGAACGCCGTGGTGGACACGCCGTTGATCACGCCGGCCGCATAGGCCCAGCGGACTGCATCGGCATACCAGGCATCGGCAGCGACATCCGCAAACGGGAGCGCCGCGGAGCTTGCCGGGCTGCCTGCCACGCGCCAGAGCACCATGGCGAACATCGCGCGGCTCATCTGGCCGTTCGGGCGGAACGTACCGTCCTCAAAGCCGATGAACAGATGGTTCGTGATGGCATAGTCCGTGCTGAGGTGATACCACTGCGCGGGATCAAGATCCGGGAAGGCGCGGCTCGGGCAGTTCGCACCGCCGTCACACACCGGGGCCTTGCCCGTCACCGTGACGACACACTGGCTGTAGGTGTGGTTGCTGTCGCCCGTCGTGAGGACGTAGACGCCTGCGGTGTCAAAGTGCCAGGCAAACGTGCCGTCCGCGGCCGTCCTGCCGAGCAGCTCGCCGCCGCAGAAGATCTGCACGCCCTCTGCCGGAGCAACACCGGTTCCCATCTGGTACACCGTTGCCGTGAACGTCTCGCTCGCCGCTGCGGTGAGCGCGGTCTCGTGGAACCAGACGTTGTACTTATAGCCGTAGTAGCTGTCGGAGTCGGCCGTCGACTCATTGGCAAACACGCTGTAGATGCCGCCGGCCGTGACGGGGACCGTCAGCGGGGAGGACGTATCATACGCGCCGTTCACGAAGTAATACTGGCCCCAGTATGCCACTGCCGCATTGGCCGCGTTGAAGTCTTCCGGGCCGGTCAGGCTGCCGATGTAGCCATATTCGCTGACCGTGAGGACATAGTCCTCGCCGAAGCCCTGCTGCAGCGCCTCTGCGACCGTGCTGGAGGAAGAGACCTCCAGCGTGCGGTCGATCGCGCCGATGCCGTTCACGCCCGTTAGGCGGACCGTGACCGTCGCCTTGAAGGGCTTCTCCGTCACATGGACGCGGCACTGGCTGTAGGTGTGCAGCTCGTCGCCGGTCGTGAGCACATAGTCGCCCGCATGCTCAAAGCGGCAGATAACCTTGCCGTTCTCATCGCTGACGCCCATCACATTGCCGTCCGCGTAGACCTTCACGCCTGCCTGCGGCACGGCGGTATTGCCCTGCATCTGGTAGACCGTGACGTCAAAGGCCGTCTCGGCCTCGGCGGTAACGCTGCGCTCGTGGATCCAGACGTTGTACTTGTAGCCGTAGTTCTCGCCGGTCGTGTTCTTCTCGTTGGCGAAGATGCCGTAAACTGCGCCGTCCGTGACGGGGACCGTCAGCGGAGAGGACGTGTCATACGCGCCGTCGATGTAGTAATACTGACCCCAGAACTCAACGCCCGCATTGGCGGCGTTGAAATCGTCCGGGCCGGTCAGACTGCCGATGTAGCCATAGCCGCTGACCGTGAGCGTATAGTCCTCGCCAAGCCCCTCCTGCAGAGCCTCTGCCACGGTCTTATCCGACGTTGTGTCAAACGTGCGGTCCACTGCGCCGACGCCGTTCACGCCGGTCAGCACGACCGTGACCGTCGTCCTGACGGGAGGCTGATCGCCGCCCGGGTTCGGACCGTCCGTGCCGAGGACCGTCATGGTGGCGGAGACCTTCTGACCGATCAGCTTGGAGAAGTAGTCGTCATACCATGCGCCGGACGTAATCTTCTTGGCATACTTGGCAAAGACGGCATGCTCCAGCACGCTCTCAACGGTGACGGACGTGTTGTACTTCGGCTGCGTCAGCACCAGATTCTCATGGGCAATGACGGCCGGATTGCTGGACTTGAACTTGTTATACTGCTCCTGACCGCCGACGGAGGAATAATCCGCCTGATCTCCGGCCACGATGCCAGCACCATGCGCGTCGCGGTAGTCATACAGCCACGTCAGGCCGCCGTTCTCGCCCGCAACGGCCTCGCGGAAGGCGTGGAGGCTCTTCGTCACGGCGTACTGCGACTCATTCGCTCCGTCGTTCAGGCCGTCCCAGTAGTGGGCCTTGGCCTGCTCCATGAGGTTCAGCGCATCGTCAAGCTCCGCCTTTGTCAGCGGCAGGACCTTGAGGGTGATCTGCTTCTGTACGGAGACGTCCTTCGTCTTGTGCTGCATGGTAACGGTCAGCGTCACCTCCGCCGCGGCCTCGCCGGGCATCGGGCGGTAGATATTGGCGCGGTAGGCGTTGATCTCGGCCACATCCGGATCGCCCGAGGTGACGATGAACTTATAATCGTCATAGTTCTCGATGCCGGTAGCGCGTGCCGTGAGGAGCTGGATGTCGCCGTTCACGGCCTCGGGGTCGATGACCTCGCCGGTCACAACATAGGTCAGCTTCGTGACGAGATAGTTCTCGTCAAGCTCCTTCTGCATCTGCTGACGCAGCGGCTCGAGATCCTCGGCCGGGAGCGTCAGACGGAAGCCCTCCGTCTGCATAGTGCCCTCGTTGAGCTGGAACGTCAGGGTCGGATAGAGATGGACCTTCGTGTCAACGCTCGGGCGTGTGACGCGGCCCGTCAGGACTTCGCCCGCCGTGCTGCCCTCGATGGAGATCAGCTTGGAATCGGATGTCCAGGCGAACGTGACGAACGGATAAGCGCCGGTACGCTGCGGGAGCTGCAGGTCGGAGATAATCTCCGCTTCGCTTGTATTCTGATTGCGGATGGTATCGAACGTAACGGAGGCCGCCGCCTTTTCGAGGTAATCCCGGACGATGTCCAGATCCCAGTTCAGGATGACCATCGCCGTGATATCCGCACTGCTCTCGCCGCGCGTAAGCGTCAGCTCCACGCCGGAGACGCGGGCAAAGTGCGCCGCAAGGCCCAGCGTTGCGGGGTCCGCGTTGAAATAGGTGATCTTGCCGTCGGCCGCGATGCCGGTCGTCTGCGCCACATCCATCGGATAATCGAGCGCGCCGGGGTCCTTTACGGTGACGGTGATGCCGTCAAGGTTATTTCTGCTTAGATAGTTTTCCACATAGGTGCAGAGGTTCGTATCCGTACCGGGGACCGGGTTCAGCGTGGACTTGCTGTCCAGCAGGGACTTGGCCGCCGTGACAAGCTCGTCGTTCTGCGCCTTCAGGGACTTCACCGTGATGAGGAAGGTCTTCGTGCCGGTCTCGCCGCCGTAGGCCAGCGTTGCCGTCAGCTTCACATAGACCGTTCCCGTGGACGGGAGCGTCACGACGCCCTCCGGCGTGATGACCGCGCCGTTCGAGCTGGCCCAGGTGATCGTGCCGTCAAAGCCCTCGACCGTCGAAGCAAGCGCCAGTGTGCAGTTCTCGGTGACGAGCGTCGGCTCGACCGTGAGCTTTTCCGCCGCGCGCGCAATGGCCTCGGCCGCCGCCGTGTTGACCACATGCGTGCCGCCCTGCCATGCCAGCAGCGGATAGCCGCCGTTGCGGCCGTCGTCCTGGTGGAAGGCTTCATTGCCGAGTGCAAGGACAAAGGCAGTCTCCTTCATCTCCGCGGCAGTCTTGGCCGTCGCTTCGACATTGACGCCGTCCTTCGTGTTGCCGGTCGCAGCAGAGGCGGAGCCTTCGAGATAATAGCTGTTCCGAATTTCGGCCGCATATTCGCCGACGAGCGCGCCGCAGGAAGCGCCCTTGACGCTGCCGGTGTTATAGCAGTTCGTGACCGTGGGGTCCGTGCCGCCCGTGTGCTTGCCCGCGATGCCGCCGACGCAGGTCGCGCCGGTGACGGAGCCGGTGTTGTAGCAGTTCAGGATCTGCACGCTGCCGTTTTCGGTGTAGCCGACGATGCCGCCGACATAACCGCGGTTGTTGCTGCCGCCGTTGATCGCGCCGGTGTTATAGCAGCCCGTGATGGGCGCGTAGCTTGCGCCGACGATGCCGCCGACCTTCGCGTCGGAATAGGCGCTGCTCAGCGTGCAGGTCACGCTGCCCTCGTTGCCGCAGTTCACGATCGCACCGCTGGCATAGACGCGCGCGGCGATGCCGCCCGTCACGCCGCCGTAGGAGGCCGCATTCGTCACGTTCACACGGCTGACGCAGCCCTCGATACGGCCGTAGCTCTGGTTGGCGAAGGCGCCGATCGCGCCGTTGCCCTCGATCATACCGACAAGCGTGACATTCTTGATCACACCGTCCGCGCCGAGATAGCCGGACAAAGCGCTTGCGGATTCATAGGTCGCATTGTTATCGCAGCTGTAGTAGCCGCTGATCGTCTTGCCGTTGCCGTCCAGAATGCCGCCAAACTGCGCGCTGTATTTGCCGATACCGCCCCAGCGGTTGGCCTTCGGAGCCTCCGTGCTGTTGAGCACGAGGTTCACCATGATGCGGGCGTTGATCGTCGTCTCACCGCCGTTGACCTTCGCGGCGAACCACGCCAGCTCCTCCGGCGTCTTGATGAGGTACCACGTCACGCCGTTTTCGGTCTTCGTCTCCGGCGCGGTATCGGAGGCCTTGCCCGTCCAGACATTGCTGCCCTCCTCGAGTCTGACCGTAACAGTCAGATCCTTGCCCGCGACCGTGAAGGAACCGGCCACATTCAGATAGCCGTCCAGCATGACGGCATAGGAATAGGTGCCGTCTGGCAGGCTGTAGACGCCGTTCGCCGCCGTCTGCTCGCCGCCCTCGGCATGCGTCACGGTAATGTCCGCGCCGCTCAGCGCGCTGCCGTCATCCGCCTTTACGGCAGACAGGCGCACGGCATGGCGGGCCGCCTGCTGCAGCGTGACATGCAGGCTGTCGTTTTCGCCCGTGACCGTCAGGCTGCCCAACGCGGTCTCGTAGCCGAACAGGCTCGCCTCATAGGTGTAGCTGCCCTTCGGCAGGCGCCATGCGCCGTTCACGGCGCTCCACTGCTTGCCATCGGCATCGCGAAGAACGAGCTTTGCCTCGGCCGGGGTCATCGTCACGCTGACGGGATAGGTGCGGACCGAGAGGGTGACCGTGATGGTGCGGCCTGCGCCGTCGATCGTAAAGCTTCCGGTCACATCGTCGCACTCATCGCGCGTGACAAGATAGGTATAGCTGCCGGAGACAAGGCGATAGGTGCCGTCCTCCTCCGGGGTCTGCTCCACGTTCTGCGCATCGTAGACATGGACGGAAGCGCCGGTCATGTTGACGGAGAACGCCACGATGAGCTTGGCATCCGCATCCTGCCAGGCAAGGACGGGATAGCCGCTGTTCTGATTCTTCGCGTCGTTCACGAATGCGCCGCCGAGCTTCAGCACGGTGTCGAGCGACTTCAGCTGCTCTTCCGTGAGGGCAGTTGTGTCGCCGGAGCCTCTGCCGATGGCCTGCATGCCCGTGAGGTAATAGCAGTTCGAAACGGAGCCGCCGTCGTTGTAGCCGATGAGCGAGCCCGCATAATTATAGTTGCCCGCTGCGGCCAGTGTGATCGCACCGGCATTGTAGCAGGACGTCACGGTCGTGTTCGAATCCGTCTGGCCGAGAATGCCGCCGACGCGGTTGCCGGTGGCGGAGCCGACGTTATAGCACTCGCTCAGCGTAGTATAGTAGGCAGTGCCAACGATACCGGCCGAGAAATTGTTCGTACCATTGCTGATCGTGCCGAAGTTCGCGCAGCGCAGGACGGTCGAGCGCGCAGCGGACTTGCCGTTCAGACGGCCGACGATACCGCCGACATTCCGGCTCGTACCGGTGACCGTGGCATAGTTCGCGCAGGCCTCGATCGTGGCGCTGTCCGCCTGACCGGCGATGCCGCCGACATAGCCGCGGCCGGAGATGTTGCCGCGGACCGTCAGGCGGCGTACGGCCGCGCCGGTATCCAGGCAGCCAAACAGGCCGGCATAATCCGTCGTCTGCGAGACGAGCAGGTTATCGATCGTGTGATACGCACCGTCAAAGCTGCCCGCAAAGCGGCGGGCATCGCTGCCGATCGGCGTGAAGGCCACATTGCCCATGTCCAGATTGGATGCGAGTGTCACATACTTTCCGGCAAAGGCATTGCCGGAGGCGACCTGTGCAGAGAGATAGGCCAGCTCCTCGCCGTTCGAGATGAGATAGGGATCGGCCTGCGTACCGGTGCCGCCCGCAAAGCCGTCTGCCACCGTTCCATCCCACTCGATGCCGGGGACCATGGTGACCTTGACCGTCGTGTCGGCCTCGCCGAGCGTGAACGTGCCGCGTGCCGTCTTATAGCCCGCAGCCTTCACCTGATAGGAATAGTCCGCCGGGAAGAGCAGGTAGGAGCCGTCCTCCTCGGCCTGCATAACCTCGTCGCCGTGCTTCACGGTAACGGCCGCCGTCGTGCCTGCGGCAAGGCCCGTGATCAAGAACGCCGCCTTATGACGCGCAAGCTCCGTCATGGTCACGGGGACTTCAACGGCCGCATCCGTCACGGTAAAGCTGCCGGTGGCCTGCGCATAGCCGAAGGCCTCGGCCGTATAGCGGTACTCGCCCGCCGGAACGCTGGCCTTGCCGTCCGTCACGGCATAGGAAGCATCCGCGCTGTCCGTCAGCGTAAAGGCCGTGCCTGCAGGCGCGCCCGTGAACGTGACGCCATAGTACGTTTTGCAGCTGAAGTCCTTCAGATAGAGCGTGTCATCGTTCCTATCGCTGCTGTAGTCCTTGGAATACCCGATGGTCACGACGTCATTCGCCGCGACCTCCATCGTGTAGGTCTGGAAGGACGTCATCGCACCGGAATACGAGGTCGCATTGGACTTCGTCAGGTCCGTTCCGTTCTTCGTAACCGCCATATAGTCGTATTTGGACTCACTGGAGACCTTATAGGAGAAGCGGAACGTACCGCCGCTCCGGAAGGTCAGCTTGAGGGCGGAAGTCGTTCCCCCCATACCCTTGTTGCCGGATATCAGGCAAGTCTCGTCGTCGCTCTCCGCAAAGGGATAGGAGGCGTCGTTTTCCACGGTCGCCGGAACGTCCGCAAAAAACTCATCAAAACTTGCCGCTGCTGCGACCGGGATGCTGCACAGCACCATGCACAGCACAAGGATCGCCGCGATCATTCGTTTCATGATCCAATCTTCCTTTCTTAATACGAAAATAATAAAAACACTGCGGCAGAGGGCCTCGTTTCCCCTGCCGCAGCCGTTTTCCTGCGTCATGGCGCACCTGCGCCGCATGCTTCTGTAGGTCTTCTGACTCGTGCTCCCGGGTCTCCCCCGCAACGCGGCGCTCAGCCTTCTCAGGTCGCCCCAATGACCGGCTTTCGCCCATGGAGCTCGCGTCTTGCACATACAGCGCCGGTCGGCGTTGCAGGCTCTCACTGCATTCCCTTGTCCATCTCCGGCTGTACATATGCCCTGCCGGAGCCACAAAAGCTTTTTGTTTTTAACTTATTCAGTATAGCATATTTCCGCAGCATTGTAAAGCCGGATGAAAAACGTTCCGACCCTATAACCGCCGTTGACGGAGCGCCGAAAATACGCTATAATTTGAATTGTATATTATGATCCGCCCCCGGCGGGAAGGAGTGCAGCATTATGATCCAGTTATCTGATTTCTATGGCTACAGCATGTATACCATCTCTTCCGATACGCTTTCCGTCTCCGTGATGAGCCTCGGTGCGACCGTCACAAAGCTTGCTTATCTGGGCCGCAATGTCGTGGTCAGCCTGAAGACTCCGGACGACTATCTGCAGGACACCAGCTATCTCGGTGCGATCGTCGGCCGCTATGCCAACCGCATTGCGGGCGGCCGCTTCCCGCTGAACGGCGAGACGGTGCAGGTCGAGCAGAACGAGGGCCGCAACCACCTGCACGGCGGCAGCGTCGGCTTCCACAAGCGCGTGTGGACCGCCGAGTGCCTCGGCGAGCAGGCCGTTCGCTTCACGCTGCACACGCCGGACGGCGACGCGGGCTATCCCGGTGAACTGACGATGCACGTCACCTATCGCGTGGAGGGCAGCCGGCTCTTCCTCGATTTTGAGGGTGTCAGCACGAAGGACACCATCCTTGCGCCAACGACGCACATGTATTTCAACCTCGGCGGCACGGAGAGCATCCTCGGAACGACGCTGCAGATCAATGCCGGCCGTTGGATCCCCGTGGACGGCGAGCTCATTCCCACCGGAGAGCTGCGCCCGGCCGAGGGCCCGTTCGACTTCCGCACGCCGCACACCATTGCGCAGAACTTTGACCATGGCTTCGTGCTCGACGGCCCGGATGCCCTTGTGGCAGAGGACGGCGGCGTCCGCCTGTCGCTGCACACGGACTACCCTGCCCTGCAGCTCTACACCGGTGAATTCCTCTCGGGCAAGCTCCATCCGAATCAGGGCTTTGCCATTGAGCCGGAGGCCTGCCCCGACACGCCGAACCATCCGGAATTCGGCTCCTCCGTGCTGAAGGCCGGTGAGACGTTCCATCGCTCCATCGCCTATACCTTCGAATCCACCGCAAAATGAGCCGCGCCGATTTGCTCTACCGCGAGACGTGTGCACGCATCCTGCGCGAGGGCGTCTGGGACACCGATCAGTCCGTTCGCCCGCGCTGGGCGGACGGTTCCCCGGCCCATACGGTCAAGTGCTTCGGTGTGGTGAACCGCTATGATCTGCAGGAGGAATTCCCGCTCATGACGCTGCGCCGCACCTATTGGCGCTCATGCGTGGAGGAGCTTCTGTGGATCTGGCAGAAGAAGTCGAATAATGTCCACGACCTCGGCAGCCATATCTGGGACAGCTGGGCCGATGAGAGCGGCTCCATCGGCAAGGCCTACGGCTATCAGCTCGGCATCAAATACCGTTTCCCGGAGGGAGAGTTCGATCAGGTCGACCGCGTGCTATACGACCTGAAGCACAATCCGGCCAGCCGCCGCATTCTGACGAGCCTCTATAATTTTGCCGACCTGCATGAAATGGCTCTGTACCCCTGCGCCTATTCCATGACCTTCCATGTCAGCGGAAACCGGCTCGATGCCATTCTGAACCAGCGCTCGCAGGACATGCTCACGGCAAACAACTGGAACGTCGTGCAGTATGCCGTACTTGTGCACATGCTGGCGCAGGTCAGCGGTCTTGTCGCAGGCGAGCTCGTGCATGTGATCGCCGATTGCCATATCTACGACCGCCACATTCCGCTTGTCGAACAGATGCTGGAGCTGGAGCCGTATCCCGCGCCGGAATTCCGGCTCGATCCCGCGGTCACGGACTTCTATGCCTTCACGCCGGACAGCGTGCAGGTGGAGAACTACCGCTATCATCCGTTTTCGGCCAGAATTCCTGTCGCCATTTAGGAGGAGCCATGGACTGCATCGTCAACGTCACGCAAAACTGGGGCATCGGGAAGGACGGCGATCTGCTTGTCTCCATTCCCACCGACCTGCGCCGCTTCCGCGCGCTCACGACCGGGAAGACCGTGATCTATGGCCGCAAGACCCTGCTCACCTTTCCCCACGCGTGCCCGCTGCCGAACCGCGAGAACTGGATCCTCTCGGCCACGCCCGGATTCTCCGTGCCGGGCGCAGCGGTGTTTCCGTCGCTTGCGGCCCTGCAGGAAGCCCTGCGTACCCGTCCGGCAGATTCGCTGTGCCTCATCGGCGGTGCGAGCGTCTACCGCGCGCTGCTGCCGTGGTGCAGCCGCGTGCTGCTTACGCAGACCTGCGCCGACCTGCCTGCCGACCGGTTTTTCCCCGATCTGGACCGGCTCCCGAACTGGCGCTGCACGGACACCGGCCCCCTGCAGGAGGACGGCGGCCATTGCTTCCGCTATCTGACCTACGAAAACGACGCTCCGCTTCCATTATGAACATAGAATTGCTCCCTTCTGCGCAGACTAAGCGCCGAAGGGAGTGATTTTTATGCCGATTTTACCTTTGACGGAAGAAAATTTCGAGCAGGAGGCCCTGCAGGCCGAGGGGCCGGTGCTCGTAGACCTCTTTGCCGCGTGGTGCGGCCCGTGCCGTGCGCTTGCGCCGGTGCTGGAGACGCTGGCAGAGGCTCGGCCAGAGCTGCGCATCGGAAAGGTCGATGTGGACGCCCAGCCCGAGCTTGCGGCGCGGTTTGACGTGCTGACCGTCCCGACGCTGCTGCTGTTCCGCTCCGGCAGGCTGCTCCGGCGCACGACCGGCGCAAAAACGCTGACGGAGCTGGAGGAATTCCTGCGGAGCGGCGAAGCATGAGATGCTATGACATGGCCGTGGTCGGGGCCGGACCGGCGGGCTGCACGGCGGCTCTCTATGCCGCCCGCGCCGGACTGGACGTGCTCGTTCTCGAGCGGCTCGGCCCCGGCGGGCAGATGGCGCAGACGCAGCACATTGAGAATTACCCCGGCTTTCCGGACGGCATCGACGGGGCAGCGCTGGCAGCCGGTATGAAGAGGGGTGCAGAGCGCGCAGGGGCCATTTTTCTGCTGGCCGACGTCCGCAGCGCGCAGCTCACCGGCCGCGTAAAGGAGCTGCAGACGGACGGCGGGCCGGTCCTTGCCCGGACCGTTGTGCTCGCCACGGGAGCGGGCCCGCGGAGGCTCGGGCTGCCGCAGGAGGACGAGCTGCCTGGCGTGAGCTACTGCGCCGCCTGCGACGGGGCGTTTTTCCGCGGGAAGGACGTCGCCGTGGTCGGCGGCGGCAATTCCGCCGTCAGCGAAGCCCTGCTGCTGTCGAGACTGTGCCGCCATGTGTCGCTCGTGCACCGCCGCAGCACGTTCCGGGCATCTGCCGCAGAGCTGGCGGCGCTGGAAAAGCAGGACAATGTGACATTCTGCCGGAACAGCATCGTAACGGAGCTGCTGGGCCGTGAGCGCCTGACCGGCATCCGCCTGCAGAACGGCCGGGAGCTGGAGATCAGCGGCCTGTTTGTCTGCATCGGCCGCACGCCTGTCTCCGCCCTCGGCGGCGAGCAGCTCCGCCGGACGCCGGACGGCTATTACTGCGCGGACGAGACGACACGGACCGGCCTGCCGGGCGTTTTTGCCGCAGGCGACGTGCGGGAAAAGCAGCTGCGCCAGATCGTTACGGCCGTCTCGGACGGCGCAGCGGCGGCGCAGCAGGCGGAGCATTATCTGGGCAAAACGTCCCGCAGGGCGGAAATATAGCGCGGATTCGTGCCGCAGCAGCCGCCGACGAGTGCAGCTCCGGCATCGATCAGCGTGCGCATATGCTGCGCGAATGCCTCCGGGCCCATGGAATAGATGGCCTCGCCCTCCGGCGAGATCTCCGGCATACCCGCATTCGGCTTGACAAGGAGCGGCACCTTTGCAGCTTGCCTCATGTTGCGCACAAGGCTTTCGAGCTGGTCCGGGCCGGTGGAGCAGTTGATGCCGACGGCGGCCGCGCCGAGCTCCTGCAGCGTCTCCACGGCCTCGACGCAGGTCCCGCCGAAATAGCCGCTGCCGTCGGCCTGCACCGTCATGCTGCACAGGACCGGCAGGGCGCAGACGCTCTGCGCCGCCTCGAGGGCGACGGTCATCTCGTCGATGCCGAGCATGGTCTCCACAACGAGCAGGTCGGCCCCGGCCTTGGCCAATGCCGTAATTTGCTCCGTGTAAATTTCAAACAGCTCGTGATATGTCATCGTCCCGGCAGGCTCGAGCGGCACGCCGGTCGTTGTGAGGTCGCCTGCCACGAGCGCGCGGCCGCCTGCCGCCTCGCGCGACAGGGCGACGAGCTGCCGGTTCAGAAGCGCAACATCGTTCTCTCGGCCGCAGCGTGCAAGCCCGCGCCGGTTGGCGCAGAACGTCGGCGCATAGATGATCTGCGACCCGGCCGCGATATAGTCCCGCTGCAGAGCCAGCAGCGGCTCCGGATGCTCTGTGACCCAGACCTCTGTGCAGATGCCGCGCGGCATGCCCGCGCGCATCAGGTTCGAGCCGGTCGCGCCGTCGAGCAGCACGGGGCCGCGCGCAAGCAGCGCCTGAAAAGCTTCGTTTGTCATAGGTTCCTCCGTGGTATGGATTTCTTTCTCTATTCTACCCGTTTCGGCGGGAATTTGCAATGAGAAACTTCCGCATGCATTTTCGGTTGCATTCCGGTGGGGTTTCTGCTAGAATAGCGATAGATTCCATTCATTATTACAAGGAGGACAATATGAAAAAGTCCGTACTGCGCAAATATGCCACGCTGATCGCCACGGTCGGCGTCAATGTCCAGAAGGGTCAGGAGGTCTTCATCGCCGCCGAGCTCGATCAGCCCGAATTCGTAAAGATGGTCGTTGAGGAATGCTACCGCGCCGGTGCAAAGCGCGTTGTGGTGGACTGGGACTATCAGCCGCTGACGAAGCTCCATGTCCGCTGGCGCAGCCAGAAGAACCTCTCCACGCTGGAAAACTGGGAGGAGGCCCGCTGGCAGCACTATGTTGACGAGATCCCCTGCCGCATCTACCTGATCTCCGAGGACCCGGACGGCCTGCGCGGCGTTAATCAGGAAAAGATGGCCAAGGCCGGTCAGGCTAAGTACAAGGTCATCCGTCCGTACCGCGACCAAATTGAGAACAAGTATCAGTGGTGTATCGCAGCCGTCCCCGGCGTTGCGTGGGCCAAGAAGCTCTTCCCGAACCTGTCGAAGGCACAGGCCGTCGAGAAGCTGTGGGAAGCCATTCTGGCCGCCTCCCGCGTGGACGACGACCCCGTCGCCGCATGGAAGGCCCATAACGAAGACCTTGCCCGCCGCTGTGCCTATCTGAACGACCTCGGCATCACGGAGCTGGAGTATCACAGCTCGAACGGCACGAATTTCAAGGTCGGCATGATCGAAGACGCCGAATTCAAGGGCGGCGGCGAGAACTCTCTGCTCGGCCACTTCTTCAACCCGAACATCCCGACGGAGGAGGTCTTCATCTCCCCGAAGCGCGGCGTGGCAGAGGGCATCGTCTATTCCACGAAGCCGCTGTCCTATCAGGGCCAGCTTATCGAGAACTTCTCCATCCGCTTTGAGGGCGGCAAGGCCGTCGAGGTCCATGCCGAAAAGAACGAGGCCCTTCTGCAGAAGCTCATCTCCATGGATGAGGGCGCTTCCTACCTCGGCGAGTGCGCGCTCGTTCCCTATAACTCCCCGATCCAGAATTCCGGCCTGCTGTTCTACAACACGCTGTTCGACGAGAACGCCGCCTGCCATCTGGCGCTCGGCATGGGCTTTGCCGACACGATCAAGAATTTTGAGAACTACACGCTCGACGAGTGCCGTGCCAAGGGCATCAACGATTCCATGGTGCATGAGGACTTCATGATCGGCTCCGCCGACCTGTCCATCGACGCGCACACGCGCGACGGCCGTACCGTGCCGATCTTCCGCGACGGCAACTGGGCATTTTAACAGGGATCTCTGAATATATCAGAGCTTTTCTGAGTCCCGAACATAAAAGCTGCTGCAGCGATTGTGCTGCAGCAGCTTTTTTATTCCGTTAGCAGGGTAAGCCTCCCGGTTCTGCGTGTCGCGTTCAGGTCGATGAGGCGCTGGTTCCGGCTGCCGCGCCAGCGCAGCTCCAGAGAGCGCTCCGACTCGACATACGGTCCGTCCACGAGCACGTCGGCCGCTGCAAGCAGCCGCAGGCGCGCCGGGTCCGCCTCCTGCACGAGCGCCTCATAGCGCCAGCCCGTGTAAACCCAGACATTGCCGCCCAGCGCGTGCACGGCCTCGGCCAGCGCGGCGCATTCCGCCGCCTGCTCCATCGGCTCGCCGCCGGAGAGCGTCAGGCCGTCGAGCAGCGGATTGGCCGCATACCGCGCCAGCAGCGCCGCCGTACTTTCCTCGCGGCCGCCCGCCGGGTCATGTGTCTGTGGATTGTGACAGCCGGGACAATGATGCGGGCAGCCCTGCGTGAATACGGTCAGTCGAAGACCGGGGCCGTCCACAATGGACTCGGAGACCGTTCCGGCAATGCGCATCAGTCCGTCACCCCGTGCTTGACACGGTCGCGCTCCTCGGCGCGCTTGCCGTTGTTGAAGCGGTCGAGCGTACCGACCAGGTAGCCCGTAATGCGGCGGATACGCTCGAAGGGCTGGTCCGGCGTCTCGCGGCGGCCGCAGCGCGGGCAGGTATCGCCGATAATACCGTTGAAGCCGCAGACCGGGTCACGGTCGACCGGATGGTTGATAGAGCCGTAGCCGATGCCGCACTGGCCCATGAAGCGCACGACCTTCTCGAATGCGGGCAGATTCTGCAGAGGGTCGCCGTCCATTTCAATATAGGAGATATGGCCGCCGTTCGTCAGCGCGTGATAGGGTGCCTCGATGCGGAGCTTGTTAAAGGCCGAGATCGGATAATACACCGGCACATGGAAGCTGTTTGTGTAATACTCGCGGTCCGTCACGCCGGGGATCACGCCGAAGCGCTTGGCATCCATCCGGACGAAGCGGCCGGAGAGGCCCTCTGCCGGGGTAGCAAGGCAGGAGAAATTCAGGCCGCGAGCCGCCGATTCACGGTCAGCGCGGTTACGGATGCGGCCAATGATCTCAAGGCCAAGCGCCTGCGCCTCGGCGCTTTCACCGTGGTGCGCGCCGGTCAGCGCCTTCAGGCACTCGGCAAGGCCGATGAAGCCGATGGAGAGCGTGCCGTGCTTGAGCACCTCGCGCACCTCATCGTCCGGGCCGAGCTTTTCGGAGTCCAGCCAGACGCCCTGCCCCATCAGGAAGGGGAAATTGCGCACGCGGCGGCGGCTCTGGATCTCGAGCCGCTCGAGCAGCTGGCCGACGACAAGGTCGAGCATCTCATCGAGGCTGCGGAAAAAGGCCTCGCGGTCGCCGCGTGCCAGAATGGCGAGCCGCGGCAGATTGATGGATGTAAAGGAGAGGTTGCCGCGCCGCGCCGTGACCTCGCGGGAGGGATCGTAGGCATTCGCCACCACACGCGTGCGGCAGCCCATATAGGCGATCTCCGTTTCGGGATGGCCCTCCTTGTAATATTGCAGGTTGAACGGGGCATCCTGGAACGAGAAGTTCGGGAACAGGCGCTTGGCGCTGCAGCGGCAGGCCAGCCGGAACAGGTCGTAGTTCGGTTCGCCCTCGTTGAGGTTCACGCCGCTCTTCACACGGAAGATCTGAATGGGGAAGATCGGCGTCTCGCCGCTGCCAAGCCCGGCCTCCGTGGCGAGCAGCAGGCTTTTCATCACAAGGCGGCCCTCCGGCGAGGTATCCATGCCGTAGTTAATGGAGGAAAACGGCGTCTGCGAGCCGGAGCGGGACTCCATGGTGTTCAGGTTGTGGATAAGCGATTCCATGGCCTGATAGGTCGCGCGGTCCGTCTCCTCTGCGGCGCGGCGGGCAGCGAATTCCTGCGCGCGGCGGATATCGCCCTCCACGCAGCCGAAGGCCGCCTTGAGCTGCGCCGCCTCGGCATCGTCATAGGCCTTCTGCCCGGCAAGCGCCGGAACAAGTCCCTTTTCGGCCAGTGAAGCCGCAAAGCCCCGGAGCTGGGCATCCGTCGGCGTCACGCCGCACAGCAGCTCCAGCGCGCGGCTGAGGTTCTGGCGGTAGCAGGCGCGGTACGTCTTGGCGACGCCCTCGGCCATGGCATAGTCAAAATTCACGATGCTCTGGCCGCCGTGCTGGTCGTTCTGGTTCGACTGAATGGCGATGCAGGCCAGCGACGCATACGACGCGATGCTCTGCGGCTCGCGGATATGGCCGAGGCCGGTGGAAAAGCCGCCGTGGAACAGCGAGAGCAGGTCGATCTGGCAGCACGTTGTCGTCAGGGCATAAAAATCAAGATCGTGGATGTGGATATCGCCGCGCTCATGCGCCGTGGCATACTCCGGCTTCATCAGGAAGGACTCGGAGAACTGCTTGGCGGCCTCGGAGCCGTAGCGCAGCATGGTACCCATGGCGGTGTCTCCGTCGATGTTGGCGTTCTCGCGCTTGATGTCCGAATCGGCGGCGTCCTTGAACGTGATCTCCTCAAATTTGCGCATGAGGCTGGAATTCACCTGCCGCGCGCGGCTGCGCTCCTCGCGGTAGAGGATGTAGGCCTTGGCCGTGCGGCCGTAGCCCTCCTGCATCAGCACCTGCTCCACAAGGTCCTGCACATGCTCGACCTCCGGCTCGCAGCCCTCGAGCTCGAGCATGGTCTCCACCTTGCGGGCAAGCGCGTCGGAGACGTCCTCCATGCCGGTCTGCCCGACACCGAGGAATGAACGCCAGATCGCGTTCCGGATCTTTTCTGTATGAAATTCTACGAGACGCCCGTCCCGCTTGCGGATCATTTTCTGCGTCATGACTGTCTCCTCTCGCACACAAGATATGGTAGTACCGTGCAGGCACAAAACGCATATATCGTACTGCAAGTTCCGGTGTCTGTCAAGCACGGCCCGGCTGAAATAGTGCACAAAAAAATTGGGGCCGTTTTCGGCAGACCCGCGATTTTCCGTATAATCTGCGCACCGGGTGTGCATACTATCCACAGCATATGACAACAGGAGGGAAATCAAGATGGACATGCTTGCGCTGATCCTGAGCATCATCGGCTCGATCAACTGGGGGCTGGTCGGCATTTTCAAATTCGATCTGGTCGCCTGGATCTTCGGCGGCCAGACGGCCGTCGTCAGCCGCATCATCTACACGATCGTCGGCCTCGCGGGACTGTGGTGCATCTCGCTGCTGTTCCGCCGCCGCCCGCTGCGCGCCGCAGAGGACGATGCATAACCACCAGAAAAACTGCACAAAGGCAGACTGCCGGACCGAGCCGCAATGGCCCGCCGGCAGTCTGTTTTTTTCGTTCTACCAGAGTAGTGCGGCCGCGACCGTCGGGACTACGAGAATGCCCGCCGCGATGAGCATCGTCTGGATGGTGCTGCGCGTTTTGCGCGACAGCAGCAGGATAACCGCCGCACCGCCTGCGCCGAGCAGCACATGCACGAGCGCGCGCAGCCCCAGAACGGTCCGGATGCGCCAGCCCGCTGGCACGCCGCTCAGCAGGGGCAGGCTGTTTGCCTGTGCGCCCCACTCCGGCAGTCCGTAGGCCCCGCGGACAGCAAGCAGGCGCGGCAGGAAGGCCGCCGTCACCATCAAGAGCACCAGCACCGCCGTGAGCAGCAGCTTGCGCCGCAGCACGCGCCCGTTCGCCCCGGCCGCCGTCTGCAGAACGGCAACGCCCGTCTCCTGCTCCATGGCAAACACGGCGGACAGCGCGACCGTCAGGAAGAAGAACAGCTTCGCAAGGTCCAGCAGGTCCTTCTGCACACCAAAGTAGCCTAGCAGGACGTTATAGCCCGTCTCATAGACATAGGACTGCCCCGGCTGCAGCTGCTCATACTGCTGCTTTGCCTGCTCAAAGCCGTCCTGCGCCCGCAGGGCCGAGAGAACGTCGCGCGCCATGAACTGCAGCGCATCCTCGTTGCCCTCCGTGATGCGGGCATAGTCCGCAAGCTCGTTCCGCAGCTCCGCAAAGCGGGCCGTCTCCGAGGCAAGATAAGCGTTCTTTTCCGGCGTTGGCTCGCCCGCCAGCTTTTCGGAATACGCGCGGTAGAACCATTCGTCCGCATTGAAATAGGCCCGGAAATCGCGATAAGATCCGATCTGCACCAGCACGAACACCACAAGCACCAGCAGCGCCCCGCCCGTGAGCAGGAGCTTCCGCGCCTCATAGGCCAGCAGCACCGTGTGCCGCAGGCGCGGCAGCGGCAGGCCCCGGCGCTGGCGCACCGGCTGGACCGCCTGCGTGCGGCAGAACACCACCGCGCCGCCGAGGCAGCCACCCACCGTCAGCAGCAGGAGCATAGCGGGAAGCAGCGCCGTCTGCCGGAGCGGCAGGCCGAAGAAATTCAGATAAATGCAGCCACGCCAGCTCTCCTCAACCTCGGCCGCACGGCTGAGGCTGAGCAGCCGGGGCCAAAGTGAGCCGCGGCTGCCGAGCAGCAGGGCAAGCCCCGCGCCGCCGCCCGCAAGCAGGAACGCGGCCCACGCGCGGCCTGTCGTGGTGCACAGCAGGAAGAACAGCGCGCCCACGGCCCAGCCCCATAGGAGCTTTTCGCCCAAAAAGCACAAAAGCCAGCCAAACACCGTCAGCGGGACCGGGCAGCTCTGCATGCTGGGGATCGTCTGGATGGGGCGCGCCGGGTCGCCCAGCCCGAGGACGGCGGACGAAACGGCCAGATTCGCGCCATAGAGCAGCACGACGCCCGCAAGCACCGTTGCCAGCATGGCGGCAGCCTTGCGCCAGTAGAGCGCGCCGTGGCCGCGCCGCGTCGGGCGCAGCAGCACCATCAGGCCCGCGCTGCGCTCTCCCGTCAGCAGGACCAGCCCTGAGACCGCCGCAAACAGCAGAAGCAGCAGGTCCGTCAGCCGCCAGTCCAGCAGCACCTCCACGCCGTCCGGGAAGGACGGCTCCAGCCGCACGCCGAGCAGGGCGCTGTAGGCCGCAAGGCCCTTTTCCAGCGTGCGCTCGGCAAAGGGATCGGCGGAAAACAGGCCAAGGCGCAGCTTGGCCTCGGTCTCAGCGCAGAGGCCGCGGAGGTATTCGGGGTAATTATTCGTCGTCTCGACCTCGTCGCGAACCGTGCTCAGCAGGGCGTAGCGCCGGAGGTCCTCGTCCGGCACCTGCATGATATCGACGTCCTCGCCGTAGATTCCGTTGAGCAGGGCGTCATACTCCTGCTCCAGCGTGTCCAGATGGGCATACTCCGCCCGGATGTCCGCGCGGGTGAAGCCGCCGAGGTCCTTGGTGCAGCGGCGGTAGAACAGCGCCGCATTCACCGCGACCGCCAGCGCGAGCAGGAGCATCACATAGCGGTTGCCCAGAATTTTCCGCAGCTCATAGCTCATAGCGCGTCCTCCGCGCCGAAGTAGTGCAGATACACATCCTCCAGCTCCGGCGCAAGCGGCCTGCAGGCAAAGGGCGGCTGCTTTTCCGCCAGCAGGCGCACGCGGATATGCCCCGCGTCGACGCGGGCGATGCCGCAGACCGTCCCGGCGGCCTGCGCGGCGGGCAGCTCGGACTCGGCAAGCTCCGCCTCCCAGACCTGCCCGTTCAGCTCGTGCGTCAGCTCGGCCGGAGAGGCCTTGCGCAGCAGCCGCCCCTCGGACAGAAGCAGCAGCTCGCTTGCCACATACTCCACGTCCGGCACGACGTGCGTCGAGACGATCACGATCTTCTGCAGGGCGATCTCCGCGATGAGATTGCGCACCGCGATGCGCTGCCGCGGATCCAGCCCGGCCGTCGGCTCATCGAGGATGAGAATGTCCGGCTCGTCCAGAATGGCCTGCGCCAGCAGCAGGCGCTGCTTCATGCCGCCGGAGAGGCTGCGGATCGTCTTGCCGCGCACGTCGGACAGGCCGACCGCGCCGAGCGCCCAGTCGATGCGCTCCAGCGCCCGTGCGCGCGGCATGCGGCGCAGCGAGGCCATGTACAGCAGGAAGCGCTCCGCCGTAAAGCCCGGATAGAGCGTCTGCTGCTGGGGCATGTAGCCCACGCGGCCGCGGAAGGCCGCGCCGAGCGAGCGGATCTCCGCGCCGTTGAAGCGGATCTCCCCCGCCGTCTGGCGCAGGTTCCCGGTCAGGATATTCATGAGCGTACTCTTGCCCGCTCCGTTCGGCCCGAGCAGGCCGTAGATGCCGCCCGTCAGCTCGGCCGAAAAGCCGATCAGCGCCTGTTTTTTTCCGTAATTCTTGCTCAGGGCATCAAATGTCAGTTCCATCGTCCATCTCCCCCGCCGTCTCAGCGGAACGCCGCGTCATAATTGCTTCGGTAAAAGTCCTCCTTACTGATGTAGCACTCCTCGACGTTGCCAGATGGCTCTGTCAGCAAGCCCTTGAAATAACCATCGCACTCATAATTCGTGGAAAATACCATTACATTTCCGCTGCGGGTGTCCAGTTCGGTCACGACCTCATCTGTAATATCGATTGCCCAAACCCGGCAGACATCCTCCGTTCCGCAGATGGCGATCACATGCCCGTCCAGAATCATATAATTGTAGAAATCCCAGTTCTGCTCATAGGTAAAGAGTTTTTTCGCCGCCTGTTTCTCCAGATCATAGACATACAGGCTGCGGTCGACCTGATACACAGCATACTGGCCCCAGCTTCGATGCGGGTCGACTGTCCGGATAAAGTTCTCCGACGCATCCACAAGCACGGTTTCCTCGCCCGTTTTGAGATTTCGGATTAAAAATCGAAACCGGAGGAACTGCCGGTCATACTCGTCCCAAGATGTTCCTTCCGGCTGCTGCGCAAGCCAGTCTTCAAATTCCGGCGCGTCTTCCGCCATCTCCAGCATGCGGAAGGCCGCGATATCCTCCCAGACGCTGTAGAGATCGTAGCCATCGTCGTTTTCAAGGATCGTCGATACCTCTCCCGTCTGCAGGTCGACGGAGACAAGGCTGCTCTCCTGCGCGGCAGTTGTCAGCTGTCCGTCCTCTGTCAGTGCATAGGTCTCTCTGTTCGCGGTAACATATGCCTTCCCAAAGGAAACATATCGCAGCACACACCGGCATGCCTCATCCTCGTTTTCCGGTTTCCAACTGGCGAGAATTTGAAGCGGGCCGCCGGACAGCGGACGCGTGACGAGCGCCGAGGCTGTCTCGTCGTCCGTATAAACCATAGCATAGTAGTTTTCCCGGTATTCCACCAGAGACTGCAGGTCGCCGAAGCAGGCATTACAGGTGGGATCATTATGCCGGCAGCCGCTCTGGTAGCACGGGACATAGGTCGTTCTGGTCACGGGGTCATAGGCCTGAATATAGGGCCGGAAGAACGTATCCCACTGCCAGAACCCGCCGGTCGAAGCGGAGGCGGCCATATTGCCAAACGTTCGAATGTTCTCCTCCGGAACCGGATAAGTCGTAACAGGAATCTTCGAGTCTGTAACGATCGCACCCGAGGTCTCACCGCCCTGCTCCGTAGCCTCGTTCACAGGAGCGGCATAGCAGCCGCTCAGGATCGCTATCACGGCAGCTGCTGCAAGCAGCAGGCTCAGCATTCTTCGACTGGTCAACATGGCCACCTCCTTCGTTTCTGAAAGGCAGATCAGCGGAAAGCCGCGTCATAATTGCTCCGGTAATAGTCCTCCTTGCTGATATAATACTTGTCAGCGTTATTCGAAGCATGCAGCAGACCGACGAAGTAACCGTTGCACTCATAATGTGCAGAAAATGCCACCACATTTTCGCCGTAGGTGTCCAGCTCAATGACTGATCCATCTGCAATGTCGACCGCCCATGCACGGCAGGTAGCCTCCGTTCCGCCAATAACCATCACATGTCCATCCAGAATCATGTAGTTATAAAAATCCCAGCCCGGATCATGTGTAAACAGCTTCTTGGATGTCTGCGTCTCCATGTCATAGACGTACACACTCCGGTCAATCTGATACACGACGTACTGTCCCCAGCTCATGTGTGGGTCCGCCGTCCATACGAAATTTTCCGACTCGTCTACGATCGTTTTTTCTTCTCCTGTTTTGAGATTTTTGGAATAAACGCGATATTTGTAATATTGCAGGCCGTACTGATACGACGTTGTGCCCTCCGGCTGCTGCGCGAGCCAGTCTTCCAGCTCCGGCGCGCCCTCCACTGTTTTCACCGTCTGGTAGACAGCGATATCCTCCCAAACACCATACATATATGGAAGGATACC
>DQIA01000036.1:0-13846 GCA_003525905.1 Clostridiales bacterium
GGAGGGGTGAATGTAATACATTATAACAAAATGGCGCGGGCCTGTCAACACTTCCGCGTCGAACAGGCCCGCGCAAAACCGGGAATATGGATCAGCCGAAGATCAGAATCGTGCCGATGGTCAGCACGGGCTGATGCAGCATGTAGATGAGCAGCGAATGCCGACCGCAGAACGAGAAAAAGCGGATGACGGGATTTGCGGCGTTCACGCGCGGCAGCAGACTCTGCTTTTTGCGATAGGCCGTGCGGCCGATGACCGCGCCGAGCAGAAACCAGCCGAAGCCCGGCAGCAGCGGGAAATAGTCGCCGCCGCAGTAGAAGCCCTGTGCGCGCAGACCGAGCGGGAACAGGAAATTCACGGGGATACAGAATGACTCGAACCAGACGCCGAGCGCCACGAAGCCAACGCCCAGCACGGCCAGCGCCCACACCGGCAGCCGCTTGAACAGCGGGAAGAGCATCATGCACACACCGAGCAGATGCAGGATGCCGAACCAGATGAGCATATCGTCCGGAAAGTTCAGGACTTGCACCATAAAAAACGTGACATACGAGATCACAAGGGCCGCGCCGAACACATACACGCCGCGCTGAAAGCTGCGCGAGGCCAGCGTGGCGCACAGACCGGAGAGCAGGATGAACAGAATGTGGCCGTACTGCCGGCAGAACAGAAACCAGCCAGGCAGGTCAAAGGTGAAGCCGCCGAAGGCGCTCAGGTCCCAGAAGGCGTGGATGGCGACCATGCACAGGATGCACAGCCCGCGCAGGGCATCCAGCTCCCAGATGCGCTGCTTTGCGGGCAGAGAGGTTTCATTTGTCATGCGTTCTGCTCCTTTTCCGCTTCCTCCTCCAGCACGCGGTAGGCGACCTTGCCGACGAGCGTCTTGGGAAGCTCCTCCCGGAATTCGATCTCATAGGGCATTGCATATTTGGCGATGCGCTTGCGGCAGTAGGCCATCAGGTCCTGCCGGACTGCCTCCGTCGGGGCGACTCCCGGCTTCAGCACGACGAAGGCCTTGACCTTCTGCATTTTATAGGGGTCCTTCACGCCGATGACGCACGACAGCAGAACGTTTTCGTTGCCGTCGATGATATTCTCCAGTTGGCTTGGATAGACGTTGTAGCCCGAGGTGATGATCATGCGCTTGATGCGCTGGCGGAAATAGACGAAGCCGTCTGTATCCATGCAGCCGAGGTCGCCGGTGTGCAGCCAGATGCGGCCGTCGTTGTGCCGCTGCAGAACGAGCGCCGTCTCCTTCGGATTGTCGAGATAGCCGAGCATGACCGTCGGGCCGGACAGGCAGATCTCGCCCTCCTCACCGGGGGCGACCTCCTCCGTTGTGCCGGGGCGGACGATTTTGTAGAATGTATCGGGAAAGGGAATGCCGATGGAGCCGTCGCGCGCGGTGTCGACCGGCGTCAGGCAGCTTGCTGTGACGCATTCCGTCGTGCCGTAGCCCTCGCGGATCTGCACCCTGGCATTGTGCGCGCGCAGAAAGGCGTCGACCTTGTGCTTCAGCTCCACGGACAGCGAGTCGCCGCCGGAGAATACGCCCATGAGGAACGACATGTCGAGCTTTTCCAACCCGGTCGTGCGCAGCAGAGCCTCGAACAGCGTCGGCACGCCGGGAATAAAGTTCGGGTGCTTTTTGCGCAGCAGGTCGGCATAGGTCCGGATGTTGAAATTCGGCACGAGGATGCAGCAGGCTCCGCCGACGAGCGCCGTGTGGATGCCGATGCCGAGGCCGAAGCCGTGGAACACGGGCATGACGGAGAGCATTGTGCAGCCGCGGATGCTTTCATAGCCGCTGGCTGCGATGGTCTGCAGCGCAAGGGCGTTGAAGTTGTAGCTGGAAAGGCAGATGCCCTTCGTCGTGCCGGTCGTGCCGCCGGAATAGAGGATGCTGGCGCAGGCATCGCACTGGCCGTCGTCCGGCGGAAGCGCACCTGCGGCTTTGCGCAGCAGGTCCGTCCAGAGCGTATAGCCCTCCTGTGGGAGCTTCGGCGTTTTGCGGCCCTGCGTCAGGTTGTAGCCGAGGCGCATGAGCGGCTTCAGCTCCGGCTGCAGGCGGGCGATCCAGAGCTTCGGCCTGCGTTTGGCGCGTGCAGCGGCCGCGGCCACCTTGCCGTAGAAGCGGTCGAGCGTTAAAATGGCCTGACTGCCCGAGACATCGAGGTAGAAGCGGATCTCCTCCTCGGCGGACAGGGGATGGATCATATTGGACACGGCACCGATGCGATTGAGTGCATAGAAGCAGTCGAGCGCCTGCGGCGTATTCGGCATGCAGATCGTCACGCGGTCACCCGCGCGGATGCCTGCGGTGTAGAGCGCGAGGGCGGCGCGGTCGATGCGCGCCAGAAAATCGCGGTAGCTCGTTCTGCGGCCCATGAACTCATAGGCGGGCAGATCCGGGCATTCCCGCGCGGTCTGCGCGACGAGCTGGTAGATGGTCAGGCGCGGATAATTCAGCGTGCGGGGAATCGCACCGTAATAATTCAGCCACGGTGCTTCTGCAGAGATCGGCATAGGCTTGCCTCCTGAAATCGGTTTTCCTCATTATAGCAGAGAATTACCGGAAAGAAAAGGTACAATCGACGTCAAATGTCAGGCCGCCCGGAAAGAGCAAGTGATATTCCGGGCTTTGCCCGGAGTGATATTTTCCTATTCGGAAAGTGATATAAAAGCCTCTCGGTTTTTGTGATATTATATTCGCCCGTTAAACTGCCGCAGGCAATATCACGATGCGAAGTATCCTATCACTGTCCGAAGGACAATTTCACTCGCTGTCAGGCGAATATAACTGAGGCGCACTTCCTTCCAGAGTGCGCCTCTCGGCAGGGCATTTTCATTTTGCGGGTGTGCTGCTGTGGCCGGGCAGCAAAATCGGGCTTTCTTTTTTCGCGCGGATGTACTAAAATATAAGGGTAAAAACAAGGATAAACCATTTCGCCCTACAGCCGATCCGGCCGGGGTTTCTTGACAGGGAGTAATTATGACACAGGAACTGGAGCAGCGCTTTTGCGCCGCACGCAGAGATTATATCGCCTCGCGCTTTTCGCGTATGAATCCGCGTCAGCTCGAGGCCGTTCTGACCACGGAGGGGCCGCTTCTGCTGCTGGCCGGCGCCGGCAGCGGCAAGACGACCGTCCTCATCCACCGCATCGCCAATCTGATCCGTTATGGCTGCGCCTCGGACAGCACGGAGGTTCCGCCGGATGCCGTGTCGGAGGACATCGATTTTCTGGAGGAGCAGGCAAAATACCCAACGGAGGAGGGCGTGCAGCGGGCGGATGCCCTCTGTGCCCTGCGCCCGGCAGCGCCGTGGAGCATTCTGGCCATCACCTTCACGAACAAGGCGGCAAATGAGCTGCGCGAACGCCTGACGGACCTGCTCGGCCCGGAGGCGAACGACATCTGGGCCATGACGTTCCACTCGGCCTGCTGCCGCATCCTGCGGCGCGAGATCGAGCGCCTCGGCTATGACCGCAGCTTTACGATCTACGACACCGCGGATTCCGAGCGCGTGATGAAGGATCTTCTTCGCGAACGCGGGCTGGACGAGAAGACATTCCCGCCGCGCGCCGTGCTCGCCCAGATCTCCCGCCTGAAGGACCAGATGCAGACGCCGGAGGAGTTTCTGGCCTCCGTCAACTCGGATTACCGCCTGAAGTGCATCGGCCAGCTCTACGCGTCCTACCAGAGACGGCTGCAGGAGGCAAACGCCGTTGATTTTGATGACATCATCCTGCTGACGGTCCGCCTGCTGCAGGAATATGAGGACGTGCGCGACCACTATCAGCGCAAGTTCCGCTATGTCCTCATCGACGAGTATCAGGATACGAACCACCTGCAGTATCTGCTGGCCTCGCTGCTGGCCGGCCGGCACGAGAATATCTGCGTCGTCGGTGACGATGACCAGAGCATCTATCGCTTCCGCGGCGCGACGATCGAGAACATCCTGAATTTTGAAAACGAGTATCAGGGCGCGCGCCTCATCCGGCTGGAGCAGAACTACCGCTCGACGCAGTCCATTCTGGATGCGGCCAACGCCGTCATTGCCAACAACCACAGCCGCAAGGGCAAGAAGCTATGGACGGAGAACGGGCAGGGGGATCGCGTGCGCATCTATGAGGCCTCCGACGGCGTGGAGGAGGCCAACTACGTCGCAAACCGCATCCTGACGGATTCCCACGGCCGGAATTACGGCGATTTCGCCGTGCTCTACCGCATGAACGCGCAGTCGAACGCGCTGGAATATGCCTTCAAGCGAAACGGCATCCCGTACCGCATCATCGGCGGCACGCGCTTCTTCGACCGCGCGGAGGTCAAGGACATGCTGGCCTATCTCTGCCTCATCAACAACCGCGCGGACGATCTGCGCCTGCGCCGCATCATCAATCAGCCGCCGCGCGGCATCGGCGGCAAAACGCTCGAGGTCATCGAGCGCCAGAGCGCGGCGGAGGGCCGCCCGCTGTATTCCGTGCTGTGCAATGCGCGCTCCTACCCTGCGCTTGAGCGGGCCGAGGGCAAGCTGCAGCAGTTCGCGGAGCTGATCGAGTCGTGCGCGGAGCTTTCCCGCACGATGCCGCTGCCGGAATTCTACGACGAGCTGCTCATCCGCACGGGCTACGCCGCCATGCTCGAGCAGAAGGGTGACGTGGAGAGCCGGACCCGGCTGGAGAACGTGCGCGAGCTGCGTTCCTCCATCCTGACGTATCTGGAGAATGCGGATGCGCCGAGCCTCAGCGGCTTTCTGGAGGAGATCGCGCTCTATACCGACATCGAGCAGTATGACCGCACGGCGGACGCCGTCGTCATGATGACGGTGCACTCGGCCAAGGGCCTGGAATTCCCGGAGGTCTATCTTGTCGGCGCGGAGGACGGCCTGTTCCCGAGCGCCCGCGCCATCGGCGAGCCGGAGGAGATGGAGGAGGAGCGCCGCCTGTGCTATGTGGCTATCACGCGCGCCAAGCGCCGCCTGACCATCACCTGCGCGCACCAGCGCATGCTCTACGGCCGCACAACGGTCAGCCGTCCGTCCCGCTTCCTTGCGGAGATCCCGGAGGAGCTTGTCGAGCGCAAGCAGCATACGCAGCCGCGCTTCGTGCAGCAGGCCAAGCCGCGCCCGCGCCCGACCATGCCCCACAGCGACACGCTCGGCTCGCACCATGCATCCGGACCCGTGATCGACTTCCGCAAGGGCGACACGGTCGAGCACGACGTCTTCGGCCGCGGCCTTGTGCTGTCCGTCCTGCCGACGGGCAATGACAAAATGCTCGAAATCGCCTTTGACCAGATCGGCACGAAGCGCCTGATGGCGAACTTCGCCGCCTCCCGCATGAAGAAGCTATAAACATACCACGCCCGCGCCCCGCATAAGCTGCAGGGGGTGGTGGGCAGAATGACATTTGTGCAGCGGAACCGCCTGCGCGCGGCGCTTGCCGTGCTGCTGGCGGCGGTCTCGGTCCTTGTGCTGCTGACGCGGCTTCACTATGCGCCCGTGCTGGCGCAGCTGGCGGCGCTGCAGCTGGATAATCAGGCCTCGGCGGCCATCAACGACGCCGTGCAGGACACGCTCACGGCGGAGGAGATCACCTATGACAAGCTCGTCGAGCTGGAGAAGGATACGCAGGGCAATGTCACGGCCGTGCGCTCCAATGTGGCGGGGCTGAACCGCTTCCGCGCGGTGCTGACGGCCCGCATTGACGAACGGCTTGCGGACCTGTCCGTTGAGGAGCTTGGCATCCCGGTCGGGAGCGTCGTGCTGCCGGAGCTGTTTTCCGGCATGGGGCCGCGGCTGGTCGTGCGCGTGCTGGCCGTGCGGACCTCGGACGCCGCGTTCCGGAACCGCTTCAGCACGGTCGGGATCAACCAGACACTGCACCAGATTTTTATCGATATTCACGTTACGGTCACGATCCTGTCGCTGGCCGGTACGCAGGAGCTCGCCGTCGATGTGACCGTCCTTGCGGCGGAGACCGTCATCGTCGGCAATGTGCCGTCCACCTACATCGGGCTGGGCGGCCCGGAGGAGGAAGGAACATGAACCCACGCGAAGAGATCGCGCACCTGACCGAGGTGCTGGAGCGGGCGAACCATCAGTACTATGTGCTCGATGCGCCCGAGATGGAGGATTATGAATATGACCGGCTGCTGCGGCGGCTGGAGGAGCTGGAGGCCGCGCATCCGGAGCTGGCATCGCCGCTCTCGCCCACGCGCCGGGTCGGCGGCGAGGCGCTGAGCAAGTTTGAAAAGGTCGAGCACGCCGTGCCGCTCGAGAGTCTGCAGGACGTGTTCTCGCCGGACGAGGTCCGCGAATTTGACGGCCGGGTGCGCGAGAGCGTGCCGGACGCCGTCTACAGCGTCGAGCCGAAGGTCGACGGCCTGTCCGTTGCGCTGGAGTATGTGGACGGCGCGTTCGTCCGCGGTGCAACGCGCGGCGACGGCCGCATCGGCGAGGACGTGACGGAGAACCTCAAGACGATCCGCTCCATTCCCATGCATCTGGACGGCGCGCCGCACCGTCTCATCGTCCGCGGCGAGGTCTTCATGCCCCGCGCGGTCTTCGCGCAGCTCAACGAGGCGCGCGAGGAGGAGGGCAAGCCGCTGTTTGCCAATCCACGCAATGCCGCAGCGGGCAGCCTGCGCCAGCTCGATCCCGCCGTGGCGGCGGAGCGGAGGCTGGATATTCTCATCTTTAACCTCCAGCTTGCAGAGGGGCGGGAGTTCACGTCCCACATTGAGACGCTGGAATTCCTGCAGGCGCTGCGCTTCCATGTTATCCCGCACACGCGCTGCACCACGGCGGATGAGGCCCTGCGGCGCATTGCCGGGATCGGCGAGACACGCGACGGCTTTGCCTTTGACATCGACGGCGCGGTGGTCAAGCTCGACAGCCTGCCGCAGCGCGCGCAGCTCGGCAGCACGGCGAAATTCCCACGCTGGGCCTGCGCCTATAAATATCCGCCCGAAATTCGTGAGACCCTTGTGGAGGACATCGTCGTGCAGGTCGGGCGGACCGGCGTCCTGACGCCGCGCGCTGTCGTCAGCCCCGTCCGGCTGGCGGGCACAACGGTCACAAGCGCAACACTCCACAATCAGGACTTCATTTCCGAAAAGGATATCCGCATCGGCGACACCGTCACCATCCGCAAGGCGGGCGAGATCATCCCGGAAATTCTTGCGGTCGTGCCGGAGAAGCGCCCGCAGGACGCCGTGCCGTTCCGTCTGCCGTCCGTGTGCCCCGTCTGCGGCGCGCCGGTCGAGCGGGACCCGGACGGCGCTGCCGTGCGCTGCACGGGCGCGGAGTGCCCGGCCCAGCTCAGCCGCAACATCGCGCACTTTGTTTCGCGCGGCGCCATGGATATCGAGGGCCTCGGCGAGGCCCTTGTGGACCAGCTCATCGCGGGCGGCCACATCCATTCTCCGGCGGATATCTACTACCTGCAGCTGGATGACCTGAAGAGCCTCTGGAAGAGCGGCACGCGCGCCGCACAGAAGCTGCTGGACTCCATCGCGGCCAGCCGCAGCGCCGATCTCAGCCGCCTGATCTATGCGCTCGGCATCCGGCAGGTCGGCGAAAAGGCCGCCAAGGTGCTTGCGCGCACGTTTGGCTCCATGGACGCGCTCATGCAGGCGGACGAGGCCGCGCTCACGCAGGTCAGCGACATCGGGGCCATCACGGCACAGAGCATCGTGTCGTGGTTTGCAAGCCCGCAGTCGCAGCACATGCTGCGCCGCCTGCGCGAGGCAGGCGTGAATTTTGAGAGCACGGCCGCGCCGGCGGACGACCGCTTTGCGGGCATGACATTCGTGCTCACGGGCGCTCTGTCGCTGTTCACGCGCGATGAGGCCACGGAAAAGATCGAGGCGCACGGCGGCAAGGCCTCCGGCTCCGTCTCGAAGAAGACGACGTATGTCGTGGCAGGCGAGAATGCGGGCAGCAAGCTGCGCAAGGCAGGCGAGCTTGGGATCCCTGTTCTGACGGAGCAGCAGTTCCTCGATATGCTGCAGGAATAAAACAGCTTGTCAAAAAATCCCTTCGGACTTTTTCGCCAAGCTGACCCTGACGGTTTCCTTTTCCACTTTTCTTCCCGGCGTAATTTTCGGCTGGGCAGGTTTTTGACAGTCTGAAAAACACATGACGCCCCCGTGCCGCATAGGATAGAGCACGGGGGCGTATAATTTTTCCGGCCCCGTGGGACAATATGATTACCCGCGGTACTTAGAGGAAGCTCTGCATAGATCAGCTGCGGCGGATGCCGGATATTTTTCGTCAATCCATCGGTATGAAAAACTTGAAATATTGCGCAGCCGTTGGCGGCTTTGCCGCCTTACGGATGCGGCATGCCCCTTGCGGGTACACAAAGTATTCCTGCGTTTTCCATACCTTGACTTGCCAAAAAATCTCTCGCCATCCACTCTTGCTGATCTAAGCAGAGCTTCCTGAAAGCAATCAGTGTAACGGGTGATATTTTTCTCGGAGCGTGAAACGGAAATGGATATGACTGTCAAGCGTGGCGATATTTTCTATGCCGATCTCAGTCCGGTCGTCGGCAGTGAGCAGGGGGGCACGCGGCCCGTGCTCATCGTGCAGAACGACATGGGCAACCGGCATTCTCCCACGGTGATCGCGGCGGCGATCACGAGCCAGATGAACAAGGCAAAGCTGCCGACGCACATTGAGCTGACCGGCCGGAACGTCGGCCTGACGAAGGACTCTGTCGTGCTGCTCGAGCAGATCCGCACCATTGACAAGCGCCGCCTGCGCGAGCACATGGGCAGGCTCGATGCGGCCATGATGAATCAGGTCGACAACGCCATTGCGGTCAGCTTTGGCCTGCCGAAGAGCGAAACGGAATGATGCGCCACCCTCCCGCATAGGCTGTGCGGGAGGGATTTTTGATGATGGAATTGAGCGTTTGGGAGCAGGGCGAGCAGATCGGTACCGTAACGGCGCAGCAGGAGGGCCTGTTCTATATTTTTATCTGCAAAATTTCCAAGCATGCGGAACAACTGCGCCGCATTTACGTCATATCTAAATGGAGAGTGGAGTATCTCGGCATTCCGTATCCGCGCCGTGAGGGTGCGGAGCTGCAGGCCTGTATCCCGGTGTCGCATTTTCCGGACGGGCTGACAGCCGCTGCGGCGGCTGCCATGCCGCGCGGCGCGTGGCTCCCGTGGTGCGGCGAGGCGGACGGCGTTCCCATCCGCAACGGCCTGCTCAAGCAGCTGGAGGACGGCTATGCGCTTGCCCTGCTGCCCGAAGAGGCGCAGCAGCTCCCGCAATGGCTGCCGCAGGCGGCGGAGCAGGAGCTTATGGGCCGGGCGCGGCTGGTGTTCCGGCTCGATGCGGCGGGATGCATGCCCTCCATAGAAACGACAGAAAACGGAGGAAGTACCGATGAAGCACAGAATTTTAGCGATCCTTTTGCTGGCAGCGTGCCTTCTGACGCTGCTCCCGGCGACGGCGATGGCCGTCCCGGAGACGGAGACCCGCTCGAAGGGCGGCAAGCTGATCGCCCTGACATTTGACGACGGCCCCGGACCCTATACGCGCCGCCTGCTTGAGGGGCTGGCGAAGCGCGGTGTCAAGGCGACGTTCTTCATGCTTGGCCAGCAGGCCGAGAACTATGATGTGACGGCGGGCCTCGTCCGTGACGCGGGCCACCAGATCGCCTCGCATACATACGATCACCCGCAGCTGAGCAAAAAGACGGACTCGCAGGTGACGTGGCAGATCAGCCACACGGCCGACATCCTCAACCGCATCACGGGCTATGGCACGCATTATCTTGTGCGCCCGCCCTACGGCGATTATAATTCCCGCGTGCTGTCGCTGCTGGACAATCCGGCCATTCTCTGGTCCGTCGATCCGCTGGACTGGAAGTACCGCAATGCCGACACCGTCTGCACGAACATCGTCAACGGAGCACATGACGGCGCGATCGTGCTGGCGCACGACATCCATTCCACCACGGTGGACGGCGTCCTGATGGCCATTGACAAGCTGCAGGCCAAGGGCTATGAATTCGTTACGGTGAACGAGCTGTTCCGTCGCCGCGGCGTCTCGCTGGAGAAGGGCCAAACCTACAGCTCCTGCAAGTCGACCGGAACGGATCTCGGCCCCGTAAATGCACCGACCGTCACGGAGGCGGGCGGAAAGGTCACCATCACGGCCGACAAGGGCGCAGTGATCTACTATACGCTCGACGGCTCCTCGCCGCTGGCCTCCGGCCGGGTTTATTCCGGTCCCATTGAGGCAAAGGCAGGCCAGACCCTTCGCGCTGTGGCCGCCTTTAATCTGAATGGCAGTGCCAGCGCCGAGACCTCGGTCCAGGTGCGCGGCATCTCGCTGAAGGAGCCGACCGTCTCCGTCCGGAACGGCAAGGTCCTGCTCTCGAACCCGAATCCGAATTCCGAGCTGCGCTACACGCTCGACGGCTCTGCTCCGACGGAGCGCTCGGCGGTTTACCCTTCCTCCGGTTTGGAATTTTTTACCGGAATTCTGCGCTATCGCGTGTTTGCAAAGGAGGGATGTGGCCAGACGTACACGCTCTATCTGAGCAAGTCCGGCCATCTCTTTCGCGACGTGCCCACAAATTCCTGGTATTTCGAAAGCATTGACCGGGCAGTCTCTCTGGATCTTCTTAAAGGCGTGGGAGACTTTGCGTATGAACCGGATGGAGGCCTGAACCGCGCCATGTTCGTTACGATGCTGGCGCGTGCCGTCGGCGAGAGCCTCCCGGACAGCGCAGCGGGCTTTTCCGACGTGAAGGGCGGCCAATGGTACACGGCAGCGATGAGCTGGGCCCTGCGGAAAAATCTGATCCGCGGCTATGAGGACGGCTCCTATCGCCCCGAGGCGCTCATCACGCGCGAGGAGATGTGCGTCATTCTCGACCGCCTTATGCAGCAGCGCGGCGAGACGCTCCACACCGGAAAGCTGAGCTTTGCCGACACGGCGTCCATTTCCGTCTGGGCGCGAGACAGCGTCGCGCGCATGACGGCCCTCGGCCTTATCCGCGGCGCGGAGAACAACCGCTTCTTCCCGCAGCGCACGACCACGCGCGCCGAGGCTGCGACGGTCATGCTCCGCATCTACGACCATCTGCACTGAAACACAAAGTGCCCCTGCCATGCCTTCAGCGTGGCAGGGGCATTATTGTGCTTTAGACCATCTCTTCGGGATGGAACAGAGCGTCGAACTGCTCGCCGGTCAGGCAGCCGAGGCGCAGGCATGCCTCGCGGAGCGTCAGGTCCTCCCGGTGGGCGAGCTTCGCAGTCTCGGCAGCCGCTTCATAGCCGATCGTGGGGCTGAGCGCCGTGACGAGCATGAGGGAGCGGCGGAGATTTTCCACCATTTTCTCGCGGTTGGCGCGGATGCCGTCGGCGCAGCGCAGGCGGAACGAGCGCATGCCCTCGGCCAGCAGCCGCGCGGACTGCAGGAATTCGTGCGCCAGAACGGGCAGGAAGACGTTCAGCTCGAAATTGCCCTGAGAGGCCGCAAAGCCGATCCCGGCTCCGTTCGCCATGACCTGCACGGCAATCATCGTCAGCGCCTCGCACTGCGTCGGGTTGACCTTGCCGGGCATGATGGACGAACCGGGCTCGTTCTCCGGCAGGAACAGTTCACCGAGGCCGTTGCGTGGGCCGGAGCCGAGCCAGCGGATATCGTTTGCCAGCTTCATCAGGTCGCCTGCCAGCGCCTGCAGCGCGCCGTGGGCGAAGACCAGCTCGTCGCGGGAGGTGAGGGCGTGGAACTTGTTCGGGGCGCTGCGGAAGTCCTTGCCCGTCAGGCGACTGATCTCCGCAGCGACCTCTTCGGCAAAGCCTGCGGGGGCGTTCAGCCCTGTGCCGACGGCCGTGCCGCCAAGCGCAAGCTCCCGCAGCGGCGGAAGCGCCAGCCGGATCAGCTCCGCATCGCGCTCGAGGCTGCTGCGCCAGCCGGAGATCTCCTGCGGGAACGAAATGGGCGTGGCGTCCTGCAGGTGGGTGCGCCCGGCCTTGATGACGCCCTCATTTTCGGCCTCGAGGCGCTTGAGAGAATCGACCAGCTCCGTCAGCGCGGGCAGAACACCGTCCTCGAGCGCGCAGACGGCCGCGATATGCAGGGCCGTGGGGAACGTGTCGTTCGAGGACTGCGAGCGGTTGACGTCATCATTCGGGTGCAGCAGCCGCCTGCCCGCCAGCTCGTTGCCGCGGTTCGCGATGACCTCGTTTGCGTTCATGTTCGTCTGCGTGCCGGAGCCGGTCTGCCAGACGACAAGCGGAAAGTGGTCTGCCAGCTTTCCGGAGATAATTTCATCGGCCGCGGCGCAGATGGCGCTGCATTTTTCTGCCGTCATGGCGGCAGGGCACAGACGGGCGTTCGTCAGAGCGGCCGCCTTTTTCAGGATGCCGAATGCGTGGATGATCTCCGGCGGCATGGGCTCGCGGCCCTGCCCGATCGGGAAGTTTTCAAAGCTGCGCTGCGTCTGCGCGCCCCAATAGCGGTCCGCAGGCACGCGGACGTCGCCCATGGAGTCGTGCTCCATGCGATATTCCATATCCTTCACCTCAGAAGCGGGCCGTGTGCCCGCATTTTTTCTGCCGATACCATATCATCCCCGCCGCGCCGTGTCAAGTGCGCAGGAGAATATCGGATAAAATGCGCCCCGCAGCTTTTCGGGCTGCGGGGCGCGGGAAGGGGGGTGAAACGGTCAGGTTATGCGTTTGCCTTGACGTAGCGCATGAGGATGGCAGCCGCCTGCTCGCGGGCCGCAAGGCCCTGCGGGGCAAGATAGGTGCCGTCCGCTTCCTTCGAGCCGGTAACGAGGCCCGTGGAAACGGCCCATGCCATGGCGTCTCTGGCGTAGGTGTTGATGGCTTCCGCATCGGGATAGCCGCTCAGCACGTCTGCCTCGGGCGCTTCGGCCTTAGCATAGCGGAAGAAGATCGCAGCCAGCTGCTCGCGGGTGACCGGCTCGGACGGGGCGAACTTGTTGCCGCCGACGCCGTTGACGATGCCGTTTGCGGCGGCCCAGGCGATCGCATCGGAGTACCACTGGCCGTCAGCCACATCCGTGAAGCCGGACGGAGCGTCGACAGTCGGGCTGCCCGCCATGCGGTAGAGCACGGTGACGAGCATGGCGCGCGTCAGGGTGTCCTTCGGTGCAAACGTCGTAGAGGTCGTGCCGACCATGAGGCCGTTCTCAATCACGAAGCAGATGCCTTCCTTCGCCCAATCCGTCGGGATGTCGGTGTAGGCAGCGCACTTGTGGCCGAGGGCCGGGGTCTCGCTGTCCACATAGCTGTCGCCGCAGCGGCTGCAGGTGTGGGTCGTATAGCCGCCCTCGTCGAGCGTCGGAGCCGTCACGACAGCCTGATAATCATGGCCGAGAGGGGCGGTGATCTCCGTGATGACGCTGTAGTCGCAGTGCTTGCAGGACTCGCGGACAAAGCCGTAGCCGAGGCAGGTGGCCGGGACGGTCTCCGTCTCGCAGTCATGGCCGACAGCGTCCACATAGTCCGCAACATAGCTGTCGCCGCAGGCAGAGCAGGTGTAGGTGGTGTAGCCCATCTTGTCGCAGGTCGGGGCGGTCACAACGGCTTCGTAGCGGTGCGCGACCGTCGGGATGGCCTCGGTGTAGGACTTGCCGCACTCGCTGCAGGTGAAGGTCTTCACGCCTTCCTCGGTACAGGTCGGTTCCTTCGTGACGACGGCTGTGTAGGTGTGTTCGAGCGCATCGGTGTAGCTGCCGACATAGCTGTCACCGCAGACGGAGCAGGTGTAGGTGGTGTAGCCCATCTTGTCGCAGGTCGGGGCAGTCACGACGGCTTCATAGCTGTGGCCGGTGGCCGGGAC
>DQIA01000036.1:14027-22323 GCA_003525905.1 Clostridiales bacterium
CTGTCGCCGCAGACGGAGCAGGTATGTGTGGTGTAACCGTTGTTCGTGCAGGTCGGAGCCGTCACAACGGCTTCATAGGTGTGGTCCGCCTTTGCCAGAGCAACGTCATAGCTGTCACCGCAGTGCGAGCAGGTGAAGGTCTTGACGCCCTCTGCCGTGCAGGTCGGCACGCGGGTGATCTGCCAGACATAGTCATGGCCGGTGGCCGGAACGATGGTGTCGATGTAGCTGTCGCCGCAGACGGAGCAGGTATGCGTGGTGTAACCGGCGGCGGTGCAGGTCGGGGCAGTGACGGTATCCTCATAGCTGTGGCCGGTAGCCGGAACAATGGAATCAACGTAGCTGTGGCCGCAGACGCTGCACAGGTGCGTGGTATAACCGGCGGCGGTGCAGGTCGGGGCAGTCACGGTGAGCGTGTACTGATGACCGGCAGCGTCAACATAGTTGTCGCGGTAGCTGTCGCCGCAGACGGAGCAGACGTGGTTCGTGTAGCCGTCCTTCTCGCAGGTCGGGGCAACGACCGATTCCTCGTAGCTGTGGCCGGTGGCCGGGACAAAGTCGGCCTTGACGGTCTCGCCGCAGGCGGTGCAGGTGTAGATCGTGTAGCCCTGCTCGGTGCAGGTCGGGGCGACAACGGTCGTCTTCTCCAGCGTATGCTCGCTCTGGCCCTCGGCCAGCTTCTGCCAGAGCAGGATGGGATAGCCGCCGTTGACCTTCTGCATGCAGGTGCCGTCAGCCTTGAAGGAAGCGCCGAGCTTCGTGACGAAGCCGGAGGCTTTCATGGCCTCCGCCGACATCTCTACAAAGACGGACGGATCATGCATCGTGGAATAGACCATCATGCCGAGGCCTTCGAGGCCGCAGGCGCGGTAGTAGACGTCTTTCACTTCAAGGTAGCTGCCCTCGGAGTAGTCCGCGTGCATGACGCCGATGGCAGCGCCGGGGTTACCGGCTGTCTTCAGACCGAGGTCGGTCACGGTGCCGGTGTTGTAGCAGTTGTGAACGTAGCTCTGCTCATAGACTCTCGAGGAGCTGGCGTCGAGCTTGCCGACAAGACCGCCGATGCCGCAGTAGTACTTGTCACTGTGGCCGGTGATCGCGCCGGAGTTGTAGCTGTCGACGATGTAGCTCGGGCCATTCGTGGCATCGGAGCTGCTGCCGACCGAGCCGACGAGGCCGCCGACATAGCAGTCGCCGGTGACGGCGCCGGTGTTATAGCAGCGGGTGAGGGCGGAGCCGTAGCGAATTTCGGCAAAGAGACCGCCGATTGCCTGCTTGCCGGTACCATATTCCACAAGGCTGATGGCTCCGGTATTGCCGCAGTCCGTTGCCTTGGTGGACTTGACCTCGGCACCGAAGCCGCCGACCTTGGTGCGGGCGGTGATGGCGCCGTTGTTCATGCAGGAAGTATAGGTCGTCTTTTCGCTCAGTGCGGCAAAGCCGGAGACGTAGTCGCCGTCGGAGGTTACGCTGCCGTTGTTCACGCAGCGCAGGAAGTCTGCGTTCTTCACCGTACCGGCAAAGCCGCCGATGTAGCTCCAGGGATAGGGAGCCGTGCCCTGCTTGGCCGTGACGGTGACGTCCGTTGTGACGTCCGTAAAGGAGACGTATTCCGCAGCGCCGACGAGGCCGCCGGAATAGGCATAGGAGTTGCGATAGTTCTCCGTGATGGAGAGCGTGCCGGTGAGCGTCAGATTCTTGATCTCTGCCTTCTTGTCGGCCGTGCCCTTGACATAGCCGAAGAGGCCGAGGTACGGAGCGCCGATTGACTTGTCATCGGAATCGAAGGTGATGCTCATGCCGGTGATGCTGTGGCCGTCGCCGTCAAAATTACCGGTGAACGGCTGCTTCAGGGAGCCGATCGGGGTCCAGCTTTCAACGCTCGTCAGGTCGATGTTGGCCGTCAGCTTGCCGCTGATGCCGGTCTCACCGCTGTTGACCTTGCTCGCGAACCAAAGCAGCTGGCTGGCGTTGCCGATGAGGTAGACACCGTCTTCATCCTGGCTGGGCAGGACGTCGAGCTCGAGCTTGGCCGTCTTCGTCTTCAGGCCGTAGTTGGCGCTGTCGAAGCCGTAGGTGTAAGAGAGGATGATGGAGGTCTGACCCTGTTCGATCGGGCCTTCCTGCCAGGTCACATAGTTCGTGATATCCCGCTCGAGACCGTTGGCCAGCTTGGCAACGACCTTCATGCCGGAGGCATCGAACGTCTCGCCGGCCTTATAGGTCATCTTCTCCGGGTTTTCCGTGACCTCAATGGACAGAATCTTCGAGGTGATGGCCATCATGTAGCAGGAGTCGTTCTTGTAGTAGATCGTGCCGGTGCTGTCTGCGATGGTGGAGCAGATACAGTACTGTGCCAGCGGAGCCTGCGGCGTGAAGATCTCGCTGTAGCCGGAATCCGTGGCCGTCTTCGGCTCGGTCTGGCCCGGGCGATCCATCAGGACGGAAATGCCGCCGGGGGTATAGTTGTAGGGGAGGTAGATGAAGACATAGCCGTCGCCCGCGCCGTCGCCGTCGAAGTCCTTGTCGACATAGGCCGTGGAGACCATGGCCGAGGTCTGCGGATAGCCGATGATGCCGTAGGAATAGGCATAGCTCATTTCGCCAGTTGCAGTATCCAGATCAATGACCTCGATGCAGTGGCCGCCGTTCTGGGAGAACTGGCCCTTGCTGCCGGAAACGCCGAGGTAGATGCGCCCGTTGTAGACGGACGGCGTGCAAGTGGACATGATGGCACCGGGCTTTTCCTCACTGGTGTAGCCCTCGGCGTCCTTGAGCGCCAGAGACTTGAAGTCCGTGATCTTGCCGGTTTCCCAGTCGATGGCGGCATTGTAGATGTAGCCGCCCTTGGACGTGAAGAACACGCGGTCAGAATCCGGGTCGTGGGAAACGTTGGAGCGGATATCACCCTTGCAGCCGTAGTGGGAGTCGAGCAGCTTGCCTGTCAGGCGGTCAAAGACCAGCAGGGCGGAGGTGTTGATATAGTCGCCCTCGCCGGAGCCGTCGTCCGTGCCGACGATGCAGAGGTTATCCGTCACATAAGCGCCTGCCCAGTAGAAGCCGCCGACGCAGGCATAGGACCAGGAGGCGAGCTTGGCTTCATCCGTCTTCATCGGGTCCTCATCCGTCACGGAGATGGCAACGAAGTTGCCGGGCTTGCTCTCGCCGTTCCAGAAGCCGACATAGATGTAGCCGTCGTGGTATGTCGGGGAGGTATTGGGCTGGCCGCCGAGCGGATCGGTGTAGATCCACAGGGATTCGAGCGTCTTGGCGTTGAAGGCCTGGATCTTGCCGCCGGACAGGCCGACAAAGATCATGCCGTCGGCATAGGTTGCCGGGTTGATGGAGAAGCTGGAGGTACCTGCCATCGTGCCCTCTGCGAGCACCTTGCCGGTGTTGACGTCGAGGCGCTTGATGGTGCTGCCGGTGTAGGTGATGAGGTCACCGTCCACCAGAATGGGGGAGCCGGGAGCGGCCGCCCAGCCTGTGCCGTACTTCGCAGCCCACAGCAGCTCGCTGTCCTCACTTGTGTAGGGCGTGGGGGCGTTCGTGATGCCAAGGTGATTGCTGCCGTTGCGGAAGTTAGGCCATTCGGCGGGGAGATCCTTGACAAGGGTCGTGTTCTCTTCGGCTGCGGTCAGCGTGATCTTGAGCACTGGCTCGGCCGCGCTGGCAGTCAGGCTGCCCGACTTGCCGACATAGCCCTTTGCCGTTGCGACATAGGTGTAGGCCGCGCCGTCCATCAGGGCATAATCGCCGTTTTCATCCGGATAGATGCTGGTGTTGAACGAGTCATACATGACCAGCAGGGCGTTCTCCGGGTCAAGCTCTGCACGCACCTTGCAGATGGCGTGCTTCGTTGCCTTGACGGTGTAGGAGGTCGACAGGCCGTCCGCATTGGAGACGACGACGGTCATGACGTTCTCGCCGTCCTGCAGGGTCCATTCGCCGGACTCCGCGCCGTTGTAGGTCACGGTGTAGCCGTCCTGATACGGTATGGCGCTGAGCGTGATGGAATCTGCCGTCGTGTCGATGGTGTATTCCGCCGTGCGGTGCGAGAACGTCTCGTTCATGCGCGCGCCGGTCACGTTCAGGGCAGACAGGGTCGGAGTGCGGAACGAGGTGAGCGTGTAGGTCTGCGTATTGCCGTCAACGCCGACCGTCAGGGTGACGGTGTTCGGCTTGGCATCGCGGCTGAAGTTCGCCAGGCTCTGGCCGGAGGTCTTGCCGGACGTAATGGCCGTGGACTGGGTTTTGCCGTTATACAGATTCGTCCACTCGGCCTTGATGGTGGAGCCTTCCGGGGCATTTTCAGACAGCGTGGCCCACAGGAAGGCGCTGAAGCCGTCTGCATCGGGGACTGCAACCTGATATTCGGCCGTCTTACCGTCGAATTCCGGCGTGAAGGCATAGTCACCGGAACCGTTATAAGCGGTCAGACGGAGCGCGGACAGGTAGGCGATCTTCTCACCGCAGCGGCTGCAGATGCCGCCTTCGCCGACATTGTGGCCGAGAGCCGGAATCTCTTCCGCCTTCGTCTCGCCGCAGGCCGTGCAGGTGTAGGTCTTGGAACCGGCCTCGGTGCAGGTCGCGTCGACCGTTGCGGTCACTTTAAACGTGTGCTCGCTCTGGCCTTCGCCCAGCTGCTGCCAGGTGAGGACGGGGTAGCCGCTGTTGACCTTCTGCATGCAGGTGCCGTCAGCCTTGAAGGAAGCGCCGAGCTTCGTGACGAAGTCGGAGGCCTTCATGGCCTCTGCCGTCATCTCTGCGAAGACGGACGGATCGTGCATTGTGGAATAGTTCATCTTGCCGAGACCTTCGAGGCCGCAGGCGAGGTAGTAGACGTTTTCCACTTCGAGGTAGCTGTCCGTGGAATAATCCGCATGCATCAGACCGATCGCCGCACCGGCGTTGATCGTCTTCAGACCAAGGTCGGTCACGGTGCCGACATTGTAGCAGTTGTGAACGTAGCTCTGCTCATAGGTTCTCGAGGAGCTGGCGTCGAGCTTGCCGACCAGACCGCCGATGCCGCAGTAGTTCTTGTCGCTGTGGCCGGTGATCGAGCCGGAGTTGTAGCTGTCGACGATGTAGCTCGGGCCGTTCGCGGCGTCGGAGCCGCTGCCGACCGAGCCGACGAGACCGCCGACATAGCAGTCGCCGGTGACGGCACCGGTGTTATAGCAGCGCGTAAGCGTCGAGCCGTAGCCCATCTCGCCAAACAGACCGCCGATGCCCTGATTGCCGCCGTTGTAGGCTGCAAGGCCGATCGTGCCGGTGTTGTAGGAGTCGACCGTCTTCGTGGACTTTACGGCGCCGCCAAAGCCGCCGATCTTCGTGCGGCCGGTGATCGCACCGTTGTTCACGCAGGAGGTGTAGGCCGTCGTCTCACTCTTGGCCGCGAAGCCGGAGACATAGTCGCCGTCCGTGGTCACGGTGCCGTTGTTGACGCAGCGCAGGAAGTCTGCATTCTTCACCGTACCGGCAAAGCCACCGACATAGCTCCACGGATAGGGGGCAGAGCCCTTCTTCGCGGTGACGGCAACGTTCGTCGTGATATCGGTGAAGGAAACATATTCCGCACCGCCAACGAGGCCGCCGGAGTAAGCGAAGGAGTTGCGGTAGTTTTCGGTGATGTCCAGCTTGCCGGAGAGCATCAGGTTCTTGATCTCCGCCTTCTTGTCGGCCGTGCCCTTGACATAGCCGAAGAGGCCGAGGTACGGAGCGCCGACAGATTTGTCATTGGAATCGAAGGTGATGCTCATGCCGGTGATGCTGTGGCCGTCGCCGTCAAAGCTGCCGGTGAACGGCTGCTTCTGGGAGCCCATCGGGGTCCACGCTTCGGTCAGCTCGATATTGGCAGTCAGCTTGCCGCTGATGGCGGTATCGCCGCCGTTGACCTTCGCTGCGAACCACTGCAGCTGCTTCTCGCTGGCGATGCCGTAGACGCCGCTTTCGTCCTGCGTGGGGATCGCGGGGTCCTTTTCACCGCAGCGGATGCAGGCACCGTCTGCGCCGAAGGTGTGGCCGAGGGCCGGAAGCTCTTCCGTGCGGGTCTCGCCGTGCACGCTGCAGGAGAACGTCTTGACACCGGCCGTCGTGCAGGTGGGCTCCGTCGTGACGACGCCTTCATTCCACTGACAGGGCTGTGCATCGCCGCTGGAGAGGACGATCTTTGCCGTTGCGGGGGCGTAGCAGGCGTCCTCCGTGCCGTAGTTCGGGTCATAGCCCAGCAGGTAATAGGTACCGGCCTTCAGCGAGGCCGTGTCGAGCGTGTAGCTGCTGCCTTCGCTCGTAAGCTCCTGCTGCTGTTCCCAGTTTTCATTGTAGAGCTTCACATTGAGACCGGTGATCGGCTCAAAGGACTCCGTGCCGCCGTCGGACACGGACTTGGTGTCATACTTCTGCGTTTCGAATGTGATCTTTTCACCGACCTTGGCGGTGTAGTCGTCCTTGTCAAAGCGGGCGAATGCGCCGTAGGTCCAGAAGCTCCAGTTGGAGAACATGGCCAGATCGATCGTGTCGTTGTCGGACAGCAGAATGTAGTCTGCCGTGGAGCCCCAGCCCGCAGACATCAGGGGATAGACGTGGTTGCGGTAGTACATGAGGTTCTCGTCATGGCCCCAGAAGTTCTGCATGTACATGGACGTGGCGCTGCCGGAGATGAGCAGCGCATTCAGCGTATCCTTATAGGAGCCGCCGAGCATGTCATTCACGCCTTCGCCGCTGCCGGTGAATTCCAGCAGGCCGGATGTGCCCTTGCCGCAGTCCTTCTCGGCCTCGCCGAGGTAGTAGCGCTCGAGCATATAGATGTAGAGGTGCAGGAGCGTCGGGCGCTGCACGATCTCGTTGTCCGTATAGCTTCCGGAGCCGTTCTCCGTGTGGTAACGGTTAAAATCGTCCAGACCGTACAGGGACAGAGGGAAGTACGGGACCTTGACCTCCAGATGCGACAGGATGGTGCCGCCGTCGTCCTTGCCGATGATCGGTGCGCCGTCGCTCGAGATGGTCACATAGACGGTGACGGAGGCCTGGTCGGTCTCGTCATAGCCGTACTGGTTCTTGCCGCCGTCCTCCACAGCCTCGACCGTGATGGGAACGACAACCTCAGCACTGCCGCCGCCCGTGCAGGTAGCGGTAATGCCGATGCGGAATTCCCCTGCCTCGGCAGAGGTGAACTGCAGCGTATTGTCCTTCTTGATATAGACCTTATCGCCGTAATCCGCCTTCAGCGTGAAGCTGAGAGCGTGCCCGTTCGGGTCGGTGAACACCGTTCCGAGCGGGAGTTGGTACAGTGCGCCGACCTTGACGGGATCGGGCGCCGGGGTACTTACCGTGATGTCACAGTCCGCCGCGAAGACCGCGGGAACCATCGACAGAAGCATGGCAAGCACCAGCAGGATGCTCAGGATTCTTTTCATGCTGCTTTCCTTTCTTTTGGGGAAGCCATTGAGGATACGATTAGTGGCTTCCCGATTTTATTTATCCTTAGACCGTGTTCGGTCCAAAAGATCAGCGCAAAGCCCAACGGGCGGGCCGCAAAAAAACAGCCTGACAGGAAACTACATGGGAGCCATGGAGTTTTTGGCAAGCTGCTGCATCGTGGGGCGGGTCGGCGGCACCCGACCCGCCCACAGGAGGAGAACACCCGGTCAAACGCAGCGGGAACGCATCCGCTGCCCCGAATCGGGTACAAAAAAACGGCTGAAAGGATAGATAGACTATCCCCTCAACCGATTCGGGCAAAGTAATGCATCACAGTAGGTCTTCTGGGTCGCGCATCCGGGAGCAAAGCCCCCACGGCCGCTGCTCTGCCTTCTCAGGGTTCCCCAATGACCGGCTTTCGCCGACGGGCAGCGGACTCAACGCTCACAGCGACGGTTATCCCAGAGGCGTATCGCGCCTCCCTCGGGGTATTATCCCCGTTCCCTTGTTTACCCGTATGCCTGACGGGGTCGCCCCGCGCCGTTGCGTACATACGGTCTCTGCAAGCAGAATATTCAGTTCATGCCGCACGGACTTCGTGCGGACTACTTTGATTATAGACCATGCGGGCGCGCCTGTCAAGCACCGAAATCCGTATTTTTTTAGCGAATGCGAAAACACATCTCGGAACGGGCTTGACAAAAAAATCGGCCCTTGTTATACTGAGAGCAATGGAAGCTTCAAGTGCTTCCGCTGCCGTCCGGGCAGCGGGAGAGGATAGGGAACCGGGTGAGAATCCCGGACGGTACCGCCGCTGTATGCGCGGAGGCCGCGTGCAGGGCGAAAGCCGGTCATTGGGGAACCCTGAGAAGGC
>DQIA01000036.1:22371-22673 GCA_003525905.1 Clostridiales bacterium
TCATTGGGGAACCCTGAGAAGGCGCGCGCGGCCGTCGAGGCGTGAGTCAGAAGACCTGCTTGGGGAGGCTCTGCCCGCATGGTGCGGGAAACGGGGCGCTTTGTTGTGCGCAAATGCGGACGCTGCAACGATTGTTGCAGTGTTCTTTTTTTCTGGGGGTCGTGCCATGAGACGGAAAACAATCTGGGGCCGGGTCTGCACGGCCGTGCTGATCCTTTCGCTTCTGGCCGGTGCGGTGGCTGTCGTGTTCACGGGCGGACGGGTGCGCCCGCCCGATCCGCTGCCGGAGCAGGCGCAGGTCC
>DQIA01000058.1:0-23312 GCA_003525905.1 Clostridiales bacterium
GATTCGTGCGCGCAGCGGACTGAAATCTTTTTGTTGGAAAAGCCCGAAAGGCTTTTCCAACAGTCGGTTTAAAGGCCCGTCATGGCTTCCAGAACGGCCCATTCTTCCATATCGAGGCCCTTGTTCATGCTGAGCGCCTCGTCGATGTCGATGTCGAAGATCTTGCCCTGATGTACGCCGACGATGCGGTTCGTGCTGCCCGCCGCAAGGATCTCCACGGCGCGATAGCCCATACGCGTTGCCATAACGCGGTCGCGGGCCGTGGGGGAACCACCGCGCTGCACATGGCCGAGGACGGTCACGCGCGGATCGAGCGCGATCTCATCGCGGATGCGGTTGGCGACGTCGAAGGCGCTGCCTGCGCCCTCCGCAACGACGACCATATAGTGCGTGAAGCCGTTCAGACGGGCATTGCGGATCTTTTCGATGATCTCGGTGTCGAAGCTCTCCTTGCTCTCCGGCACGAGGACGGCCGTCGCGCCGACGGCAAGGCCGACATACAGCGCCAGATGACCGGCGTTGCGGCCCATGACCTCCACGACGGAGCAGCGCTCGTGCGATTGCATGGTGTCGCGCAGCTTATCGATGCACTCAATGGCCGTGTTGGCTGCCGTGTCAAAGCCGATGCAGTAATCCGTGCAGGCGATGTCGTTGTCGATCGTGCCGGGGAGACCGACGACGGAGATGCCGTATTTCGACAGGGCCAGCGCGCCGCGGAACGTGCCGTCGCCGCCGATGGCGACAATGCCGTCCAGTCCGAGGAGCTTGCAGGTGCTGACGGCCTTCTTCTGGCCCTCCTCCGTGCGGAATTCCTCGCTGCGGGCGGTGTAGAGGATCGTGCCGCCGCGGTCGATGATATGTGCCACGCTGCGCTCGTCCAGACGGACAATGTCGCCGTTGATCAAACCGTTCCAGCCGCGGCGGATGCCTACGACCTCGATGCCGCGGTACACGGCGGCACGGACAACGGAACGAACGGCCGCATTCATACCGGGGGCGTCGCCGCCGCTCGTGAGCACGCCGATGCGCTTCACTGCATTTTTCTTGGTTTCACTCATATGATTACCACCAGTCTGCCGCTGACGCGGCACGAATTATCGACCCTATTTTACCGTATTTTTCAAAAAGCCGCAATAGGGAAATTCTTACGATTGTCCAAAAGCAGGCAAAAAGATCACCCTGTCAGTGAAGCTGCTCCGGCAGGAGCGTCGTATATACGGCGTCGCAGAGGGCAGCCACGGCCTCACGGTCGATGGTGTAGTAAATGCGGCTCTCGCCCTTGCGGGCGCGGACGAGGCCTGCTTCAAGCAGCAGGCTCATGTGGCGCGAGATGGTAGCGGTCGTCAGTCCCATTTCCCGGGAAAGCTGCTGGCAGTAGGACGGCTGACGCGCGCAGCGGCGCAGCAGCTCGAACTTGCTCCGGTCCGCGACGAGTTTGAGCAGACTGCAGATGCCGTCGTCCGTCATCTGCAGGCGGTCGACGCGGAAGTTCTCGTGCAGCAGCACGCCGAGGTAGACCTGACGGCAGTCGCTGCACGCCAGCTCGTCATAGGTATAGATCATGTCGCCGCCCGCCACGAGGCTGAGGTTGATATAGGTGTCCATTTCGGCTAGCTGCATGCTCTGGTTCGTAAATCGCTCCAGCAGCTCCGAAAAGGCATGGCAGGAAAAATACTGCTCCCAGTGGTCATAGACCGGCTGCAGCTGCGGCAGGATCCGCGGCAGAACGTCCTGCACCCGCTGTGCGGCAGGGCGCAGAAGGGCGGAAAGCTCGTCAAACATCGCAGAATAGTTCGTCAGCAGCTTATAAAGCCGCCAGCGGTACTGCTCCTCGATCATCAGGCCGTCCAGCTGCTCGGACAGCGGCGGGATCGGCTGCCCCGGCTCCGCCGCATAGAAGCTGATGCCGCCGGAATTGATGTCCCGCAGGAGATAGGAGCCGTTCAGCCGCTCCTCGGCGGACTGCCGGGTGCGCTGCAGCGACTGCTCCAGATCGGTCGTCCGGATATCGAGGAAGCTGAAGATCATCAGCTTGGCAAGGCAGGTATTCTGCCACTTGCTCTCCGTCTCCCACTTGCGGAAGAACGTCTCCAGAGCCGGGCCGTCCTCCAGTCCGGTGCAGGCTGCCTCTGTCACCTTCGCGGCAAGCGCGCAGCTCTGCTCGATCTGCTCCCGCTCCGTGCGGGTGAGCTTCGAGCCGAATTTCTGGAGCAGATCCCGCTTGCGCCCCTCGACGGACAGGCCGTTTACATGCTGATACAGGGCCTCGACGGTCTCATACAGCACTACAGGGGAGCGTAAAACGATCTGCTTCATGAGGCATTCTCCTTTCTTGGAAGCGCCCCCGGCACAGCAGGGCCATGCCGGGGGCTCTATGTGTTTATATGCCGTGTTTATGTGCCCATTATATCATATGCTTGCGGGAAATGCCACGTTTATTTCTCCACGACAGCCGCGAAGCGATGCAGGATAGCGGCAGCCTGTGCGCGGCTTGCCGTTGCCTTCGGCATGAGATCCTGTCCGTCGCCCTTGACGAGCCCGGCCTTCACGGCCCAGCCCATGGCCTCGCGGGCATAATCGCTGACGCTGGCAGCATCGCGGAAGGCATCGAGCGTTCCGGCCTCGGTCTTCACGCCGCAGAACTTGGCATAGCGGAAGAAGATCGTGACCATCTGCTCGCGCGTGACGGCGGAATCCGGATCAAACGTCCCGTCGCCCATGCCGAGCACGATACCGTTCTCGTTGGCCCAGGCGACAGCCTTGGCATAGTAGCTGTCAGCTGCGACATCGCGGAAGTTTGCCTCTGCCTTCGGCTCTGGAGAACCGACCATGCGGTACAGGACCGTGACGAGCTGACCGCGGGTGAGTGCCTGCTCCGGTGCGAACAGGCCGTTTCCGACGCCCTGGAAGATGCCGTTCTCCACGGCCCAGCGGACGTCCTCACAGAACCAGTCCGTCTCGGACACGTCGGCGAAGCTCAGCACGAAGCGGTACTGCGCCGTGACGGTGAGGTCCTTGCGGATGTTCGAGAAGTCGGCATCCCAGCCGGTGAAGGTGTAGCCCTCGCGCTCCGGGGCCTCCGGTGCTGCGGCAGCCTCGCCCCAGAATACGGACTGAGAAGACAGCTCCGTGCCGTCATAGTCCACGAAGCGGACCGTGAACGACAGGCGTTCATACTGCGCCATGAGGATGCGGCTCTCCGTGACGTTCGTGTAGTCGCCGCTCCAGCCGGTGAAGGTGTAGCCCTCACGCGACGGTGCCTGCGGCGCTTCGGCGGCCTCGCCGTAGTTGACCTCCTGCGTCTTCAGGACCGTGCCGTCCCAATCCGTGAAGAAGACGGTGCAGGTCTTGACCGCATACAGGGCCGTGACGGTCATATCACAGGTGACGGCGGAGACATCGCCGCTCCAGCCGACGAAGGTATAGCCCTCGCGTGCCGGGGAAGCGGGCAGCTCCGCAGCCTCGCCATGCAGGACGGTCTGGACGGAGAGCTCCGTGCCGTCATAGTCCACAAAGCGGACGGTGTAGGAATTCTGCTCGTAATTTGCCGTAATGGTGCAGTCGGCGGTGATGTTTCTGCCGTCGGCGCTCCAGCCGGTGAAGTGGTAGCCCTCGTGCCACGGTGTGACCTCCGGCAGAACGGCATCCTCGCCGTATTCCACGGGCAGCGCGGCAAAGACATTGCCGGTCAGACCGTCTGCAAGGCTGACGGTGTAGGTGTTGCGGGCAAACAGAACGGTGACCGTCGTATTGCTGCGGATGTGCTCGAGCGTGAGGGTGTCGTCCTCGCAGGCGGTGATCTCACCGTTTACGAGCACGCGGTCGGTGTGATAGCCCTCGTTCGGCTGGATCGTGAGCTTCAGCTCGCCGTCATAGAAGCAGGCCGTCTCGCCGAGCGGATCGACGGTACCGTTCTCTCCAGCGATGACGTTGACCGTCACCTTGTCGGTTAGGCCGTCATACAGGGCCAGAACATCCATATCCTGCTGCACGTTCGACGTGTCGGCGGACCAGCCGGTGAAGGCGGCTTCCTCGCGCTGCGGCTCGGGCGGCAGCATGGCGGCATGACCTTCGGCAACGGGTTGCTCCAGCAGGACGCTGTGATCGACATCGAGGAAGCGCACGGTGTGGAACGTGGCCGGGGCGATGGGGTATTCGCCCCACTTGATCTCGCCGGACGGCGCCCACGTCGCAGCCTTGGCTGCGTCATAGTAGATGGTAAAATCGCTGGCAGTCTTGGCAAAGATGTTCGCGCCGACGCTGTCCGGACGGTCGCCGAGGAAGTAGGCCTCATGCATGCCCTTGCAGTAGTTGAACGCGCTGGCATAGATCGACTGCACCGTGCTGCCGATGACGCAGCGCTTCATGTCCTTGCAGAAGCTGAAGGCATACTGGCCGAGCAGCTCGATGGCGGGCAGAGTCACGAATTCCAGACCCGTGCTGGAGAAGGCGTTTGCGCCGATGGCACGCAGCGCGCCGGTGCCGGTGAGGTACGTCAGCGTGCTGAGGTTCGCACAGGCGTAGGTATCGATAAGCTGGACGGAATTGGCCAGATCGATATGCTTCAGCGCCTTTGCCGTGGAGAACGCACGCTCCTCGAGCTTTTCAACGCCCGTCAGGCGGATATTCTCGAGGTACTTGCAGGAGTGGAAGGCATAGCTGCCGACGGTGCGGACAGTGTCCGGTGTCTCGTAGCTGACGTCCGGGCGGCCGGCCGGGTAGACGAGCAGGTGCGTGACGTCCTTGTCATAGAGCACGCCGTCGACCGTGGTGTATGCCGCGCAGCTCTCCGGCAGCTCAAAGGCAGTGACGCCGTCGTCATACTGGAAGGCCTTGAAGTGGATGCTCGTGATCGTTGCAGGGAGCTTCACCACACCGGTCAATGCGATGCCCGCCATACCGAACTCATCGATGGTCTCAAGGATGGGGGAGACGGTGACGGCCTGCAGCAGCTGCGGCTCATAGATGCCGTAGGGGCCGATGTGCTTCACGGTCTCCGGCATGGTAAAGGAGGCATCCGGACGGCCCTGCGGATAGAGGACCAGCGTATCGACGTTCTTGTTGTAGAGCACGCCGTCCACGCCCTTGAAGTTCGGGTTCGCCTCGTCCACGACAAAGCGCTCGAGCTTGTGGCAGTAGTTAAAGCACATGCTGCCGATGGAGGCAAGGCCCTTGCCGAACACAACCTCCTGCAGGGAGCTGCAGCGGTTAAAGGCGGACGTGCCGATGGACTCCACGGAATCCGGCAGGACGATGCGGGTCAGCTTTCCGCAGCCATAGAAGGCAAAATCGCCGATGGTCTTGAGGGATTCGCTGAAGTTGAATTCCGTCAGCGCGGCGATGTTGTAGAAGCTGCGCTCGCCAATTTCCGTCACGCCTGCGGGCAGGGTCACGGACGTCATGGCGGCATAATAGAATGCCGATTCGCCGATGTAGGTCAGACCGGCGGGCAGCTCCGTATTGCCGAGCTTCTTGCAGGAGCGGAACGCACCCTTTTCGATGCGGGTAACGGTAGAGGGGATGACGACCTCGGTCAGCGCATTGCAGCTGGAGAACATTTCCTCCGGAACGGCGGTCATGCCCTCCGGCAGCTCCACGCGCGGGAGCTTCGAGGCAGAGCTGAACACGCCGCTGCCGTACTCCTGCGTTTTGGCGGACAGGTGCAGCTCCAGCAGGTTGGACAGGCCGTTAAAGGCGGAGTTGCCGATCTTCTGCACGCTGTCCGGAATGGTCAGGGTGCTGATGCCCTTCAGACCCATGAAGGCGCGTGCACCGATCTCGCGGAGGTTCTGACTCAGCACGAGCGTTTTCGCCGTGGAGCAGCTGTTGAACGCTGCGGATTCGACCAGCTCCACGCTGTCCGGCAGGACGATTTCCGTGATCTTTGAGCAGCCGCCGAAGGCGCAGGAACCAATCTCACGGACCGAGGTGCCGAAGTCGACATTGGCGAGCCTGCTGCACTTATAGAACGCATACTCGCCAATCGTCTTCATGCCGCTGCCGAGGCGAACGGTGGTCAGCGCGGTGCAGTAATAGACGGAGTATTTGCCGGTTTCCTGCAGACCGTTACCGGAGTCGAACGTCTTGACGGCGGTGCACCATGCAAAGGCGTATTCGCCGATGGAACGCATGCTGTCCGGGAAGGACAGGCTCGTCAGAGCCTTGCAGGAATAGAAGGCACGCTCGCCGATGGTCTCGAGCTTCGGGGCATCCGGCAGGGACTTGAGCGCAGTGCAGGAATAGAAGGCACTGTCGCCGATCGCGCGCAGGTTTGCGCAGCCGTCAATGGACTGCATGCCGGTGTAGGCAAAGGCATAAGCCTCCAGCTCCACGACGCTGTCCGGAACTGTGAACGTGACGCCGGACTTTGCATAGGGATAGACCTTCAGAACGGTCATATCCTTCGTGTAGAGCACGCCGTCTACGGCGGTGTAGTTCGGGTTCTCCGCCGCAACGGTGATGGCAGGCAGGCTCGTGCAGGCCGCCCAGGCGGACTCGCCGATTTGCGTGATCGTAGCGGGAATATCCACCGCCGTCAGGCTCTGGCAGGCGAAGAACGCGGAATCGCCGATGCTCGTCAGAGCGGTGGGGAAATTGATGGACGAAAGCTCGCCTGCATAGTAGAAGGCATAATCACCGATGGTGCTGACGGTATCCGGCAGGAAGACCGTCTGCACCTTGCTGTGGAAGAAGGCATATTCGCCGATGGTCTCCGTGCCGCTGGCCACGGGATAGCTGCTGTAGGCCTTGGCGGTCGGATACGACAGGAGCGTCTTGCCGTCGCCGCTGTAGAGCACGCCGTCAATGGACTGGTAGTACGGGTTGGCGCGGTCAACGTAAATGTTTGTCAGCGAAGCGCAGCGAGCAAAGGCACACGAGCCGATGGAGCGGATCTTGCTGCCAATCGTGAAGCTGCGGACGGTCTTGTTGAGCTGAAAGGCCTTTTCTGCGATGGCGGTGACGGGGTAGCCGCCGATCTCGTCCGGGATAACGACGTCCAGCTCCGAGCCGGTGTAGCCCGTGATGGTGATCTCGCCATTGCTCTCAAAATACTCAAACTGCGAGGATTCGATGAGCTTGCCGGTCTTGGCATCGAGCGTGACGACCTTTTCATTGCGTCCGTAGTCCGCAAGGCAGACATAGACCTTGTTGAGGCCCGATACGTTCACGCGGACCGTCGCGGTCTCGCCGGGGGTCTTGCTGCTGTAGCCCTGACTGAAGACCGGCTCGGAGAACACATTCATGTGCTCCACGTCATAGACCTCCACATAAGCAAGGTAACGGGAATCCGCGACCTCGAGCGTCAGCGTCTCGCCGTCGGAGGTCGAAGACAGGATCTGCGGGGGCGTATTGTCGATGGTGACGGGGAACTCCCAGTGGGCGTTTTTGTTCTGCGCCGCCGTGAAGCCGTCGTGATCGAGCTCGGCGTCGATGGAGACGATGACGGTCGTGTCATCCTTCAGCATCTCACCGGCCGAATCCACGCCGTACCACGGGTCGATGGCCGTGGAGGTGAAGGAGCCCGCGGGGAGGATCGTGTCGTAATTCGCGTTATAGACGGACTTGCCGACATAGTCGACCGTCTTGCGGTAATAGGTCTCACCAGTCTTGGCGTCCGTAATGCGATAGGTCAGGGACTTTGCATTACGAAGCAGAGCGGTGTAGATCAGGTCGACCTTGTCATAATAGCCGTCCGTGCGCAGGGGAGAGAGCGTATTGTGCTCCGGATAGTAGGCCAGCTCCGGCGCATAGGGGTTTCCGCCGAACACATAGAAGCTGCCCGTTCCGGAGAGCATGCTGCCGCCGTAGTTCAGGTACTGGCTGGCCCAGTTCGGCTCGCCCTGCAGCTTCTGCCAGTAGTAGCCGATGTCGATGACCGGGGCCTGATCCCAGTCGCCGTAGAAGGCAAGGTAGGGGATAGAAAGGTCGCAGCCCGTGACGCCCTCGGCCGTGGTCTGCTGCTTCAGGGTAATGTAGCCCTCAATGTAAATGCCGTTTTCAAACGTGTCCGTAAGCTCCTTGCGCAGCGCATCGGAGAGCTTGACCGTCACGGTCACATCTGCCGTGCCCTTGGCGGGAACGGTCACGACGTTATTGGTGCAGTCCGTCGTCCATGTCGTCTGCGCCGTGATATCGCGCGAGGTCTGCGTGGCAAAATAGACCTGTACGTTACCGTAATCGCCCTTCGTTTCGGCGTTTTCCGTCAGGACGGTCGGGGTGATGGCGTACTGCAGCGGCTCCGTGCCGAAGTTCACCACGCGGAACGTCATCTGATATTCGCCGGTCTTATCAGGATCGTCGCCGAGCTCCAGCTTCGGGCGCTCCTTGCCCTCGACCTGCAGATAGGCCTTCGTCGCCATGGCGGAGGCAAGGTTTACAAGACCTGCGCCCTGCTTGCGCGGAGAGGCCGTCACGCCGTTGCTGCCCTTGGCCGGGACGGCCGTGCTCATCATCAGCGCGTAGGCCAGCGTCATGGCGTCGCCCTCGATGCCCGCCGTGCGGAGGTACTCCAGCATCAGCGCGCTGGCGCCCGCCAGATGCGGCGTCGCCATGGACGTGCCGGACATCAGACCATAGGAATTGTTGTCGCGGGAAGAATAGATGTTGCCGCCGGGAGCCATGATGTCCGGCGTGATCTCGAGCTGAGACGTCGAGCCCCAGGACGAGAACGAGGAGGGCTGGCCGCCCGTCTCGGAGGGAGCGTCATAGGTCGAGTTGGAAACGGTCAGCGTCCCGACGCCGTCCTTGGCGGCGGCGACCATCGCCTGACCGTCTGCCTGCGAGATAAAGATCGCAGGGATCGGGAACGAGTCGATGCTCATGTTGATCATGCCTGCCTCGGTGTTATAGACGATGCAGGCCGCTGCACCCTTGGCGTGGGCCATTTCGTGCTTTTCTGCAAACGTCGTAACGCCGCGGCTGACGAGCGCGACCTTGCCCTTGACATTCAGGTTGGCGTAATCCGCCTCCTCGCCGTTGCCGGGCACGACAACATAGTCAAGCGTCTTGCCGCCGAGCACGCGGATGAAGCCGCCCTCGGGGTTGTTCGTCGTGGCCGTATCCGTGAACGTGATCTTGCGTCCGGCCGCTTCAAAGTAGGCGCTGCGGACGGTCACGTTGTCGGCGCTCGCCACGGACAGGGTCTGGGAATAGGAGCTCGGGGAGCCGACGATGCCGTAGTCCGGGTTGGACGTCAGCGACAGGTCCGTGCCCCACAGGTTCTTATAGGCGGCGGAGTATTCGTTGCCTGCGGCCGCCGCAACGATGATGCCGGCCTTGGCCAGACGGTCATAGACCTCCATCGTGCTCAGCAGGTCGCTGCGGTAAGTAAAGCCGGCGGGGGAGCCGAGCGAGAGGTTCACGACGTCGACGCCGAGCGTGACGCAGTCTTCCAGCGCGGCAAGGATATCATCGGAGTTTGCGCCGGTGCTGCCGTCCGGGAAGACCTTCAGGATCATGAGCTGAGCCTGCGGCGCAACGCCGGTGACGCTGCCGTCCGCGGGGTTGGCTGCAACGATACCGGCAACGTGCGTGCCGTGGTCGGAGCCGCCGTGATGGTTGACGTCCGTGTCGTGATCGGCATAGTCGAACACATAGGGGACCTTGCCGCTCAGGTAGACACTGCTGGAGGAGAGGTCCCGCACAAGGCGCTGCGCCTGCAGCGTGTCTGCGGAAAGAATCTCATCGATGTCGCCCCGCACGACGGCAGGCGACTTGGGATCGACGGCAAAGGCCGCGTGGTCGGTGTCAAGGCCGGTGTCCAGCACGGCGACGACCATGCCGGAGCCGTCCATGCCGAGATTCCAGGCTGTCGGCGCGCCGATCATGCCGCCGCCGGAGGTAACCTTCGGCTCCGTAGGGAGCTCATAGGTCTGCACAAGGTGGACGGCCTTGACGCCCGGCAGAGCTTCCAGCTCCGCGATATGGCCATAGGCGCATTCCAGCGCAATACCGTTGAGCAGGAGAGAATAGGAATAGCGCACGGAAGCCTCCGGTGCGGCCTCGGCGATCTTCGCTTCGACCTGCTCCTGCGCCGCAATGGCGTTCTGCTGCGCTGTGCGGCCCGCATCCGTCAGAGCCTTTCCTGCGAACATGCCGCTCTGCTCCGTCAGGGCGGGAGCGTCGAGCTCCACGATGACGCGGACAAGATCGGTGTCCTTCGGGGTCTCCGGCTGCAGCGCTTCGAGCTCTGCGTCCTTGTTTCCCTGCAGGATCGCGCCGAGATCGGAGCCCTCCGGAAGCTGTGCCGCTTCCTCAGCCGGTTCCGGGTTGGTGATCGGCTCATCCGGCTGCACGGCGGATACGGCCGGGATGCACCCCAGCGTCAGTACCAGCACCAGCAGGAGCGCCAGCGCGCGTTGAAATCTTGCTTTCATTTGGTTACCTCCCTTTTTCATTTCCTGATATTACGCGCATATTACGCGTGCGCGAAATATCAGTTAGTTATTGACCTAGTTTAGCAGGGAAGTAGTCCTTTTGTCAAGAGGGAATGGAAAGATTTAACATAAAAATAACCTTGAAATGGAGAAATGAAAGAAATCGGCAGGGGAATCCGGGGATTTTTCACCATTTCCCGGCAAATCAAGACTCAAAATTGAATATAATTCCTGTATAAAATGCATAAAAAGAACGCAGATACCGGTCCGGCCATCGCCGGGGTATCTGCGCTGTAAAAGAAGGAGGCCTCCGGCACAAGCAGGCCAGCCTGCAACCCGAATGGCGCAAATCAGCTGCTGCTTCCGAAGACCTCCCGTCAGACCGCGCTGGGCGGCCGGGGTCCAATTCCCCGGTGGCCATACGCTGTCTGCAGCTATAGTATACCAGAGCGCGGTTCGGGCGTCAAGCCCCAAGCACAAATCGGGCGCTCATGGAGAGGCCTGCGAGCTTGCGGATAGCCGGTCGAACGGATTCCGGAATTGCTCAGGCTCACGCCGCAGCGGGCACGATCCCGCAGCCGGAAGGGAGAGCGGCAGCAACCGGAGGCGGCCGGAATGCTGTCCCGAATTCTCCGGCGAACGACCGGAATATACGAACGCAACAAAATAAAAATTTTGTTGCGTTTGAGACAGAGATATGCTATAATAGAGGCATACAAAGCCGAATGCCGGTTTTCCGGTCCCGGCGCCTGTTTGGAGGTGTTATTATGATCGATCCGGATACTCCGGAGATCCTGCGGCAATTTCTGGCGTACCACGAGACCATCAAGGGCCAGTCGCCCAAGACCATCGACGAATATCATCTGGACCTGCGGATGTTCCTGCGGTTCCTTGTGCTCATGCGCAGCGAAATGCCGATCGACACCGATCTGGAGACGATCTCCGTCCGGCACGTCGATGTCGAATTTCTGCGAAGCGTGACGACGAACGATATCTTCGACTTCCTGAGCTATCTGGCCCGCGAACGCAGGACGCAGGACGGCTCCGGCCTCGGTGCGTCGGCACGCGCGCGGAAGCTTTCGGCCATCAAGTCGTTTTTCAAATATCTGACCACCCGCACGAAGCTGCTCGACGAGAATCCCGCGCAGGACATCGAGTACCCGCGTATGCGCCGCGCCCTGCCGAAGTATCTGACGCTCGAGGAAAGCCGCCGCCTGCTCGCTGCGGTCGACGGGCCGAACCGGGCACGCGACTATGCGATCCTGATGCTGTTTCTGAACTGCGGCATCCGCCGCGCGGAGCTGGTCGGTCTGAATCGAAATGACGTATACAACGATCGAATTCGCGTAACAGGCAAAGGAAACAAGGAGCGTTTCGTCTATTTCGGCGAAACGACGCGTGAGGCGCTGGACACCTACCTTCCCGAACGCAACAAAATCGTTCTGGATGACGATCGGGCGCTGTTCGGCTCCCGCGACCACAGGCGCCTGAGCGTGACAGCTGTGCACCGTCTGGTCAAAAAGCACATGCTGGCGGCCGGACTGGACCCTGAGCAATACTCCGCGCACAAGCTGCGCCACACTGCGGCCACGCTGATGGTCGCAAACGGTGTGGACCTCAGAACGGTGCAGGAGGTGCTCGGCCACGAGCACCTGAACACGACGGAGATTTACACCCACATCGAAAATACCGAGCTGAAGATCGCTGCAGAGGCCAATCCCCTCTCGCGTCCGGCTCCAAAGGAGACACATCATGAGAAAGACCCTGTTATTTGACCTCGACGGCACGCTGCTGAACACGCTGGAGGACCTGCGCGACAGTACGAATTTTGCGCTGCGGACCTATGGCTATCCGGAGCGCTCGCTGGAGGAGGTCCGGCGGTTTGTCGGAAATGGTCTGAAAATGCTGCTGACCCGCGCCGTGCCGCAGAGCAGCTCCGAGGCCGAGATCGAGCGCGCGCTGGCGTGCATGAAGGCGCATTACTGTAAAAACTATCACAACAAGACCGTCCCCTATCCCGGCATTCCGGAGCTGCTGCAGCGCCTGCAGCAGGCGGGCTTCCGCATGGCCATCGTCTCAAACAAGGCCGATCCGGCCGTGCAGCTCATCCGCACGCTGTATTTTGACGGCATCATCGACGTTGCGGTCGGCGAATCCTCTGCCTGCGCAAAAAAGCCCGCGCCGGATATGGTCCTCGCGGCACTGCAGCGGCTCGGCAGCACGGCGGACGATGCGATCTATCTCGGCGACTCCGAGGTCGATCTGCAGACTGCGAGGAATTCCGGTCTCCCCTGCGCCACGGTCGGCTGGGGCTTCCGCACGGAGGCCGAGCTGCGCGCAGCCGGGGCGCAGACGATCTATCACTCGCCGGAGGCGCTCGGCAAGGCGCTGCTGAACGGCAGCATCCAGTGAAGGAAGCGGGTCTTCTGCCGTTCATAGGTGGATAATGGGCGGAAATCGCTGTCCTCATCGTGGGCGCAGACGAGAATTTGCCGCCCCGTTCCCACAACGAGCAGGCAGTGCGCATAACGCCGCCCATCGAAGCTGAGCTGGATGACATCGCCCGGCTGCAGATCTTCGGGGCCGCATTCTACGCCGCGCAGGCCGTCTTCGCGGTCGGAGCGCGTGAAAAAGCGCCAGAACGGCTCGACGCCGCTCCAGGCAGGCGCCTTGTCGTTCCCGGAGCGGTAATACCAGCCCCACAGCGGAGTCAGGTCCTCCGGTGCGCCGCCTGCCAGCAGGCACTGCGAAACAAAGCTCGTGCAGTCGCCGCCGAGCCGGTCAAAGGCGAGATACTCCGGATTTCGCCCAAAGGCCCAGCGGTGCGCATAGGCCAGCGCCCTTTCCCGGGAAAAGTCCATTCCGATCCCCTCCGCACGCATAATTTCAGCTCCGACACAGTCTATGTGCCGGAGCTGTTTTTCGTGCAGGCGGGAGATCAGTCCACGCGGCGGATGATGCCCATCGGGGTCTGCTGGTCGTCCTGACCGAGCGGATTGTCCTTCAGAATGCGGGCATAGAGCTTCTTGTTCACGGCCTTGGAGGAAGCGCCGAGGATCTGGCCCTCGAGGTCGTTGATATCGACGATGGCGACGTCATAGCCGACGCGCGCAGCAATGTCCTTTGCGACCTGATCCGGCTTCAGCGGACCGAGGACGACATAGTGGTTGTACGGCGGGATCGTGTTGTGGCACGGGCCGTCGATGGAGCGGGCGCGGTAACCGGCCACGGCGTAGAACCAGCCCTTCTTGCGGAAGATCTTCTTGCCGATGACAGAGATGGCGGCCGCAAACAGGATGCGCAGCGAGCCGACCTCGCGCAGGGCCATTTCCATCGTCTCGGGCATGCCGAGGCCGATGCCGTGCGGCGTCTTGGTGACATGGGCGCTGAGCTTATAGGCCAGCTTGCGCGGCTTGATGTCCGCAAGCGGAATGGCGCGGCGCTGCGTGCAGGCCACGCATTTTTCCGAGATGAACAGCACGTCGCCGGGCTTGGACAGCACGGGCTTGCCGTACTTCTCGGCCACGTCAAGGATGTTGTCCTTATCCGTGATCAGGTGGGTCTTGATGGGCAGGCGCTGATAGCGCACGCCGTCGACCTCAATGATGTCGTTTTTCCCCGCATTGGGGTGCAGCTCTTGTTCCATGACGAATGCTCCCTATTTATTTGATATTCAGAATTTCCTTGTAATACGGCCAGAGGCCCTGCTTCTCCGGATAGTGCGGCGCAAGCTGGCACAGATCCGTTCCGGGGTAATCGTTGCCCTCGATGAGCACGGGGCCGTCCGGCGTGACGGCAACATCCCAGCCGACGTGGCAGATCTGCGGCACGACGAGCGCGGCCTTCCTGGCAAAAGCCACGGCCTCCTGTACCATCGGGAGCTGATAGCCCTCGAAGCGAATGCCGGTGTCCGGATGCGTCTCGTAGACGTTGAAATAATCGTCCGTTGCGACGGAGCAGATCTTACCGGTCTTCTCGTCCACGCGACAGATGATGCCGCCCTGCCCGGAGTTGTCGCAGAAGCCGTCTCCCCTGCCGATCTTCAGCACGATATAGGCAATGTGTACGGTGTCGCCGACACGGTCCGTGACGATGCGCATGGTGTTGACGGATTGCGGGTGCAGCTTCGCCATATCCGGATGCTGCGCAAGCGGCTCCTCCAGCACGTCGAGGCCCTTTTCCTTCAGATAGGCCAGCAGCTTCTCCGCATCCGGCCAGTCTGCCGTGCGGAGCTTCTCGATGCCGTTGCCGCAGGTGCCGCGGCTCGGCTTGGCGAAGAAGCAGTCGAGCCCCTGCAGGAATGCGGACAGCTCATCCGGCGTTGCCGCGGCGGCATTCAGCGTCCGGCGGCCGAGGAAATCGGCAAAGCGGACATTGAAGCGGAGCTTATCATCGAACTCATCACCATAGCCGGGCTGATTCATCAGCTCGCAGACCTTTTTATTGCGCACGCGCGTCAGATAGGTGTCGCGCTGCCTGCCGTTCATGGCATAGAAGCCGAACATCACATAGTCATAGTACCCTGCGCCGTAGCGCGCCGCGCACCAGAGAATGTCGCAGAACGTGCGCGCCTTGCTGTGGCCGCTCTTCTGCTTGACAACGCCCATGACGTAGTTCAGCTTTTCAAAGCGGACACCGCGCAGCACGCGGGTGATATATTTGATCCCGGGCATATGATTCCCCTCCCGTCAGTATTCTTTCCAAAGCAATATCATACAATAATTCTCAGAAAAAATCTACTGTTATTTTGACGGTTTCCCGGCTGCCCCGGCGCATATCCCGGCGTTTTTGCCCAAAAAATCGCTCCGGCAGGACGACCCCGCCGGAGCGAATGCAGGCATATTCGACTCTGCTCAGAGCGCGACAGCCATGGCCTCGCGAATATTGCGCACCCGCAGCAGCTCCAGCCCCTCCGGTGCGTGCAGGCTCTGCGTGCCGCTGCGCGGGATGAGGCAGCGCGTGAAGCCGAGCCGGTGCAGCTCGGACAGGCGCTGATTGAGCTGGTTGACGGCACGGATCTCGCCGGTCAGGCCGACCTCGCCGATGGCGGCGAGCGTATCGGGCGCAGGCTTGTCCAGCGCGGCGGAGGCGACGGCGATGGCAACTGCCAGATCAGCGGCAGGCTCGTCCAGACGCAGGCCGCCGATGACGTTCAGGTAGACGTCCGCCGAGCCGAACCGCAGGCCGCCGCGCTTTTCCAGCACGGCCAGCAGCATGGCGGCGCGGTTATAGTCATAGCCATTGCTCGTGCGGCGCGGCATGTTGTAGGTCGTCTGACATACGAGCGCCTGCACCTCGGCAAGGACCGGGCGCGTGCCCTCCATCACGCAGGCGACGCAGGTGCCCGGCGTGCCAAGCGGCCGCCCGGCCAGCAGCAGCTCCGAGGGATTCGGGACCTCGCGCAGGCCGCGGTCGTCCATTTCAAACACGCCGATCTCGTTTGTGGAGCCGAAGCGGTTCTTCGCCGCGCGCAGCAGACGGTAGGTCGTGTGCTCCTCGCCCTCGAAATACAGGACGCAGTCGACCATGTGCTCGAGCACCTTCGGTCCGGCGATCGCGCCCTCCTTGTTGATGTGGCCGACGACAAACACCGTCACGCCGCAGCGCTTGGAATACTGCATCAGGCGCATCGTGCAGTCGCGGACCTGCGCGATGCTGCCGGGCGAGGACGTCTTGTCCTCCGTGTAGAGCGTCTGGATGGAGTCAACGATGAGAAGGCCGGGCTGCATACGTTCGGCCGCGGCCAGAATTTCGTCCAGACTCGTCTCGCACAGCAGCCACAGCGCGTCGGACTGCACGCCGAGGCGCTCGGCACGGAGCTTGAGCTGGTTCTCGCTCTCCTCGCCGGAGACATAGAGGATCGTCTGCTCCCTGCAGATCTGCGCACAAATTTGCAGCAGCAGCGTGGATTTGCCGATGCCGGGCGCGCCGCTCACGAGCACGAGCGACCCGCGCACCGCGCCGCCGCCCAGCACCCGGTCCAGCTCGGACAGACCGGTCCCGAAGCGCAGCTCTTCCCCGCTCGTCACCTCGTTCAGGCGCTTCGGCTGCACGCCGACACCGCGCGCGGCGGACGTTCGGTTGGAGAGACTGCTGCGGGACGGCGCGGCGGCCTGCGGCGGGGTATATTCCTCCAGCGTGTTCCACTGCCCGCAGGACGGGCAGCGGCCCTGCCACCGCGGCGTCTCGTTGCCGCAGTTCGAGCAGAGAAAAACGGTCTTAGCAGCTTTCATAGGGTTCCTCCAGAAATTCCAGCATGCCGCAGCACAGAACTGCCGCAAGCTTCTTCTGATATTCCGGCGTGCGCAGCAGGGCCTCCTCCGCCGGGTTGGACAGGAAACCGCACTCCACGAGCACGGCGGGGCAGCTCACATGCTTCAGAAGGTAGATCTCCCCCGCTTTTTTGCAGGCCCGGTGATTGTCCGGATCGAGCTGCGTTCCAAGTGCGGTCTGCAGCCGCTCCGCAAGCGCGCGGCTGCCGTCAGCGGCGGCATAGAACACCTGCGCGCCGCGGTATTTTGACTCCGGAAAATGATTCTGATGAATGCTCAGGAGCACGGCCTTCGGCGTTTCCTCCGTCAGGCGGACGCGCGCCCGGATATCGGACGCCTTGCGCGCCGCGATCGTCGCAGCTTCCGTGTCGTGCAGCGATACATCCTGTGTGCGCAGCATACGCGTCCTCTGCCCGAGGAGGGCAAACAGGTCGTTCACGCGCAGCGCGATCTCCAGATTGAGGCCGCTTTCCCGCACGCCGGTGCACGACAATGTCCCGCCGTCCTCTCCACCGTGCCCGGCATCCACAACGACGGTTGTCCCGGTTTCCCGGGAAAATACGGCAACGGCGCTCCCCACGCGGGAGAGCGCCATCGCAGACAGCAGCGCCGCCGCGCAGACCAGCGCATAGAGCCCGGCGGTTTTGGTCCAGTTCTTCATTCCGAACACCCCCATTCGACTCTATGCGGGTGCGGAAAATTTATGACAGGCGCTGCTTGAAATCCTCGTAGCCGAAGCTGCGGATGCAGCGCTCCGTGCCGTCCAAAGTGCGAAGCGCGATGGACGGGAGCGGCATGCCGTTGAATGTGTTGTTCTTCACCATGGAATAAATGGCCATGTCGCCGAATTCCAGCACATCGCCGACGGCCAGCGGACGGTCAAAGGAATAATCCCCGATGATGTCCCCTGCCAGACACGTCGGTCCGCCGAGACGGTAGGAATAGGCCTTTTCCCCCGGCAGGCCGCTGCCGCGCAGCGGCGGGCGGTATGGCATCTCCAGCACATCCGGCATATGGCAGGCGGCGGACGTATCCAGAATGGCGATCTTTCCGCCGTTTTCCACGATATCGAGCACGGTGCAGCGCAGGATGCCTGCGTTCAGCGCGACGGCCTCGCCCGGCTCCAGATAGACCTGCAGCCCATAGCACTGCTGGATGCGGTCGATGCAGCGCTCAAGCCGCGGAATGTCATAGCCCGGCCGGGTGATGTGGTGCCCGCCGCCGAAGTTCAGCCAGCGCAGTCCGGGGAAAAACTCGCCGAAGCGTGCCTCGACGGCGTCCAGCGTCGTCTCCAGCGCATCGGAATCCTGCTCGCAGAGCGTGTGGAAGTGCAGGCCGCTGAGCAGCGGCAGCACCTCGGGGTCGAACTGCGCCCGCGTGACGCCGAGGCGGGACTTCTCACCGCAGGGGTCATAGATCGCATGCCCCTCCTGCGTGGAGCACTCGGGATTGATGCGCAGACCGGCCTGCTTCCCGGCGGCGAGGACCTGCGGCGCATAGGCGCGCAGCTGCGCGCAGGAGTTGAACACAACATGGTCGCACAGGCGGGCCAGCTCCGGGATATCCTCGGCGCGGTAGGCGGCGGAGAACACATGGTTTTCGCCCTGCAGCTCCTCGGCCGCCAACCGGGCCTCAAAAAGGCCGCTGGCCGTCGCGCCGTCGAGATATTCCGCGATGATCGGATAGACGGCGAACATGGAGAACGCCTTCTGCGCCAGCAGAATTCTGCAGCCCGTGCGCTCGCGCACGCCCCGAAGAATTTCGAGATTCCGGCGCAGAGCGGCCTCGTCGATCAGGTAATACGGCGTGTTCATGCGACGGTCTCGGGGTTCTCCTCCACGACCCAGGGCAGGCCGTATTCATTCAGCATCTGCATATAGGGATCGGGGTCGAACTCGTCGGTCGTGTAGACGCCCTTCTTGCTCCACTGCCCGGAGAGCACCATGGCGGCGCCGATCATGGCCGGAACGCCCGTCGTGTAGGCAACGGCCTGGCAGCCGAGCTCCTTATAGCACTCCTGATGATCGCAGACATTGTAGATATAGATGGTCTTCTCCTTGCCATCCTTGACGCCGGTGATGATGCAGCCGATGTTCGTCTTGCCGACGGTGCGCGGGCCGAGCGAAGCCGGGTCCGGCAGCAGCGTCTTGAGGAACTGGATGGGGACGATCTGCTGACCGTTGAATTCGACTGGCGTCGTCGAGAGCATGCCGACGTTCTCAAGGCACTTCATGTGCGTCAGATAGCTCTGGCCGAACGTCATGAAGAAGCGAATGCGCTTGACCTCCGGCAGATTGCGGGCCAGCGCCTCGATCTCCTCGTGGTGCAGCAGGTACATGTCCTTCTTGCCGACCTGCGGGAAATCATACTCGCGATGGATGGACATGGCGGGAATTTCGATCCAGTGGCCGTCCTCCCAATAGGAGCCGGGCGCAGAGACCTCGCGGAGGTTGACCTCCGGGTTGAAGTTCGTGGCGAAGGGATAGCCGTGGTCGCCGCCGTTGCAGTCGAGGATGTCGATGGTGTGGATCTCGTCAAAATAGTGCTTCTTGGCATAGGCGACGAACACGGACGTGACGCCCGGGTCAAAGCCGGTGCCGAGCAGGCCCGTCAGACCGGCCTTGCGGAAGCGCTCGTCATAGGCCCACTGCCACGAATAGTCAAAGTAGGCGGAGAAGCCCAGCTCCTTGCAGCGCTTTTCGTAGATCTCGCGCCATGCGGGATCGTCGGTGTTCTCCGGCTCGTAGTTCGCGGTGTCGATATAGTCCACGCCGCACTCGAGGCAGGCCTCCATCACGGAAAGGTCCTGATACGGCAGGGCCAGATTCAGCACGGCATCCGGGCGGACGTCGCGGATGAGCACACACAGCGCGGCGACGTTATCGGCGTCGACCTCGGCCGTGGAGATGACGGTCTTCGTCTTCCCGGCGAGCTTTTCCTTGAGGGCGTCGCACTTCGCCTTTGTGCGGCTGGCGAGCACGAGCTCCGTAAACAGGCCGTCATTCTGACAGCACTTCTGAATGGCGACCTGTGCAACGCCGCCGCAGCCAATGACCAGTAATTTTGCCATAATGATCTCTCCTTATTGCGGCTCCACATCGCGCAGCAGCTCCTCGACATACGTCGGCAGGGAGAAGGCGCTGCGGTGCAGCTTCGCATTGTAATAGCGGGTAGAAAGGCCAAGAAGCGTCCAGGCCGTCGGGTTGAAGTCCGTGACGGGATGGTATTTCTTCGAGGCAAAGCCGAACAGCCAATGGCCGGACGGATACGTCGGGATATGCGCCTGATAGACGCGGCTGATGGGGAAGCATTCCACGATGCGCTTGTGCGCACGCTGCATGGCGGCCGCATCGGCGGCATAGAACGGGCTTTCGTGCTGATTGACCATGATGCCGTCCTCGCGCAGGGCATTATAGCAGCTGCCGTAGAATTCCTTTGTGAACAGGCCCTCACCGGGGCCGAACGGGTCCGTGGAGTCCACGATGATGAGGTCGTATTTGTTCTCGCAGGAGCGGATGAATTTCAGTCCATCTGCAATATGGATATGCACGCGCGGGTCGTCGAGGCGGCAGGCCGTCTTCGGCAGATACTTGCGGCAGACCTCGATGACCAGCTCGTCGATCTCGACGAGGTCGATGCACTTCGGCGACTGATAGCGCGTCAGCTCGCGCACGACGCCGCCGTCACCCGCGCCGATGACGAGGATATTCTCGGGATTCGGGTGGACGGCCATGGGGATGTGCGTGATCATCTCATGATAGATGAACTCGTCCTTCTCCGTCAGCATCATATAGCCGTCAAGCGTCAGGAAGCGGCCGAATTCCCGCGACTCGAACACGTCGATCCGCTGGAATTCGCTCTGCGCCGTATAGAGCTGGCGCTCGACCTTGATGGAAAAATTCACATACGGCGTATGCCGCTCCGTAAACCAAAGCTCCATTGTCTCACTCCTTTGTCAGCACGTTCAGGTATTCGGTGTGCAGGTCCTCCGGGCCGGTCAGGTTGCAGCCCTTGGCCTTGGCATAGGTGATATAGTCCAGTACGTCGCGCGTGATGCGCTCGCCCGGCGCAAGGATGGGGATGCCGGGCGGATAGCACATGACGAACTCGCCGCAGACGCGGCCCTCGCATTGCTCCAGCGGCAGACGGACCTTCCGGCCGTAAAACGCGTCCTGCGGGGAAAGCACGACCTGCGGCGGAATGTATTCCTGCGTCAGCATACCTGCCGTGCCGGTACGCTTGAAGCGGCGGCGCAGATCGGCCATGGCGCTGACGAGGCGCTCGATCTCGCGCTCGCGGTCGCCGACGGACACATAGGCCAGAATGTTGCCGATGTCGCCGAATTCGATCTGGATGCCGTATTCGTCGCGCAGCAGATCATAGACTTCGATCCCAGCCAGCCCAAGCCCGAGCGTGTGGACGGACAGCTTCGTGATGTCGAAGTCGAAAAAGCTCGTTCCGTTGATGCGCTCTTTGGAGAACGCATCGTAATCGCCGATGGCGTTGATCTCCGCGCGGGCATATTCCGCCAGCGCAGCGACGCGCGTCATGGTCTCCTGCCCGCGCAGGGCCAGATTCCGGCGCGAAATGTCCAGGCTTGCCAGCAGCAGGTACGATGCGCTTGTCGTCTGTGTCAGGTTGATCACGGCGCGGACATAGCCCTCGCTCATGGCAGGACCGATGAGCAGCATGGAGCTCTGCGTCAGGCTGCCGCCGGACTTGTGCATGCTGACGGCCGCCATATCCGCCCCCGCCGCCATGGCGGAAACGGGCAGCGCGTCCGAAAACGAGAAATGCGTACCGTGAGCTTCGTCCGCCAGCACGCGCATGCCGTGCGCATGAGCCAGCTTCACGATGCTTCGCAGATCAGAGCAGACGCCGTAATACGTCGGATTGTTCACAAGGACAGCCTTCGCGTCCGGATTGGCCTCGATGGCGCGCTCCACGTCGGCAAGCGACATGCCCAGCGCGATGCCGAGCTGCGGATCGACGCCCGGATTAACATAGACCGGCACGGCACCGCACAGCACGAGCGCATTGATGGCACTGCGGTGCACATTGCGCGGCATGATGATCTTGTCGCCCCTTTTGCACACGCTCAGGATCATGGCCTGCACGGAGCCGGTCGTTCCGCTGACCATGAAGAAAGCATGTGCTGCACCGAAGGCTTGCGCTGCCAGCACCTCGGCGTCGTGGATGACGGACACCGGGTGGCAGAGGTTGTCGAGTGGCTTCATGGAGTTGACGTCGGCATCCATTGTGGCCTGCCCGAGGAACTCCGTCAGCTCCGGATTCCCCTTCCCGTGCTTGTGGCCCGGCACATCGAACGGAACGACGCGCTCTTTGGAAAAGGCACGCAAAGCCTCAAAGATCGGCGCGCGTGCCTGAGAAAGCTGGTTTTCCATATCAATAGATGTTCCTTCCGCTGAAGATCTCGATCATTTCGCGCCGCAGACTGGAGCTGATGTCCAGCCGGGTCTGAGGCGGAAGCTCGTTGGCATCCACGTTGAACAGGTAGTTCTGCAGATCCAGCTCTTTGATGAGCATGTTCGTGTGGAAGAGGTTCGCCTGATAGACGTTGATGTCGATGGCATCGTAACGTGCCAGAATCTTGGCGTCGATATAGTCCTGGATCGACGTGATGTCATGGTCGATAAACAGCTTTTTTCCGGACACGTCACGCGTAAAGCCACGCACGCGGTAATCCAGCGTGATGATGTCGGAATCGAAGCTGCCGATTAGATAATCCAGAGTAGAAAGCGGCGTGATCTCCCCGCAGGTCTCCACGTCGATGTCCACGCGGAACGTGGCGATGCAGGTTTCGGGGTGGTATTCCGGGTAAGTGTGCGCTGTAACATGGCTTTTATCGAGGTGACCGAGCACGAGACGGCTATCCGCGCGCTTGATGGCGGCATCCTCGGCCAGAAGGAGCGTGACGGAAGCGCCCTGCGGATCATAATCCTGCTTGGAGATGTTCAGGACCTCTGCGCCGATCATCTGCGAGACGTTCGTCAGGATCTTCACGAGACGGTCAGAGTTATATTGCTCATCGATATAGGCAATATACTTCTGCTGCTCGCGTTCAGTCTTGGCATAGCAGACGTCGTAAATGTTAAAGCTCAGCGCCTTTGTCAGGTTATTGAACCCATAAAGCTTCAGCTTATTTTCCATGGAAGCTCCCCCATTTCCCCGGAAAGATCAAAAAACGGCAAGTGAACCCCTCACTTGCCGCATAGCGCACTCCCGGCGGACGCGATCGCGCGCCGCCGCAGCAGGACAAAGATGACAGGTTTCAGAGTCTATATAGCAAAGATTACTTTTACTACTCTTATTGACCGTTTCACAAGTTGATGTGCTTTCGCACCGGTTATAAAGTTACCAACTTATAAAATTTGAGCTTTTAACTCCATCAATAAGGCGTTGCCGCCATGTGGAAAGACTGCTGAAACCCCCTTGCGCAGCGCGCAAGGCTTACTGCTTTCCATACTTGCTAATACTATCATGATTTCCGGATCGTGTCAAGAAAATGCGGGAAGGAATTCGACAAAAAATTGGAAAAGATACGGAATACGGAATCAGAAATAGCGGCATGGCCCGATGAGGACCATGCCGCTCAGGCTATCAAAGAATGCCAAGTCAATAGTTTCGGAGGGAAGAAAAGTGT
>DQIA01000058.1:23482-45939 GCA_003525905.1 Clostridiales bacterium
CTGAAAGCAGCTTGGCAGAAAAGCCCGATGGGACTTTTATGACAAGCTGCGGCATGGCCCGGCGAGGACCATGCCGCTGAGGGTGCAGTATCGAGATGGGCATCCCGCCTTAGTCCTGCAGGACGCGCCGGAATGCGGGAAGGCTCCGCTGGATCATGGCAGGATCGACGCAGGTGCTGATGCGGAAGAAGCCGGGGCAGCCGAAGCTGTCCGCCGGGACAAGCAGCAGATTTTCTTTTTTGGCGCGCTCGGAGAAGACATGGGCGTCGCCGCCCGGGGCCTTGACCATCATGTAGAATGCGCCCTCGGGCTTCACGCACTCGTAGCCCATTTCCGACAGCGCGTTGTAGAGCGTGTGGCGGTTTTTGTCATAGGCCTCGAGGTCGGGACGCAGACCCGTGGCGCGAGCGATAACACGCTGCATCATGGACGGCGCGCAGACATGGCCGAAGGCGCGGGATGCACCGGCGACGGCGGCGTGCAGCTTGGCACTGTCCGTCACGCTGTCGGGGATGCAGACGTAGCCGATACGCTCGCCGGGCATGGACAGCGACTTGGAGTAAGAATAGCAGATGACAGTATCGCGGTAGATGCCGGGGATATACGGGACTTCGGCATTGTCATAGACCAGCTCGCGATAGGGCTCGTCGGCAATGATATAGATCGGGTGGCCGTATTCCGCGCTCTTGCGCTCGAGCAGGGCTCCGAGGGCCGTGAGTGTCTCGCGGCTGTAGATCACACCGGAGGGATTGTTCGGAGAATTGACCAGAACGGCCTGCGTGTGCGGCGTGAGCGCGCGCTCCACAGCGGCGATATCGACCTGGAAATTCTTCGTATCGGGCGGGACCTCGACGAATTTGCCGCCGTTGTAGGACACAAAGACCTGATATTCCGGGAAATACGGGGCGATTGCGACGAATTCGGCATCGTCCACAGCCAACGCGCGGAGGACGGCGACAAGGGCTGGGGCCGCGCCGCAGGTGAAGAAGATGTTCTCCGGGCGGATCGTATCGCCGCTGCGCTGCGTCAGATCGTCGGCAACAGCCTGCTGGGCCTCCTTCGCGCCGCCTGCGGGCGTGTAGCCATGCAGAGCAAGGCTGTCACCCTCTAGAAGCTCGCGGATGATGGAGGCGACCTCCTCCGGCGCGGGTACGGAGGGATTGCCGAGCGAATAGTCATAGACATTTTCCTTCCCGACGACGGCTGCCTGACGGAGACCGTACTCGAACAGCTCGCGGATGCCGGACTTCTTTTCTCCCAAATGGACAAGGCTCTCCGAGATCATCCCTGCCCCTCCTTTCCATTTACTCCGTTTAAAATATGATAGATGCGGGCATTTTCCTCGCCCTGCAGGATGCGCATGCCGCCGAGGGCCAGTGCCTCCATTTCGTTCTCGCCGGGCATGACGCACACCGGCGCGATGAATTTGACGTAGTCCTCCACACGCTCCGTCAGCATTTTGGAGTTGGCCACGCCGCCCGTCAGGATGATGGCGTCGCAGTCGCCCTTGAGCACGATGGACAGCAGGCCAATGGCCTTGGCGATCTGATAGGCCTGCGCCTGGAAGATCAGGTCGGCATGGCGGTCGCCGTCGCGGATCATCTGCTCGATGACGCGGCAGTCGCTCGTGCCGAGGTGGGCATACATGCCGCCGCGGCCGCGGATCTTTTTCCGCATTTCCTCATAGGTATATTTGCCGGAATAGCAGAGCTTGATGAGCCCGAGTGAGGGCACGCAGCCGGAGCGCTCCGGGGAGAACTGGCCGTCGTCGTCGCCGACGGAGTCGATGATCTCGCCGTGGCGGTGCACACTGGCGGAGATGCCGCCGCCGAGGTGCGCGACGATGAGATTCAGCTCCTCATAGTGCTTGCCGTGCTCACGCGCATAGCGCAGGGCCATGGCGCGGCTGTTGAGCACGTGGCAGAAGCTGCGGCGCTCAATATCGACAAAGCCGGTGATCTTGGCAACGTCCGTCAGCTCGCCCGACGTCACAGCGTCGTAGATATAGGCGGGGATGCCGAGCGGCGCAGCGATCTCGCGGGCCAGCAGGCCGCCAAGGTTCGAGGCGTGCGGCTGGCTGAGGTCGTCGTCCACAAGGGCATGGCACAGGTCTTCGTTCACAAGGTAGCCGCCCGTCTTCAGGCCGAAGACAAGGCCGCCGCGGCCAATAACGGCTGCAAGCTCCTCCGGATGCACGCCGCTGCGGTCGAGGAAATCGCGGATGACGGCCAGACGCATCGGCACCTGATCGCCGATGCCGTGATACTGCTGCAGCGCAGCGGCATCATGCTCCAGATTCTCCTGCAGGAGCTTTTTCGCCCCGTCGTAGAGCGCCAGCTTCGTGCTGGTGGAGCCGGGATTGATGATCAAAAGCTTCATTCTGCATTCTCCTCGCGGCTGCTGCTCATCAGCGCGCAGACAAGCAGCGAATGGTACTTCTCTTCAAAGCTTGCGCTGCGGGAATTGAGCGCGATGGGGCACTTTGCGCCCGTGACGACGCCGACCATTCTGGCCCCGGCGAACAGGACGAGCGACTTGACCATCATGTTGCCTGCCGCCATGCCGGGCACGAGCAGGATATCCGTCTCGCCGGTCACGGGGCTTTCATAGCCCTTGATCTGTGCGGACTCGCGGCTGAGAGCCAGATCGAGCGAAATGGGGCCCTCTACATAGCACGGGCCGAACGTTCCCTCGAGCGCAGCCTGCTTCAACGCCGCCGCATCGACGGTCTCGATGATCTTCGGGCTGACGTTCTCCGCCGCGCAGACGGCAGAGACGAGCGGGCGCTCATAGCCGAGGCCGTGGAACATGGCGACGGCGTTGTGGGCGATGGCCTTCTTCCCTTCCAGATCCGGATTCGGGATCATGCCGCCGTCCGTCACGCCGAGCAGCTTCGGGTAGCCCGGCAGCTCCAGCAGCGCCACATGGGACATGGGGCGGCCAAGGCCGATGCCGGTCTGCTTGTTGACGACGGCCTTCAGAATGGTCGCCGTCTGCATCAGGCCCTTCTGCAGGAAGCCTGCACGGCCCTCGCGCACAAGGGAAACGGCAATGGCTGCCGCCTCCTCATCCGTTTCGGCGGGGATAACGGTCTCCGGCGCGACGGTATAGCCGAGGCTGCGGCCGATGGAGAGAATCTCCTCCGGGTGGCCGATGAGCAGATAATTCAGGATGCCCTCCTGCGCCGCATGCAGCACGGCCTCAAGGGTGTGCGCGTCATGCGCGCATGCAACGGCAACGGTCTGGGGCCGGACTGCGCCGGCCCTTTCCCGAAGCTCGGTAAAGCTGTGGATCATGGTTCCTCCGATCTTAAAGCTGCACGGCATCATGCCCGGCGCGGTAGGCGCGCAGGTTCAGCTCGCGGAATTTCGGCGGGACGGTCTCGGCAATGACGGCTTCCCAATCGATGTCGTCCATGCCGAGCGCCTTGGCCATGGAGCCGAAGAGCACGATGTTCATGCATTTGGCATTGCCGAGCTGCTCGGCGATCTCGCCCGCCTTGAGCACATGGCAGCGAAAATGCTGCTGCATGGCCTCGAGACAGCCGTCGGGATACTCGCACAGACCGGCGGCAATGCTCGAAGATGCGATCTCATAATCGTTGATGACGGCAACGCCGTCAGGCTTCAGATAATCCGCATAGCGGACGGCTTCCATTTTCTCGAACGCGACAATGATGTCCGCCGCGCCCTTGCCGATCACGGGAGAATAGACCTTTTCGCCCCAGTGCACCTGCGTGGAGACGCTGCCGCCGCGCTGGCTCATACCGTGCACCTCGGACATTTTGACGTCATAGCCCGCCTTCATCAGGCCGTTGACCAGGACCTTGGCCGTCAGGATGGCGCCCTGACCGCCGACGCCGACAAGGAGTGCGCTCTTTGTTGCTTTCATGGCTCAGTTCTCCTTTCTGGAAATGGCGCCCTTCGGGCAGACCTGCGCGCAGACCGTGCAGCCGACGCACTGGTTCGGATCGATGTGGGCCTTCTTGTCGCGGATGGTGACGGCCGGGCAGGCTACCTTCAGGCAGCGCTTGCAGCCGACGCATTTCTCCTCGTCCACCACGCATTGGCCGATGTCGTGCTTGATGCGCTTGATGAGCAGGCACGGGCGTCGCGTGATGATGGCGGCGGGGACCTCGGAGGCAAGCGCGTTCTGCACGGCCTGCTCCATGGCCTCAAGATCCTGCGGATCGACGATGTAAATGTTCTTGTAGCCGTAGGCGGCGAGGATGTCCTCGATCTTCAGGGCCTCGGCGATGTCGCCCTGCAGATTGCGGCCGCTGCCGGGGTTCTCCTGATGGCCGGTCATGCCGGTGATGGAGTTGTCGAGCACGACGGGGATGAGGTTGCCCTTGTTGTAGATAATCTCGGCCGCGCCGGTCATGCCGCTGTGGAAGAACGTCGAGTCGCCCATGACGCCGAAGACCTTGCGGTCCGTCTGGCCGGTCAGCTCGAAGGCCTTGGACATTCCCATGCCGATGCTGAAGCCGCCGCCCATGCACACGACGCTGTCCAGCGCGCTCAAAGGCGCGGAGCCGCCGAGGGTATAGCAGCCGATATCGCCGGAGATCACGAAGTCCTTGTGCCGGGACATCGTATAGAAGAAGCCGCGGTGCGGGCAGCCGGGGCACAGCGCAGGCGGGCGGGACACGGCGGAGACGCCGACGTCGACCGTCTCGGCCTTCCGGCCGAAGATGCGCTCCTTCAGAAGCTGCGGATTCAGCTCATAGAGCTTGCCAGTCAGGCTCTTGCCCTCACAGGCGATACCGGCCGCGCGGATCTGGGATTCCATAAAATCGTCGAGCTCCTCGATGATGTAGAGCTTCTCGACCTTCTCTGCGAACGAACGGATGAGGTCCATCGGCAGCGGGTTCGTCAGGCCGAGCTTCAGGAAGGACGTGTCGGCCGGGAAGGCGTCCTTCGCATATTCATAGGCAATGGAGGCAGAGATGACGCCGACCTTCGTACCGTTCAGCTCCATCCGGTTCAGCGGGGACGTGCAGCCGTAGGCCTCGAGAGCCTCGAGCGTCTTTTCCAGCTTCGGGTGGTTCAGGAAGGCGTTTGCCGGGGAGGCGATGTTCTTGCGCGTATTGCGGGCATAGGGCTTGGCCTCCTGCTCCTCACGCTCGCCGAATGTCACGATACTCTTGGAGTGCGCCACGCGCGTCGTGGTGCGGAAGAGCACGGGAATGTCGAACTGCTCGGAAATGCGGTAGGCCTCACGCATGAAGTCCAGGCATTCCTGCGAATCGGACGGCTCGACCATGGCCAGCTTCGCTGCGCGGGCATAGTGGCGGTTATCCTGCTCGTTCTGGGAGGAGTGCATGCTGGGATCGTCTGCGGAGACAATGACGAAGCCGCCGCCGACGCCGTTGTAGGCAGCCGTGAAAATGGGATCTGCCGCAACGTTGACACCGACATGCTTCATCGCACAGAGGCTGCGCACACCTGCGAGGCTTGCGCCGTAGGCCACTTCCGTCGCGACCTTTTCGTTCGGCGCCCACTCACAGTAAAGCGAATCACGATACTGGGGCAGCGCCTCGAATACCTCCGTGCTGGGGGTACCGGGATAAGCGGAACAGACTTTTACGCCGGCTTCATAGGCGCCGCGCGCAATGGCTTCGTTGCCGGAGAACAGAATTCGATCCAATGCGATTACCACCTTTCTGCGAAGTGCTTCTACGCAATTCGTACAAATTAATTTTATGCAAAGACTTGAAAATTGTAAAACACGATAATATAATAACGATATTAGATTTGCTTATAGCATGAAGGAGGGGGAATGTGCCTATGACGATCGCGCAGGTGCTCTATGTGCTGGAGATCGCGGACTGCCGCAGCATTTCGGCGGCCGCAGAGCGGCAGTTTATTTCCCAATCGGCGCTGTCGCAGCAGATCCAGCGGCTCGAGGGCGAGCTTGGCTATCCCCTGTTCGTCCGCACGCCCCGCGGGCTGACGCTGACGGCAGCGGGCGAGACGTTCTGCCGGGAGGCCCGGCCGGTCGCAGAGCAGTGGCAGCGGCTCTGCAGCGCCGTCAAGCCGGACGGACGGCGCGGGCGCAGGCTGCGCATCGGTATGGGCGCGCGTGTGTACTCCAACCGGCTGTTTCAGGATATTGCGCGCTATTTTGACAGCCACCCCGAGATCGATGTGACGTTTGTCACGGAGGCCGGGCTCGACGTGCTGGCGGGTCTGCGCGACGGCTCCATCGATCTGGCGCTCGACCGCCTGCCCGCCGGAGAGGAGGGCGACCCTTCCCTGTTCGTCTGCGACCTTGTGCAGGAGCGCCAGTGCGTGCTCATGTCGCCGGACGATCCCCGCGCAGCCCTCCCCTGGCTGTCGTTCGGCGACCTGCAGGGCTGCAACATGATCTCCGGCCTTGAAAACTCGGCCGAGGACCGCATGCTCCGCCGCACCTGCCAGAAGTACGGCATTTCTCTCAGCCGTGTTTACCGCTCCGACGGCATCGATACGAACATGCGCCTTGTGCGCGACGGCATGGGCGTCGTGCTCGGGCCGGAGTCGTTCGCATCCTACTACGGCGTGTCGGCCGTGCCGCTGCACCCGGAGACCTTTGTATCGCTGAAATTCATCTGCCTGCAGAGCGGCATGAAGAAAAAAGACGTGCAGCTCTTCCGCTCCTATCTCTGCGGCGTCTGCCGCAGGCGCGGAACGGCATGTGAGCGCTGCACCTCTCCATGTACTTGATATAAAAACCGCACCGGCAGCAGCCGGTGCGGTCGTTATTTTTATTACTCGTTCGGATAGGTCTCAAGGAAGGCGTGGAAATGGCGCATCGGCAGATCGTGGCCCTTGACGATGCGGACGTTCGGAATGGACTCGCGGTCCTCATACAGCGCCTTCACGGCGGCGATGACATAGTCCATGTGCTCCTGCGTCAGCTGGCTGCGGTTGACGGCAAAGCGCACAACATTGCAGACCTCCGCCTTCTGCTCCGGGGTTTTGAGGTCGTACTCCATGGAGTAGTTGCCCAGCTCTGCCGTACGGATGCCGTAGCGGCGGATGAGCTCGATGGAGAAGCCCTGACCCGCGAAGCTCTCCGGCGCGCGCTTGTTGTCGAAGAATTCATCCATGTTGATGTAGACGCCATGGCCGCCTGCGGGCAGGACGACGCCCTTGACACCGGCCTTGTAGAAGCCCTGCGCCAGATATTCGCACTGCTTGACGCGCTGGTCGAGATAGTCGAAGTTCTGACACTCATACAGACCGGCGGCCAGCGCCATGATATCGCGGCCGGACATGCCGCCGTAGGAGTCGTTGCCGTAGCAGGAGATCTGCTTGACCTTGAGCTGGATGCCGACATCGTTTTTGACCGTGCCGTCCTCGTTGAAGTCCGAGAAGTTCTTCCAGAACAGGCCGCGGTCGCGGAATGCCAGAATGCCGCCCATGTTCGCGTGGCCGTCCTTCTTCAGCGAGGCCGTAAAGCCGTCGCAGCAGGCGAACATTTCCTTTGCGATCTCTGCAATGGACTTGTCGGCGCAGCCTTCCTCATTGACCTTGATGAAGTAGGCGTTCTCGGCCCAGCGCGCGGCATCGAGCATGAACGGGATGCCGTACTTATGGGCGATGCGGCTGCTCTCGCGCAGGTTGGCAAGCGAGACGGGCTGGCCGCAGACCGTATTGTTCGTGATGGTCGTGTAGACGAGCGGAACGTTCTCCGGCCCGAGCTTTACGATGAGCTCCTCGAGCTTTTCAGTGTCCATGTTGCCCTTGAACGGGTTCTTTTCATAGGTGCCACCCTCCGGGACCTCCCAGAGCAGCTCCTTGTTGTAGAGGTTGCGCGGGATGGAGCCCATCTGCTTGATGTTGCCCTCGGTCGTGTCGAAGTGGCCGTTCGAGGGAATGGTGAAGACCTTGCCGGGGTGGCGCTGGCCGAGGATCTTGCGCACGAGCTCGAACAGGACGGCCTCTGCGGCGCGGCCCTGCGGCAGGATGAACGTGTTCGGGCGCTCCATCTGCGCGGCGCCGCCGTTGAACAGGCCACCCTCATATTCGCACAGATACAGCTCGTCCATCATGCGGTCGATGTCCTTGCAGTTCGTGCGGACGAGATCGATGACGTGCTTCTGATCGTTGCCGCGCTCGAAGCAGTCGCGCAGGGCGTCCAGCAGGACGTAGTAGCCCTTGTTGCGGCCGTAGGATTCGTCGCCGAGGAACATGGCCGACCACTGCACATCGGTCATGGCCGTCGTGCCGGAGTCGGAGAGCATGTCCACCGTCAGCATGCCTGCGGGGAAGGCAAATTCATTGTAGTGCGTGGCCTTGAGGGCGCGTTCGCGCTGCGCAGCGGTGACGCGTGGGATGTCCCGCGTGACATAAGTAAAGGAGCGCGGGGTAGCAACGTTCAGGGGATATTCTTCGTGATTCATACTGACCTCCATGATTCGGCGCAGAGCGCCGTGATTCTGGATACCCCGGTCATCGACCTGCGGCAGGGCTGCAGTGGCGACTGGCGGACAGTATCGGGCGCGCGGCTGATCCGCCGCTCCCCATCATCATGCCATGAAACGGACCGTTTGTCAACGGAGAAATTTTTCACGTCCGCCGCTCATGGACAAAACTCCAAATGAATGAAATTCCGCATTGTATCCGGAAAATCTGCAATTTTAAAACAGAAAGGATTTGTAACGCTTGTAACTTGTGGATGATTTCTCATTATATGTTAAAGTTGTCCAAAAAATATATCCTCTTGACATCGTTTTTTGTTCATGATATGATGCCACCAGAAAGATTTCGCACACCAAGGGAGGAATTGCCGTTGCACATAATGTCGAAGCTCTGATGATCATTTTCTCTGCGACCGGTTTCCCTTCCACCGCCAGGCGGCGGTTCGTTGATCCCTCTGTTCGACGGTACGTTTTGTATTCGCGCCACTCATTTCAGGTTTCAGGAAGGAAGTATTCTCATGAATAACAAATTGGAACGCAAATACGGCCTTTTCACCGCAATTTGCATGGTTGTTGGCATTGTCATCGGTTCCGGCGTTTTCTTCAAGGCACAGACCATCCTCCAGATCACAAACGGTGATATGCCGCTCGGCGTCATCGCATGGCTCATCGGCGGCGCGATCATGCTCGCCTGCATCCTCACATTCGCCGGTATGTCCCAGAAATATGAAAAGGTCAATGGCATCGTGGACTATGCCGAAGCGACGGTCGGCCCGAAATACGGCTATTATATGGGCTGGTTCCTGTCCACGATCTATTATCCGTCCCTGACGGCGGCTCTGGCTTGGCTCTCCGCCCGCTATACACTCGTGTTCCTCACGACGATGTTCCCGAATATGCCGCTGCTCATCCACATCAATGAGGGCGGCGTCGTGGTCGGCCCGGAGTGCATCGCGCTCATGCTGTTCTACCTCTGCTGCTCCTACGCTGTCAACGCGCTTTCCCCGAAGCTCGCCGGTAAGATCCAGGCATCCACCACGGTCATCAAGCTCATCCCGCTCGGCATCATGGCGATCGTCGGCGTCATTGCCGGTCTCGCCTCGGGTCAGCTGACGGAGAACTTTGTCGCCCCTCCCCTCGCCGTTGTGGGCAGCAAGGGCAGCATCCTCTTCGCAGCCGTCTGCGCAACCTCCTTTGCCTATGAGGGCTGGATCATTGCAACAACCATCAACTCCGAGCTGAAGGATTCGAAGCGCAATCTTCCGAAAGCCCTCACAGTCGGCGGCATCATCGTCATCGCCACCTACCTGCTGTACTACATCGGCGTGACCGGCGGTGCATCGAACGCGGAGCTGATCGAAAAGGGCGCGACCGTTGCCTTTACGAACATCTTCGGCAACGTCATCGGCAACATCCTGAACCTCTTCATCGCCATCTCCTGCATCGGCACGATGAACGGTCTGATGCTCGCCTGCTGCCGCGGCGTCTATTCCGTCGCAGCGCGCGGCAAAGGTCCGGCCACCCATATGTTCTCCCGCGTCGATGAGCACACGAATATGCCCAACAACTCCGCCGTCATGGGCCTGCTGCTGTGCGGCTTCTGGGGTCTGTACTTCTACCTGTCCAACCTCGCCGGCACCTGGAGCCACAAGACGGTCTTCACGGGCACGATCTTCGAGAGCGTCCCCTTCCTGTTTGACCCGACGGAGCTGCCGATCATCACGATCTATGCGCTCTATATCCCGGTGTTCATCCAGTGGATCCGCAAGCAGAAGGGCACCTCCGTCTGGCAGCACTATATCCTGCCGATCCTTGCCATCTGCGGCTCGGTCTTTATGGTCATTGCCTGTCTCGTCAGCCACGGTATGGGGTGCTTCTGGTATCTCATCGTGTTCGCCTTTGTGATGGTGCTCGGCGGTCTGCTCAACCGCAGAACGCAGCGCACCGTGCGGGCCGCTGGCGCCTGAGCCGGTTTGCTCTAATGAGAAACAGAGTCCCCTCTGCATCAGAACGGTGCGGAGGGGACTCTGCGTATATGAATGAATAATGAATACTGAAAAATGGGACAAAGACCCTGCCGACTGTCACAAGGTATTCTGCATATAGATCTGAGAGAGCTGAGCTTTTCATCGATGAGTCCGGCGATTTTGGCGAGGATCGATAAAACAGAAAACCCGAACCATCCCATAATCGGGAACGTCCGGGTTTCTATATCCTGGTGGAGACTAATGGACTCGAACCATCGACCTCCTGCGTGTGAAGCAGGCGCTCTAACCAGCTGAGCTAAGCCTCCGTAGCACGAATATTATAGCACAGGATCTGAAAAAATCAAGCCCTATTTTTCACAGACCGGAAAATTGGTTCCCCGGCAGGTGTGTTTTGGCCTGCCGGGGAATATGCTATGCCAGTGTGCGCTCAATGCGCGCCGTGATCTCCTCACAGCGCTGCAGGATATGCTCCAGATCATGGTGCACGAACTGCCCGTTCCGGAGAAGCGGCCTGCCCTGCACATAGACGCTGTCGATCTGCTCGCCGCTTCCGGCATAGAGCAGATTCGTCAGAATGCGACGCCGGTTCACCGTGCACAGTGTCTCCGTCCGCACAAGGGAGAAATCCGCCTGCCAGCCCTCTGCAATACGGCCGACGTCTCGATAGCCGAGCGCACGCATCCCCTGCTCCGTCAGCATGGCGTAGCACTGCCCTGCCGGGAGTACTGTCGGGTCGAGCGTGCGGACCTTCTGCAGGTAGCTGCCGAGCCGAGCCTCGCGCAGCAGGTCACGGTTTGCACTGGAGGCCTCGCCGTCGCAGCCGAAGCCGACGCGCGCGCCGGATGCCAGCAGCTCCGCAATGGGCGGCGCACCGTCCGACAGCTTCATATTTGTCGAGGGACAGTGCGCCACAACGGCGTGCGACTGTGCCAGCAGCGTGATCTCCTCCTGCGTGAGCCAGATGGAGTGCGCAAGGATCGTGGACTCATCCAGGACACCGAGATGCGCCAGCTCCTCCGCCTCTCCGCGGCCGGTCCAAGCTCGGATACGTTCCGTCTCGGCCTTCCCCTCGGCGAGATGTGTGTGGTAGAGCAGGCCGCGCTCGCGCGCAAATTGCTTGAGGGCCCGCATTAGCTCCGGCGTGCAGGCCGGACGTCCCTGCGGCACGGCAGCCGTGCGCAGCAGTCCCCTGCCGTGCCATTTGTGGTACAGCTCCTCCGCCTGCCGCAGGCATTCGTCCACCGGCGTGACGCGGATCTGGTCGTTCTCGGCGATATCCGTCGCGCCGATGCCGAAGGTCACGCGCAGACCGGCGTCCTGATAGGCTTGCACAACAGCGTCGATGTGCGGATAGTAGGTCATTTCATTGATGGCCGTCACGCCATAGCGGATGCTCCGCAGACAGCCGAGCAGCACGCCATAGTACCACTCGTCCTCCGTGAGCGACCACTGTGCCCGGAGCATGCGCGTGAGCCACTGCGTGATGTTCAGGTCGTCGAGCGGGCCCTGCGTCAGACTCTGCACCATGTGCGTGTGCAGATCAGCCATGCCGGGCAGCATCAGAAGACCAGATGCCTCGACAATGGGGCAATCAGCCTCCAGATGGGACGCGATCGCCGCAAAGCGGCCGTCCCGGATGAGGACGTCGGCCTGCGTGGTCGTTCCTGTTTCGAAATCGGGGAGCATTGCACCGCGGATCAGCAGCATCGCAGTGCCTCCGCCGCAGCTGTGAACAGCCGCCCGCGCGCCTGTGCGTCCATCGGGGCGGCTGCACCGGTTGCATAGTTTTCTGCAAGATAGGCCAGCGAGGCCGCATGTATGCCGAGAATGGAGGCCAGCACGAACAGGGCACTCGTCTCGCCGTCCAGCGCACTGACGCCAAGTTCTGCCCAGTGGGCAATGCGCGCCGGGCCGCCGGGGGCCCACGGCGACTCGAGCGAGGTGCAGTCGTGACTGCGGAACAGGCCCGCATCGGGTACGCCGCAGCTCAGCAGCGCGCCGAGCAGGGGCATATCCGCCACGGCGGGATAGGACGGGTCGATGTATTCGCGCGTCGCGCCCTCACCGCGGACCGCGCCGGAGGCTGCCAGCAGCGTGCCCGGCTCCAGCTCCGGCTGGATGGCGGGGCAGGCTGCGATCTTGATGAGGGACTCCGCGCCGAGATGGTGCAGCTCCTCCACGGCGATGGCCATGGGCATGCAGCCGAAGCCGCAGCTCATCACCGTGAGCGGTTCGCCGCGCCATGTGCCCTGCCAGGTCACATATTCGCGATAGCAGCCCTGCTGCACGGGGCCCTCCAGCAGCGCGGCATAGAGCGGGACCTCCTGCGGATCCGGCACAAGGATGACGCGCGGCGTCACGGCATCGATGCCGAGGTGGTGCATCGTACCGTCGGTATGGACAAGTTTCTGACTTCCAAAGCTCATTTCGATCCCTCCAGCAGCTCGGCTGCGCGCATGGCAATGCGCGTGGCAGTTTCGATCCGGCGCGCCAGATGCTCCGGGTCAGCATAGGCCCCGTAGACGTTGGCGTTCGGGTCTGCGAACATGGAACCAAGCGCGACGCAGATGCTTGCGGTACGCAGGCCGAGCAGGTGGCCATAGGTGAAAAGCAGGCCGGACTCGTTCTCCACGACGAGTACGCCGGTGTCGATCCATTTCTGCATACGCTCCCGCAGACCGGGATGGGCGGCCTTGGACTCCATATAGAACGCATCGTGGCTGCGGTACAGGCCGACGCGCACGGGCTCGTCCAGCTCCTGCGCAGCGCTGCACAGTGCACGGACGAGCAGCGGGTCCGCAACGGCCGGGAATTCCGGCGGAACAAGCTCATAGCTTGCGCCCTCGCCGCGGACGCAGCCACTGGCAATGACGATGGTCCCCGGGGCCAGATCGGGCTGCACGCCGCCGCAGGTGCCCACACGGATAACGGCCTCCGCTCCCGCGGCAGCAAGCTCCTCCAGTGCGGCGGAAACGCAGGCACAGCCCATGCCGCTGCTTGTGACGGCGATATCCGCGCCGCCTGGTGTTTTGCCGGTATAGGTCGCAAATGTTCCCCGGTGGGCCGTAAACGAGGCCTCTGCGAACAGCGCGGCCATCTTGCGGCTGCGCTGCGGATCACCCGGCAGAAGCACAACGGGCGCGGTGCGGCGCAGGCCGGTGCGGCAGAGGGTGCCGTCCGGCTCGCGCGGCGGGTCAAGGGTCAGGTAGGCTTTTTTCATAGGCTCCTCCAAATTATCTGTGATAGACTGCGCGCGTTCGACAAATTTTGCGGATTCTCAATTTATTCCGACTTCGTTCATAGATTTTTCAAATGTCCCCGGTATACTCATACTCGTAAGAACGATACCGAACCTGCCGCGGTAACGGGCTTACTGGTCCATCTTTTCATTTTTATCTCTCTTTTTATTTTCCCCTCTCTCATTTCTGTAGCGGATCCCCGGTCGTCCATCCCCCTCGGACGGCCGGGGATTTGCTGTATTCAGCCGCCGGTCGAACGCCGCTCCACCTGCGTGCCAAAATAAAATGAGATCACGACCGTAAAGATCGTGAGGAATTGCTGCGCGCTGACTGCGCCCGTCACGGCCAGCCTGCAGAATACGACGGTCAGGGCGATCGTCACAAGAGACTTGACGCAAAGAAGCCGCTCAAGCCGCTGCCGCATGGCACTCACCTCCCGGCCAGACTATGCCGCAGTACAGCCCGATGTGCAAACAGGCGCGGAGCAGAGGGATCTGCTTCGCGCCTGCGTTTTGCGTATGAGGATCAGAGACCGTCGTCCTCGTCGAACTCGAACTCGAGCGGCTCGCCGCACTTCGGGCAGTCGACGGAATCGTTGAGGAGCGTCTCCTCGTCCAGATGGAGAACCTCGCCGCACTTCGGGCAGGTCACTTCATACATGGTGTCGTCGTCATAGTCGAAGTCTTCGCCGTCGTCGTCCATGAAGCCGTCCTCTTCGTCATCGTCGTCCATCAGGTAATCCTCGATGGCATCGAGATCATCCTCAATCTCATCGAGCTCATCCGAGACAGCCTCGGCGTTTTCCTGCAGATCGCCAATTGCACCGGTGACCTCCTGCAGCAGCTCGACGATCCCGGAGATCATCTTGCCTTCAGGGGCCTCCTGGTCCAGCTTCAGGCCGTCCATCAGGCCCTTCAGATATGCGGACTTTTCAGAGAGATTCATAGCGTTCTCCTTTCCAGATGTGGGCCGGATCAGCCCTTGGCGCGGCCCAGATATTCGCCCGTGCGGGTATCAATAGAGATCTTGTCGCCCTCGTTGATGAACAGGGGCACGCGGACCTCGGCACCGGTCTCAAGCGTAGCGGGCTTCAGCGTGTTGGTGGCGGTGTTGCCTGCAAGGCCCGGCTCGGTCTTCGTGACGACGAGATCGGCAAAGTTCGGAGCCTCGACGCTGAACACGTTGCCCTTGTAGGACAGGATCGTGCACTGGTCGTTCTCCTTGACAAACTTGAAGCTGGCGTCGAGAATGTTCTCGTCGACCGGCGTCATTTCGAACGTCTCCGGATCCATAAAATAATACAGGTTGCCGTCGTTATAGGAATAGTCCATCTTTCTGCGCTCGATGTAAGCGGTGGGATACTTGTCGTTCGGGTTGAACGTCGTCTCGGTAACGCCGCCGGTGATGACATTGCGCATCTTGACGCGGACAAAGGCTGCACCCTTGCCGGGCTTGACGTGCTGGAACTCGATGATCTGCATCACCTTGCCGTCCATGTCAAACGTAACGCCGTTCCGGAAATCACTGACTGAAATCATTGGTTTATCCTCCTGTGTTCCTCTCGAATACCATATCTGTTCCGAAGGTAAAAAAATGCGTTTCTATTTTAACCGATTTGTCAAAGAAATTCAAGTCTTTCGGCAAATTTCTCTGAGTTATCACCGCTTAAAGGATGGTCAGCTCCTTCGGGCTGTGCGTGATGACCTCGCAGCCGCCCTCGCGGAAGATCACGACATCCTCGATGCGGACGCCGAATTTGCCCGGAATGTAGATGCCCGGCTCTGCGGAGCACACAGCGCCGACAGGGATCGGGTTCTCGTTGCGCGGGGTGCAATTCGGCGCTTCGTGGATTTCGAGACCGAGGCTATGGCCATAGCTGTGGCCGAAATACGGGCCGTAGCCGGCCTCCGTGATGATGTCGCGGGCAGCGCCGTCGATGCTCTTGCCGCTCGCTCCTGCGTGGCTGGCCGCAATACCGGCGAGCTGGGCGCGCAGGACGGTGTCGTAGACCTTACGCATCTCCTCGGTCGCATGGCCGAGGGCGACGGTACGGGTCATATCGGAGCAGTAGCCCTGATACAGCACGCCGAAGTCCATGGTCACGAAGTCGCCGTCCTGCAGGACGCGGCTCCCGGCGACGCCGTGCGGCATGCTCGTGTTCGGTCCGGAGACGACGATCGGGTCAAAGGACAGGCCCTCTGCGCCGTTCTTATACAGGCAGTAGATCAGCTCGGCCTCGAGCTCCTTCTCGGTCATGCCGGTGTGGATGCGAGTGCAGACCTCGGTGAAGGCGCGATCCGTGATCTCCTGCGCCTTGCGCATGCGGGCAAGCTCCCAGTCCTCCTTGCTGGCGCGGAAGGCGTTGATCTCCTTCTGCAGCGGAACGAACTTGACGGGAAGCGCGGCCTCAAAGCCGTTGAGCTCTGCGACGGTGAGATATTCGTCCTCAAAGCCGAGCGTCTCCACGCCGAACTCGTCCAGCGTGGTCTTCAGCGCCTGCATCATCGGATTGTTCAGGCCGATCTCCACGACCTCAAAGCCCTTGAGGTTCTTCTGCGCGGACTCGATGTAGCGGCTGTCGGTGAAATAGCGAGCGCCCTGCGCGGAGACAACGGCAACGCCCTCGGCGATGTCAAATTCCGCCGCATACATGCGGCTGTAGCGCGAGGTCAGCAGAAGGCCCTGCACGCCGTCGTGCAGCAGAGAACGGTATTTTTCCAGATTGGTCATGTTTCTACTCTCCTTTTTCGCGCCATGGCGAGAAACGGCAGCTCCAGCAGGTGCCGCAGCTTCAGCCAGACGGTATGATTATGAATGGATCGCACGGCGATCGCCGTGATCCCGGCGCGCTTTGCGCCGAGCACATCGGTATAGATCTGGTCGCCCACGAGTGCGGTCTGCTGCGGAGCGGCTCCGTAGCGGGCCATGGCCTCCCGGATGCCGCGTGTGCCGGGCTTGGCGGCATGCGTCACGCAGGGAACGTGATATTGCTGCGAGAAATGCGGCACGCGCTGCTTATGGCTGTTGGAGACGATGCAAAGCGTGATGCCTGCATCCTGCATCCCGGCGATCCAGTCCAGAAGCGGCTGCTCCGGCCGGTCCGTCGTGTAGGGAAGCATGGTGTTGTCAAAGTCCATCAGCAGCAGACGGATGCCGTGCTCACGAAGAAACGCCGGGCGGATCTGCGTGATGGTTTGGAAAATGAAGTCAGGTAAAAATGACAGCATATTCTCCTCGGGTATTCCATAGGTTGATTCTGAGGTTCCCATGTTCAGGTTCTCCTTATTATAGCACGCAGGGGGAGGTTTGTCTATTGCCTGTTCCGGTGTATTTGGCGGCAAATTGTAAAGAAATTGCAACATTTACCGGCCGGGCCGCCGTGCTCGGCCTCGGCTTTCTGCCGGATGGCGGGGCCCGCATCCCGGCGTGCCCGCTGCAGGGACATATGGCCGTCATCGACGACGCCGTCCTGCCGCAGCGCGTTCCGGAGGAGACGCTGGACCGGCTTGCGGCCCGGTGCGGCGGGGGGTGTTGTCTGGATTTTCTGCGCACGCCCGGCCCCGTGCACCGCGCCGTGGCGCAGGGCCTGCAGCGGCGGCTCGGGAATGCCCCGATGCTGCTGCCCGCGGCTTATCACGCCTTTGCGCCGGAAGCGCTGCCGGTCCTCTCCTGCCTGCGGCCCTGCAATGCATGGGACGGCTTTGTCCGGTCGGCGGAGCGGCGCTTCCCGAACGGCTGGGCGCTGGAGCTGACGCCGTGGGCGGCAGAGCTTCCGGCCCCGCCGCTCCCCTATCCCGGCGGCATGCTCCCGGCCGCGCTGTGCAGCTGCGAGAAAAGCCCGGCGGGCCTGCGCTACTTTGACACGCCGGAGTCGCTCCGGCAGAAGCTGGCGCACGCAGCGGCACATGGCTGCCGCTGTGCCATCGGCCTGTGGCAGGAGCTGCAGCCGTTTTTCCCGGAGCGGGATGGATAAGACCGGGATGCGGCTGCGCGCAGCTTTTCCGTGTGCGGCATAGAAATGCTCCCCATATGAGGATGGTGATCTTTACTTCACTGTCTCTCATAGAGGGAGCATATTCTGTTTCGCGCTTTACGCAGAGATGGACTTGGCTCAGCCGATCAGCTCGCAGACGAGATCCGTATAGGCCGTCGGGTCTTCGAGCGGGAGGTTTGCCATCAGCAGGCCCTGATCGTAGAGAAGCTCAGCCAGCTTTTTGGCGCGCTCCGGATCGGATTCCCTGTTCTCGGACAGACGCTGCAGCAGCGGATGCTCCGGGTTGACCTCCAGAATGCGGCCGCAGTGATAATCGGACGACGGATCGACCGTGTGCATGTACTTCTCCATCTCGAAGCTCATGCCGCCGTCCGGGACCATAGTTACGGCATGGCTGCCCAGCTCCGTCGAAACGCGTACGTCCTTGACCTTCTCACCGAGGCTCTCCTTCAGGAAGTCCACGCCGGACTGGAAGGCTTTGGCCTTCTCCTCGGCGGCTTTTTTCTCCTCCTCGGTTGCAAGGTCGAGGTCGTCGGTCAGAATGTTGCGGAACTCATGCTCGGCGTAGGTATTGAGCGTCTGCGGAATGAACGTGTCGACCTGCTCCGTCATGAGCAGCACGTCGAAGCCACGCTCGCGCAGCAGCTGGGTCTGCGGAAGCTGCGAAAGGCGCGCTGCGCTGTCGCCGGTGGCAAAGTAAATGTGCTTCTGGGACTCGGGCATGGCGTCGCAGTATTCCTTGAGCGTGATGTCCTTCCCCTCTTTGTCGGAACGGAACTCCACGAGGTCCTGCAGCAGGTCCTTGTGCATGCCGTAGTCCGAGACGAGGCCAAACTTCAGCTGGCGGCCGAAGGCGGCATAGAATGTCTCATATTTCTCACGGTCGTCCTTCAGCATGCGCTCCAGCTCGGCCTTGATCTTCTTTTCGAGGTTGGCGGCGATGACCTTCAGCTCTCTCGTGTGCTGCAGCATCTCGCGGCTGATGTTCAGGCTCAGGTCCTGCGTGTCGACCACGCCGCGGACGAAGCGGAAGTGCTCCGGCAGCAGGTCGGCGCAGTTTTCCATGATGAGCACGCCGGAGGAATAAAGCTGCAGACCGGCCTTATAGTCGCGGGTGTAGAAGTCGTACGGGGCCTTTGCCGGGATATACAGCAGGGCCTTATAGGTCACGGCGCCCTCGACGCCGAAGTGCAGCACGCTCAGCGGCTTTTCGTAGTCGAAGAATTTTTCGTGATAGAAGTTGTTGTACTCCTCCTCCGTGACATCCTTCTTGGCCTTCTGCCAGATCGGGATCATGGAGTTGAGCGTCTGCTCCTCGCGGACGGTCTCATACTTCGGCTCCTCGCCCTCCTTCGGCTCGTTCACGAGCTTTTGGCTGGAGACCTCCATGCGGATCGGATAGCGGATGTAGTCGGAATACTTGCGGACAAGGCTGCGCAGGCGGTATTCGGACAGATAATCGGAATACTTGTCCTCGTCCGTGTCGGCCTTGAGCGTCAGGATGACGTCGGAACCGGCGGCTGCGCGCTCGCACGGCTCCATGGTGTAGCCGTCTGCGCCCTCGGACTCCCACTTCCAGGCCTCGTCGCTGCCGAAGCGGCGGGAAATAACCGTGACCTTCTCGGCGACCATGAACGCGGCATAGAAGCCGACGCCGAACTGACCGATGATGTCGATATCGTCGCTCTTCTCCATTTCCTTCTTGAAGCGGAGTGAACCGCTGTGAGCGATGGTACCGAGGTTCTCCTCCATCTCCTCGCGGGTCATGCCGATACCGTTATCGGAAACGGTCAGTGTGCGCGCCGTCTCATCCGTGGACAGATGAATGGCAAAATCGCTGCGGCTCAAGCCGACGGTGTCGTCCGTCAGGGCCTGATAGGCCAGCTTGTCGATGGCATCGGAGGCGTTGGAGATCAGCTCGCGCAGGAAGATCTCGCGGTGTGTATAGATCGAATTGATCATCAGGTCCAGCAGGCGTTTCGATTCTGCCTGAAACTGTTTCTTTTCCATATGGATCAACTTCCTTATTTCGTATTGGCACTCTTGGTGCCTGAGTGCTAAATCCTATTATAGCCGCTTTTCCGTGTTTTGCAAGAGCTGTCACAATTTTTTTACACTTTCTTTTCTGCAGAATCTGTGGTACACTGTTGCCGAGGTGATTCCAATGATTACGATCAGCGATCTTGCGCTGCAATATAGCGGAACGTTCCTGTTCCAGCATGTCGATCTGCAGTTTACCGCCGGCAATTGCTACGGTGTGATCGGCGCAAACGGTGCGGGCAAGTCCACATTCCTGAAGCTGCTCTCCGGCGAGCTCGACTCCACAAAGGGCACGATCTCCATCAAGCCGGGCCTGCGTATGTCTGTCCTCAAGCAGGACCAGTTCCGTTACGATGCCTATACCATCCTCGACACGGTCATTATGGGCAACCAGCGCCTGTATGATATCATGAAGCAGAAGGATGCTCTCTATGCCAAGCCCGATTTTTCCGATGAGGACGGCCTGCTGGCTTCGGAGCTGGAGACGGAGTTCGCAGAGCTGAACGGCTGGGAGGCCGAGTCCGATGCCAGCCGCATTCTGCAGGGCCTCGGTGTGCCCGTGGAGCTGCACAACGACCGTATGGCCGACACCGACGGCCGCATCAAGGTCAAGGTTCTGCTGGCGCAGGCCCTGTTCGGTCAGCCGGACATTATCCTCCTCGACGAGCCGACGAACAACCTCGACATTGAGTCCATCAACTGGCTGGAAAATTTCATCCTGGACTACGAGGACAACGGCCTTGTCATCGTCGTGAGCCACGACCGCCATTTCCTGAATACCGTCTGCACACATATCGTCGATATCGACTACGGTAAGATCCGCATGTATGTCGGCAACTACGACTTCTGGTATGAGTCGAGCCAGCTCATGCAGAACCTCATTCGCAGCAAGAACAAGCGCAATGAGGAAAAGATCGCCGAGCTGCAGGCCTTTATCTCCCGCTTCTCTGCCAACAAGGCCAAGAGCAAACAGGCCACGGCCCGCCGCCGCCTGCTCGATAAGCTCAGCGTCGAGGAGATGCCTGCTTCGTCCCGCCGCTATCCCTTTGTCGGGTTCACGCAGGAGCGCGAGGTCGGCAAGGACATCCTGTTCGTGACGGACGTCTCGAAGACCGTCGACGGCGTGAAGCTGCTGGACAAGGTCTCGTTCATCGTCAACCGCGGCGACAAGATCGCTTTTGTCGGCGAGAACGAGGTCGCGCAGACGACCATGTTCAAAATTCTGATGGGCGAGCTGGAGCCGGATGAGGGCACGGTCAAATGGGGCGTTTCCACGTCGCAGAGCTACTTCCCCAAGGACAACAGCGAGTATTTTGACGGCCACGACGAGACGCTTGTCGACTGGCTGCGCCAGTTCTCCGAAAAGAAGGATGACGTGTATCTGCGCGGCTTCCTCGGGCGGATGCTGTTCTCCGGCGAGGATGTGTTCAAATCCGTCAAGGTGCTCTCCGGCGGCGAGAAGGTCCGCTGCATGCTCTCGCGCATGATGCTCTCGGGAGCGAACGTGATCCTGCTCGATCAGCCGACGAACCATCTGGACATGGAGTCCATTCAGGCCGTGAACAAGGGCCTCATCGCCTTCCCGGGAAATATCCTGCTGGCCAGCCACGACCACGAGATGCTGCAGTCCGTGGCGAACCGCATCATTGAATTCCGCCCGGACGGCACGATCTGCGACCGCCTCGGGACGTATGACGAATATCTGGAGTATCAGGCGGCGCTGAAAAATTCATAAATCCGTCACCGATTCTTCGCCGCGCCGTGGTACGATAGGAATATCAGAAAGGAGCCGCTGGAAGGATGCGGCCCCGAAAAAGAAAGAGGCGACGCATATGGCTATCCGTCTGAATGAAGATAAGGAGCTTGTCGCGCAGATCCGCGAGGGGCTTCGCCGCCGTGGGGGCTACTGTCCCTGCAGGCTCGAAAAGACCGAAGACAACAAGTGCATCTGCAAGGAATTCCGCGAGCAGATGAAGGATCCCAATTTTGAGGGGTACTGCCATTGCATGCTGTACTATAAAACAAAAGATCCGATAAAGGAGGAAGCATCCCATGCTGAAGATCACAGCGACCAATTATGATGAGCTCGTCGCGCGGGCGGACAAGCCCGTGCTGCTGGATTTCTGGGCGGAGTGGTGCGGCCCGTGCCGCATGGTGTCCCCGGTCGTCGAGGAGATCGCCGCGGCCCATCCCGAGATCGCAGTCGGCAAGGTCAATGTCGACGAGGAGCCGGAGCTGGCGCAGGCCTTCCGTGTGCAGAGCATCCCGATGCTCGTGCTGCTGCGGGATAACGCCGTCGTCGCTGCGGCTGTCGGCGCGCAGTCCAAAGAACAGCTCGAGCAGAAGCTCGGCCTGTAACATAGCGAAAAAAACCGGGACGGTTAGATGGGTGTTCATAAAACAGTCAATGGAGCGTATCGATACAGATACGCTCCATTTTTCACGTCAACATACTATGTAATGGGGTACAGTCCCTTGGCTCTCCCTTTGGGAGAGCTGTCACCGTAGGTGACTGAGAGGTCTTGCAGCCTTTTTCGAATGATAAGATCAATTTGTGTGCACACACCGCGAAAATCCCTGTCGATATCCCGGTTGGAAAATCGCAGAATCTCCAGCCCAAGAGACATCAGAAATTGAGAACGTTCCGCATCATAAGCAAGCCCCTGAGGTTCATAATGCTGAGAGCCATCCAATTCAATGACCAGTCTGGCCGAAGCACAGTAAAAGTCCACGATGAATCTGCCGATAATCCGCTGTTTGTAAATATTTACTGGATATCTGCGGAGAAA
>DQIA01000060.1 GCA_003525905.1 Clostridiales bacterium
CCCGCCGAGCCCGGCGCTGCACAGCTGCAGGGCCTGCTGCGGCGTGGGCGGCTCCGGCTCCGGCTTCGGCCGCTCGACGATCTGCACGGGCCGCTTTTTTGCCTTCGGCTTCGGCGCGGGAGCGCTGCGCTCCGGCCGCGGCGGACGCCGGTCCGGTACGGGGCGGAACACATGCACGCGCTCCGGCTGCGGTTCCGGCGGAGAAGCCTGCTGCGGCTCCGGCTGCACCGGCTCAGGCTCCGGGATCGGTTCCGGCTCGGACACCGGTTCTGGGATCGGCTCCGGCTCGGGCACCGGCTCCGGGATCGGCTCCGGCTCCTGCGGCGCGCCGAATTCGGCCATGATCTCCTCGAGCGTATATTCCGGCTCTGACTCAGCCGGGAACTGCGCGTTATTCAGTTGTTCCGGCTGACGGTGGTTCATGGTTATCCTCTCTGGCGAACGGCCTCATACAGCAGCACGGCGGCGGCCGTCGAGGCATTCAGGGATGAAATGTGGCCCTTCAGGGGAATACTGACCTTGAGATCGCAGCTCTCTGCGACAAGGCGGCTCATGCCGCTGCCCTCGTTGCCGATGACGATGGCGGCCGGACCGCGCAGGTCCGCGCCGGTGAGGGTCGTGTCGCCGTCGGCTGCCGTGCCGAACACCCAGATGCCGCGGGCCTTCAGGTCGCGGATCGTGGCGACGAGGTTCGCAACGCGGGCCACGGGCATATATTCGAGCGCACCGGCCGAGGCCTTGCCGACGACGGCCGTCAGGCCGACGCTGCGGCGGCGGGGGATGATGACGCCGTGCGCGCCTGCGCATTCTGCCGTGCGGATGATCGCGCCGAGGTTGTGCGGGTCGGACAGCTCGTCGCAGATGACGAGCAGGGGCGCCTCGCCCTTTTCCTGCGCGGCGTTCAGCATATCGTCGACCGTGGCATAGTCATGGGCGGCGACGGCAGCCATAATGCCCTGATGCGCGCCCGTGGGGCTCATGTCGTTGAGCTTGCGGCGGTCGACGCGCACGACGACGGCGCCGCTCTCCTTTGCCATGGCGGCAAGGCGGCCGAGCGCACGGTCCGTGTCGCCGTCGGCCAGAAATACCTTGTTGATGGTGCGGCCGCTGCGCAGCGCCTCTGTGACGGCGTTGCGGCCCTCGATCATATCCTCAGGCAGCGATTCCTGCGCGGCCTCGCTCGGCTTTCTCGGCTCTTTGGTATATTCTTTCATGGATGCCTCTGCTTTCCGGCGCACGATACGCCTTTTGCGATTTCATTACCTTGGGAAGCTCTGAATCAATCATCTGCGGCGGATGCCGGAGCTTTTTCGTCAATCCATCGGTATGAAAAACTTGAAATATTGCGCAGCCGTTGGCGGCTTTGCCGCCTTACGGATGCGGCATGCCCCTTGCGGGTACACAAAGTATTCCTGCGTTTTCCATACCTCGCCTTGCCAAAAAATCTCTCGCCATCCACTCTTGCTGATTGAATCAGAACTTCCCTATATTATAGCAAAGAATCGCGCCGGAGACAACACCGAGAATCGTCGGACCGGCGCGAAACGGGCCGAAATCCGGACAAAAATCCAAATTCACAGAAAATTTACAGCACATTTTGCCATGAGAATTGCAGAAAGCACCAAAATATGGTATGATGCAGGAGAAGCGAAAGGAGGCCGATTCCATGGCGAATCAAAGCCCGCAAAACAGACCAAACGGAAATAATAATAATGATAACCGCAACGGCGACCGCCGCAGATTTTCCATTCTGACGATCTTGATCATTGCCGTTGCCGTGACGCTGCTGTTCAACAGCCTGCTCAGCAATGTGTTCTCCGCCGGAGAGAAGCAGGTCACCTATGATGCCTTCCTCAGTGCAGTGGAGACCGATGCCATTTCGCAGGTCGAGATCCAGTCCGACCGCATCCAGTTCCTGCGCCGGGATGAGATGGCCCTGTCGAAGTCACAGCGCACCGTGTATTACACCGGCCTGCTGCCCAATGTGGATCTGACGTCCCTCATTTCGACGCTGGAGGACAATCAGGTGGAGTTCAGCGGCGAGATCGTCGAGAACAGCACGTTCACGTTCCTGTTCTCGTGGGTGCTGTTCCCGCTGCTGATGCTGGCGCTGCTCAGCCTGCTCATGCGCTTCATCATCTCGCGCAGCGGCGGCGGAGCCGGCGGCTTTGGTGCCATTGGCAGCATCGGCAAGAGCAAGGCCAAGGTCTATATGGAAAAGGAGACCGGCGTGACGTTCCGCGATGTCGCCGGTCAGGACGAAGCGAAGGAATCGCTTGTCGAGATCATCGATTTTCTGCACAATCCGCAGAAATATGCCGCCATCGGCGCGAAGCTGCCGAAGGGCGCGCTGCTTGTCGGCTCCCCCGGCACCGGCAAAACGCTGCTGGCCAAGGCCGTGGCGGGCGAGGCCCGTGTGCCGTTCTTCTCCATCTCCGGCTCAGACTTCGTGGAAATGTTCGTCGGCGTCGGCGCGAGCCGCGTGCGCGATCTGTTCCAGGAGGCCAGCAAGGTCGCCCCGGCTATCATCTTTATCGATGAGATCGACGCCATCGGCCGCAGCCGTGACAGCCGCCTCGGCGGCAACGACGAGCGCGAGCAGACCCTGAACCAGCTGCTTGCCGAGATTGACGGCTTCGATTCCTCGAAGGGCGTCGTGATCCTTGCGGCGACGAACCGCCCGGAAATTCTGGATAAGGCCCTGCTGCGCGCGGGCCGCTTTGACCGCCGCATCATTGTCGACCGCCCGAATCTGGAGGGCCGTTACCAGACCCTGCTTGTCCACACGCGCAACATCCGCCTTGCCGAGGACGTCGATCTCAAGAAGATCGCGCAGGCCACGGCCGGCGCGGTCGGCGCGGACCTTGCCAACCTCGTCAACGAGGCGGCGCTGCGCGCCGTGCGCATGGGCCGCCAGACCGTGAACCAGGAGGACCTGCTGACGTCGTTCGAGGTCGTCATCGCGGGCACCGAGAAGAAGGGCACCGTCCTGACGGACATCGAAAAGCGCATCGTGGCCTATCACGAGGTCGGCCATGCGCTCGTGGCCGCGCTGCAGAAGCACACGCAGCCCGTTTCCAAGATCACCATCGTCCCGCACACGTCCGGCGCGCTGGGCTACACCATGCAGATGCCGGAGGAGGAGAAGTACCTCAATTCCCGCGACGAGCTGCTCGTGGAGCTGCGCACCATGCTCGGCGGCCGCGCCGCAGAGCAGACTGTGTTCGGCATTGAGACGACCGGCGCGTCGAACGACATCGAGCGCGCGACGGATCTGGCACGCAAGATGGTCATGCAGTACGGCATGAGCGACCGCATCGGCCTCATGGCGCTGACGACGAAGGGCAACGAGTACCTCGACGGCCAGTCCTACACCGACTGCGCCCAGACGACGGCCGCCGCCGCGGACGAAGAGGTCCGCAAGCTCCTGAACGACAGCTACGATCAGGCCAAGAAAATTCTGACCGAAAACCGCGGCCTGCTCGACGAGGTCGCCCTGTATCTGCTCCAGAAGGAGACCATCACGGGCGACGAGCTCATGCAGTATGTCGATGCCGACAAGCGCCTGCGGGGGTCCAAGCAGGAGACCCTGCCGGAAGCGGAGGCGTAAGCCATGGATCTGGCTTCCATCAAGAAATTTTTTGCATCCCTGACGCTGCAGAAGCTCGTCCCGGTCATCCTCATCGTCGTGATCGGGCTTCTGCTCGTCAAGCTGCTGCTGAAGCTGTTTGACCGCGTGCTCGAACGTTCCCGGCTGGAGCGGACGATGTTCTCGTTCCTGCGGGCGGCCATGCGAACCCTGCTCTATACCATCCTCGTGCTCGTGGCGGCAAGCTCCCTCGGTGTGGACGTCACGTCGCTCGTCGCCATCCTGAGTGTCGTCTCCCTTGCCATTTCGCTTGCTGTGCAGAACGCGCTTTCCAACGTTGTCGGCAGTGTGACGCTCCTGACGACGCACCCGTTCCACGTCGGCGACTTTGTGGAGATCGGCAGCGACAGCGGCACCGTGGAGGAGATCAGCGTTTCGTATACGAAGCTCGCCACGGTCGACGGCAAGCGCATCTACATCCCGAACAGCGACGCCGCCTCGGCGCGCATCTGCAACTATTCCGTCGAGGGCCGCCGCCGCGTGGACCTCTATATCGGCGTGTCGTATGACGCTCCGGCGGAGAAGGTCCGCGAGGCCCTGCTCGCCGCGGCGCAGCATCCGAAGGCACTGCAGGACCCTGCCCCGCTGGTCGTGCTGAACAACTATCAGGACAGCAGCATCCAGTACCTGCTGATGCTGTGGACCGCAAGCGGCGACTACCTCGACGTGCGCTTTGCCGTGAACGAGGCCGTCAAGCGCGAGCTGGACGCCCGCGGCATCGCCATCCCCTACCCGCAGCTCGACGTGCATTTTGATCCGCAGAAGCGGAACACCTGATATATAGGCTGAGCAGCGGCGCGTTTGCACCGCTGCTCTGACTGTCAAAAAAATCTGTCTAGCCGAAAGTCTCGGAGGGAAGGATAGTGTGAAAGACTAACTATTAAA
>DQIA01000110.1 GCA_003525905.1 Clostridiales bacterium
TTTTGCAATTCTGCCGCTGCGGCGGGTGATCAAACGCGAAAGGACACCCTGACGGTTTCCTTTCGCACTTTTCTTCCCTCCGAAACTCTCGGCTTGGCGGTTTTTTTGGATAGTTTGAGCTCCCGGCGGGATTTCCCGCCGGGAGCGCTGCATTTTTTTGGTTTTGGAGATCAGGCCTGCGGCTTATAGCTGTCCTTCAGGCTGACGGAGCGGTTGAAGACCGGGTGCTCCGGCGTCGAGTCCTTGCTGTCCGGGCAGAAGTAGCCGAGGCGCATGAATTGATAGGATTCCGGGGCCTTGGCCGCGGCGAGCGAACGCTCGATCTTGCAGCCCGTGAGGACCTCGAGGGAATCCGGGTTCAGACACTCGAGGAAGTCCTTGTCCGCCGCGTCGGGATCGGGATCGGTGAAGAGGTTCGAATACAGGCGGACCTCGGCGTCTACGGCCTCGTTGGCCTCGACCCAGTGGATGGTGGACTTGACCTTGCGGCCGTCGGCGGGGTCACCGCCGCGGGAGGCCGGGTCATATTCGCAAAGGACCTCCGTGACGTTGCCGTCCGCGTCCTTGACGCAGCCGGTGCACTTGACGACATAGGCACCTTTCAGGCGGACCTCATTGCCGGGGAAGAGGCGGAAGAACTTGCCGACCTTCTCCTCCATGAAGTCATCCTGCTCGATCCAAAGATCGCGGGAGAACGGGATCTCGCGCTTTCCCATCTCGGGGTGGTTCGGGTGATTTTCAACCTCGAAGATCTCCGTCTGTCCCTCGGGATAGTTCGTCACGGTCAGGCGCAGGGGATGCAGCACGGCCATGGTGCGCGTGGCGGAATCGTTGAGGTCCTCACGCAGGCAGTGCTCGAGGAAGGCGTATTCCACGGTGGAAGCGGCCTTTGCCACGCCGATGCGCTCACAGAAGCTGCGGATGGAGTGCGGCGTGTAGCCGCGGCGGCGCAGACCGCACAGCGTCGGCATGCGGGGGTCGTCCCAACCGGCGACGCGGCCGTCCTCGACCAGCTTGCGCAGCTTGCGCTTGGACATGACGGTGTAGTTGATGCCGAGGCGCGCAAACTCGATCTGGCGCGGCTTCGACGGCAGGTCGCAGTGCTCCACGACCCAGTTGTAGAGCGGGCGGTGCGCCTCGAACTCCAGCGAGCACAGCGAATGCGTGATGTGCTCCATGGCGTCCTCGATCGGGTGGGCAAAGTCGTACATCGGATAGATGCACCACTTGTCGCCCGTGGCGTGGTGCGGCATGTGGTTGATGCGGTAGATGGCCGGGTCGCGCATGTTGAAGTTGCCGGAGGCAAGGTCGATCTTCGCGCGCAGCGTCATGGCGCCGTTCGGGAACTCACCGGCCTTCATGCGGCGGAAGAGGTCAAGCGACTCCTCGATGGGACGGTCGCGGTACGGGCTGCGGGCCGGGGTCGTCAGGTCGCCGCGGTATTCGCGCATCTGCTCGGGCGTCAGCTCGCAGACATAGGCCAGACCCTTGCGGATGAGATCCTCTGCGCACTCGTACATCTTGTCAAAATACTGGGATGCATAGTAAAAACGGTCGTCCCAGGTAAAGCCGAGCCAGCGGATATCCTCTTTGATGGCTTCGACGTATTCCGTGTCTTCTTTTGTGGGGTTCGTATCGTCCATGCGCAGGTTGCAGATGCCGCCGAATTTTTCGGCGGTGCCGAAATCGATGCATAGCGCCTTGCAGTGGCCGATGTGCAGATAGCCGTTCGGTTCGGGCGGGAAGCGCGTGTGCACCTGCATGCCCTCATACTGGCCGCCGGGGCCGATATCCTCTTCGACAAAGGCCTCGATAAAATTCTTGATCTCCGGGCGATTGAGCTCGTCTGCCATGTTTCCCATCCTCTCAGGTAAAAGTACTCTTCATTATAGCGCAGTCCGCCCGAAATCGCAACTCCTTTGCATACAAATCGCGAAATTTCATCTGTCCGGGAAAGAAATTTAAAAACAATTTGTGAAAATATGCAGATTTCGGTTGTCAATCCGGCAAAATTATTATAGAATAGACGAAGACAAACAGAAGGTAAAGGAGAGGTTCCCCATGAACGAGCCGAAGTATCGCCGCGTACTTCTGAAAATCAGCGGCGAGGCCCTGGCGGGCGACGCCCACCGCGGCCTGAATTTTGATGTGATCGGCAGCGTCTGCGACGTCGTCAAGCAGTGCGTCGAAGCCGGTGTTCAGGTCGGTATCGTCGTTGGCGGCGGCAATTTCTGGCGCGGCATCAAGGACGGCGGCGACCGGATGGAGCGCACCCGCGCCGACCAGATGGGCATGCTTGCCACGGTCATCAACTGCCTCGCTCTGGCCGACAGTCTGGAGCAGCGCGGCGTTGAGGTCCGCGTGCAGACTGCCATTGAGATGACCCGCATCGCCGAGCCCTATATCCGCGGCCGTGCCATCCGCCATCTGGAGAAGGGCCGCGTCGTGATCTTCGGCTGCGGCACCGGCAACCCGTTCTTCTCGACGGATACCGGCGCGGTGCTCCGTGCGGCGGAGATCAACGCCGACGCCATTCTGCTGGCCAAGAACGTCGACGGTGTATATTCCGACGATCCCGCGAAGAATCCGGACGCCGTGAAATTCGACGAGATCACCTATGACGAGGTCCTTGCCCGCCACCTGATGGTGATGGACTCGACGGCGACCTCACTTTCCATGGACAACCACATTCCTATCATTCTCTTCGCGCTGAAGGACCCCGAGAACATCCTGCGCGTCGTGATGGGCGAAAAGATCGGAACCGTAGTGAAGGAGGACAAATAACATGGTTGACTTTAAGGACTATACCTACAAAATGGACCGCACGCTCGAGGTGCTCCAGGAGGACTTCGGCGCCGTCCGCGCCGGCCGTGCCAATGCCCGCGTGCTTGACCGCATCAGCGTCGAGTACTACGGCGTCGATACGCCCATCGGACAGGTCGGCACCATCGCCTCACCTGATGCGCGCACGCTCGTCATCCAGCCGTGGGACGGCAGCCTGCTCAAGAAGATCGAGAAGGCCATCCAGACGTCCGACCTCGGCATCAATCCGCAGAATGACGGCCGCGTTATCCGCCTGGTGTTCCCGCAGCTCACCGAGGAGCGCCGCCGCGAGCTGACCAAGCAGGTCAAGAAGTACGGCGAGGATGCCAAGGTTGCCGTGCGCAACATCCGCCGCGATGCCATGGACTATGTCAAGGCCCTGAAGAAGAAGTCTGAGATTACCGAGGACGACCAGAAGAAGGCCGAGAAGGACCTGCAGGACCTGACCGATAAGTATATCAAGAAGGTAGACGAGGCCTGCGCCGTGAAGGAAAAGGAGCTTATGGAGCTCTGAGCGCCCAGAATAGAGCCCGCTTCGCAAAAGGGGACCGTGACGGTTCCCTTTTGCGCCGATTGGGCCCGGATTGGAAAAAATTACAATGAGATTATTCCGAAAAAAGACTGCTCCGGCGCAGCCGCGGCGGATCCCGACCCACATCGCCATCGTCATGGACGGCAACGGCCGTTGGGCAAAGCAGCGTGGCCTGCCGCGTCCTGCAGGACATAAGGCGGGCGCGGAGTCGTTCCGCACGATCGCAAATTATGCCAAGAGCATCGGTCTGCAGTACCTGACGGTCTACGCCTTCTCAACGGAGAATTGGAAGCGCCCGGAGGACGAGGTGGACGCCATTATGGACCTGCTGGAGAAATACCTCCGCGAGGCAATCCGCGACATGGACCGCAACCGTGTGCGCTTCTGCTTTTTCGGCGACCTGTCGCGCCTGTCGCCGGAGCTGCGGCGTGAGGCGCAGGAGGCTGTGGAACGCTCGAAGAAATACGAGGGCGTACAGGTGAATTTCTGCCTGAACTACGGCGGCCGCGATGAGATCGTCCGTGCGGCACAGCGCTTTGCCGCGCAGTGCGCCGCCGGAGAGCGCCGCCCGGAGGAGCTGACGGAGGATATGTTCTCCGATCTGCTCTATTCTGCCGGGGTGCCGGATCCGGAGCTTGTCATCCGCCCCGGCGGAGAGACTCGCATTTCCAATTTCCTGTTATGGCAGTCGGCTTATGCCGAATACTATTTTACGGATGTCCTCTGGCCGGACTTCGGCCCGGAGGAGCTGGACAAAGCGATCGACGCCTTCAACGCGCGTGATCGCCGCTTTGGAGGAGTGAAATAATATGCTGACCCGCATTCTTGCCGCCTGCGTCGGACTTCCGCTGCTGTTGGCCGTCGTTCTGTTTCTGCCGCCTGTGGCAACGGCGATTCTGTTTGCACTGGCCTGCGGCGTGGCGGCCTATGAGATGCTTTGGCGCACCGGCATCCTGAAGCATCGCCGCATTCTGGTCTATACGATCGTCGCCGCCATGGCGAACGTCATGTGGTCGTGGCTGCGTGCGTGCAGCATCGTCTCGGAGCAGACGCTGTGGCTGTGCGCGCTGCTGGGCCTGTTCGTCTATTTCTGCGCCCTGTTCTGCGAGCTGCTCGCGGCTCATACGGAGCTGCGCTTCGCGGCCGTGTGCGTGGCGCTGTTCAGCGGCTTCGTCTATCCGTTCCTCATCGGCGCGCTCGTGCGCCTGCGCGGCATGGACGGCGGCAAGTTCTATATTCTGGTGGCCTTCCTGCTGTCCATGGTCGCAGACAGCGGCGCTTATTTTGTCGGCCGCGCCTGCGGCAAACATAAGCTGGCACCCATCGTCAGCCCGAAGAAGACCGTGGAGGGCGCAGTCGGCGGTGTCGTTTGCAACATCGTGTTCCTGTGCCTGTATACGCTGCTCCTGAACAAGTGCTTCGGCTTTACGCAGGTGAACTATTTCTATGCCGCGATCTACGGCGTGCTTGGCGCAGTGGCGTCCATCGTGGGCGATCTGACGCTGTCCGTCGTGAAGCGGCAGGTCGGCATCAAGGACTACGGCAATCTGATCCCCGGCCACGGCGGCATCCTCGACCGCTTTGACAGCACGATGCTCGTCGCGCCGCTGACCGAGCTCCTGATCCTGCTCATCCCGTTTGCGGTGAAGTGATATGATGACAAAAAATCTGACGATCCTCGGTTCGACCGGCTCCATCGGGCGGCAGACGCTCGAGGTCGTTGAGCAGCTGCCCGTGCGCGTCGCTGCGCTGACTGCCGGGCAGAATGTGGAGCGCATGGCCGAGCAGTGCCGCCGCTTCCGGCCGCAGCTTGCCGTGATGGGCACGGAGGAGGCCGCGCAGCGCCTGCGTGAGGCGCTGGCAGGGGAGAAAATTGAAATTCGCTCCGGCATGGACGGCCTCATCGCCGCGGCAGAGCACCCGCTGGCGGACACCGTTGTGACGGCTGTTGTCGGCATGCTCGGCCTGCGGCCGACGCTCGCGGCCATCCGGGCGAAAAAGCGCATTGCCCTTGCCAATAAGGAGACGCTCGTCTGCGCGGGCGAGCTCGTTATGCGCGAGGCTGCGGCGGCCGGGGCGGAGATCGTACCGGTCGACTCAGAGCACTCCGCCATCTTTCAGTGTCTTATAGGCTGCCGGGACCGCAGCGAGATCCGCCGCCTGATCCTGACATGCTCCGGCGGGCCGTTCTTCGGCAAGACGCCGGACAAGCTGCGGCAGGTGACGAAGGCCGACGCCCTGCGCCACCCGAACTGGAAAATGGGCGAGAAGATCACCATTGACTGCGCGACGCTTATGAACAAGGGCCTTGAGGTCATCGAGGCCATGCGGCTGTACGGCCTGCCGCTTTCGCAGGTCGACGTCGTCATCCACCGGCAGAGCATCGTGCATTCGCTTGTGGAGTTCCGCGACGGGGCCGTGCTGGCCCAGCTCGGCGTGCCGGATATGCGCGTGCCCATCCGGCTGGCGCTGACCTACCCGAACCGCGCGGAGAATCCGGCTGAGCCGCTCGACCTGCTGCGCTGCGGCCCCCTGACGTTCGATGCGCCGGATGAGGAAGCCTTCCCGTGCTTCCGCCTTGCAAAGCAGGCGGCGCAGACCGGCGGAACGGCCTGCGCGGTGCTCAACGGTGCGAATGAGACCGCCGTGGCGCATTACCTGCGCGGCGAGTGCGGCTTTTATGACATTCCGCGCATGGTCGACCACGCGCTGCAGACCGTCCCGTTTGCGGTAGCAGACACGCTCGAGACCGTGCTGCAGGCCGACCGCGCCGCACGCGCGGCGGCAGATTCTTGGATGAGGTGATGAGCTTGACCGTTGTTTATATTCTGGTAGCGATCCTCCTGTTCGGCCTGCTCGTGCTCGTGCATGAGTTTGGCCATTTCCTGACGGCGAAGCTGTCCGGCGTGCAGGTCAATGAATTCTCCCTGTTTATGGGTCCGGCGATCTGGAAAAGGCAGAAGGGCGAGACACTGTATTCTCTGCGCTGCATCCCCGTCGGCGGCTATTGCGCCATGGAGGGTGAGGACGGCGACAGCGACAATCCGCGCGCCTTCGGCCGCGCGAAGGTCTGGAAGCGCCTCCTCATTCTGGTGGCCGGTTCGTTTATGAATCTCGTGGCGGGCCTGCTTATCATGACGATCTATGTGGCGTCCGTCTATCAGGCCATCCCCACGCGCGCCGTCGCATCCGTCGACTCTGACAGCGTGTTTGCGGGGCAGCTGCAGGCGGGCGACAGCTTCTATTCCATCGGCGGTGAGCGTGTCTACACGTCGGGCGACGTCACGATGCTGCTAGACCGCTGCGAGGGCGGCACGGCGGACATCGTGGTGCTGCGCGGCGGCGAAAAGGTGCGCCTGCCGAATGCACAGGTCGAGCGCCGCGACTTCGGCGGCGAGCAGCTCTACGGCTTCACGATCGACGTGCAGGAAAAAACGCTCGGCGGGACGCTCGGCTTCTCGTGGAACAGCTGCGTCGACTTTGTCCGCATCGTGCGACTCGGCCTCGGGGACCTGTTTACGGGCCGCGCGGGCCTGAAGGATATGAGCGGACCGGTCGGCATCGTCGAGCAGGTCACGGAGACGGCCAACCAGCAGGAGAGCGCCTGGGAGGGGCTGGCTGTCGTGCTGTATTACTTCTCCTTCATCGCCATCAACCTCGGTGTAATGAACCTGCTGCCCATCCCGGCGCTGGACGGCGGCCGCATCGTCGGCCTGCTGCTCACGACGCTCATCGAGCGCATCACGCGCAAAAAGCTCAACCCCAAATATGAGGCGTGGATCAACGGCGTCGGCATGGTGCTCCTGCTCCTGCTGATCGCGGTCATCACGTTCAAGGATATTTTCCATCTCTTTACCTGAGGAGGCCAGGAATGACCAGACAGATCAATGCGGGCGGCGTGCGCATCGGCGGCGGCGCGCCGGTCTCGATCCAGTCCATGCTGAACACCGCCACAACGGACGTGGAGGGCAGCCTTGCCCAGATCGCCGCGCTCAAGGCGGCCGGGTGTGAGCTGGCGCGCCTTGCCGTGCCGGATCAGGCTGCGGCAAAGGGCTTTGCCGCCATTGCGGCCCGGTCTCCGCTGCCGCTCGTGGCGGATATCCACTTTGACTATCGCCTTGCCATCGCCGCGGCGGAGGGCGGTGCGGCCAAGATCCGCATCAACCCCGGCAACATCGGCGGCGAGGCCCATGTGCGCGCCGTGGCAGACTGCTGCCGCGCCCACCATATCCCCATTCGCATCGGCGTGAACGGCGGCAGCCTCGAGAAGAGCCTGCTGGAAAAATACGGCCATCCCACGCCGGAGGCGCTGGTCGAAAGCGCGTTTTCCCACATCCGGATGCTCGAGGACGTCGGCTTCGGCGATATCTGCGTTTCCATGAAGTCCAGCAATGTGCCGCTCATGATGCAGGCATACCGCCTGATGCACGAGCGCAGCGACTATCCTCTGCACGTCGGCGTGACGGAGACCGGCACGGAATATATGGGCACCATCAAGTCCGCCATGGGCATCGGCGGTCTGCTGTGCCTCGGCATCGGCGATACGATCCGCGTCTCCCTGACGGCGGACCCCGTGCGCGAGGTCGTGGCGGCCAAGGCGATCCTCAAGGCGGCCGGCCTGCGGAAGCAGGGCGTGAATCTCATCTCCTGCCCGACGTGCGGCCGCACGAAGATCGACCTCATCGGCCTTGCCAACCGCGTGCAGGAGGCCCTGCAGGACTGTGACAAGGAGCTGACGGTCGCCGTCATGGGCTGTGTTGTCAACGGGCCTGGCGAGGCGCGCGAGGCGGACATTGGCATCGCGGGCGGCGACGGCTGCGGCGTGCTGTTCGTGCACGGTGAGCTGAAGGAAAAGCTGCCCTATGACGAGCTGCTTCCTGCCCTGCTGCGATACATTGACGCAATGTAATATCTGCAAAATCCATGGCCCCCACCCGGCATCACCGGGTGGGGGCCTTTTTTCCCCATCACGAAGGCTTGCGCATTGCGCCGAAAACAGGTATAATTGGAGAAAAAGACAAGAGAACAGACTGTCAAAAAACTGCCAAGCCAAAAGTATCGGAGGGAAGAAAAGAGTGAAAGGAAACCGTCAGGGTTTCCTTTCGCGTCAAATAACCCGCCGCAGCGGCAGAATTGCAAAATAGGATATATACAAAAATTTATTTTGCAATTCTGAAAGCAGCTTGGCGAAAAAGCCCGATGGGACTTTTTTGACAAGCTGAGAGAGGAAGAGCATCACATCATGGCAGTTCCGTTTTTGAAGATGTTTTTGGAATATGAACCGGATGAGCCGCAGCGCGCCGCACTGGAGCAGGCAAGCATCGTCCATGCCGAAATCGACCGCGAGGCGCGGTCCGTTCTGCTCCTTCTGGAGCTGCCGCGCTATGTCCCGGAATCCGTGCTGAACACGGCGGCTTCGGAGCTGAGTAAGCTCTACGGCATGCGCCGCGTCCGCTTTGAGCCGCATTATCCGCCGGAGGCGCTGGCCGAGTTCGACGGGCAGGAGCTGACGCGCGCGCTCATCGACGCCTATTCTCCCGCGGCGGCCATTCTGGCCGGTTGCAAATGGTCGTTTGCGGGGGAGCGGGCCGAGCTTTACCTGCGCGCCAACGGCCGCGACCAGCTCACACCGCATCTTCCGGCTGCAGAGCGGCTCCTGACTGAGCGCTTCGGCGTCCGCATGGGCATCGACGTGATCTCGAACCACGAGCCGGTGGGGGAGGAGCTGTTTGCCGAGACGGAGAAAATGCGCCTTGCCGCGCTGCGCGATGTGCCGGTCCCCTCTGCTCCGGCGGGAAAGCCGCAGGGCGGAAAGGACGCGAAGCCTGCCGCACCGTCGCAGACGATCTATGGCAAGCCGTTCCACGGGAACGTCACGCCCATGCGCGAGCTGTCGCAGGACAGCGACGTCGGCCGCGTCATTGTCGAGGGCCGCGTGTTCGCCGTGAACCACAAGGAACTCAAGAAGCGCAATGCGTGGGTCGTGAATTTCGACATGACGGACTACACCGGCTCCATCCGCGTGAACCGCTTTATGGAAGCCGATCAGGCAAAGCCACTCATCGACGCCATCCAGAAGCCCGGCAAGTGGCTGCGCGTGCAGGGCTTCATCAGCTTCAGCCGGTTTGAAAACGACATCGTGCTCGAGCCGCTGGCCGTGCAGGCCGCAGAGGCGCCAGTCCGCGTGGATACCGCGCCGGAAAAGCGCGTGGAGCTGCACCTTCACACGACAATGTCCATGATGGACGCCCTGACAAAGACGGGCGAGGCCGTCGCCACGGCTGCCCGCTGGGGCCACCGCGCCATTGCCATCACGGACCACGGCGTTGCCTCGTCGTTCCCGGCTGCCCTGAATGCCTCGAAGAACAAGGTGGCGGGGACGGATCAGAACATCAAGATCCTCTATGGCTGCGAGGGCTATTATGTCAATGACGTGGACGACCGCATCTCCGTCCACGGTACGGCGAATCTGCCGCTGGACGGCGAGTTCGTCGCCTTCGACCTTGAGACCACGGGCCTTTCGGCTCAGCACGACGAGATCACGGAGATCGGCGCCGTTATCCTGCGCGACGGGCAGGTCGTCGATACGTTCCAGGCCTTCGTGAACCCCGGCCGCTCCATCCCGCAGAAAATCGTCGACCTTACGGGCATCACGGACGCCATGGTGGCGGATGCACCGCCCATTTCTCAGGTGCTGCCGGAATTTCTGGCCTTCTGCGGCGGGCGCGTGCTGTGTGCGCATAATGCCGATTTCGATGTCGGCTTCCTGACGGCGGCGGCCGAGCGGCTCGGTCTGCCGTTCGATCCGACGTATCTCGATACGCTCATCTTTGCACAGAATCTGATGCCGCAGCTGACGAATCACAAGCTCGATACCGTGGCCAATGCGCTCAGCCTGCCGGATTTCAACCATCACCGTGCCTCGGACGATGCGCTGACGTGCGGCTACCTCTACCTGCGCTTTGCCAAAATGCTGCAGGAGCGCGGCCTGCACGACATTCAGGATATCAATGCGGACATGCTCTCCCTGCGTGCCGGAAGCCGCATCACGAACCGCCACGCCCGCCACATCCTGCTGTTTGCCAAGAATCAGATGGGCCTGCGTAATCTGTATCGCCTGATCTCGGATTCCAATCTGAAATATTTTAAGCGCACGCCGCGCATCCCAAAGTCAGAGCTTATCCGATTCCGTGAGGGTCTCATTATCGGATCGGCCTGCGAGGCAGGCGAGCTGTTCCAGGCCATCGTGGCCCATAAAAGTCACGCGGAGCTCAAACGCATCGCTTCGTTCTACGATTTCCTTGAGATCCAGCCTCTGAGCAACAACCGCTTCATGCTGGCCAAGGGTATCGCGGAGAGCGACGAGGAGCTGCGCGAGTTCAACCGCACCGTTGTCCGGCTGGGCGAGGAGCTGGGAAAGCCCGTCTGCGCGACGGGAGACGTCCACTTCCTGAACCCGGAGGATGAGATCTATCGCCGGATCCTGCTGGCCACGAAGGGCTTTGAGGATTGTGACCGCGAAAATCCGCTCTATTTCCGTACGACGGACGAGATGCTCGAGGAATTCTCCTACCTGGGCCCGGAAAAGGCCTATGAGGTCGTTGTGAAGAACCCGAACCACATCGCCGACATGTGCGAAACCGTCCGCCCCGTACCGCATAACCTGTTTGCGCCGAAGATCAAGAACTCCGTCGAGGACCTGAAATCGCTGGTCTACGGCAAGCTGCACCGCCTGTACGGCGATAATCCGCCCGAGATCGTTACGAAACGTGTTGAGACCGAGCTGGGAGACATTATCAACTGCCATTACGACGTCATTTACATGTCTGCGCAGAAGCTCGTACAGAATTCCCTGGAGCACGGCTACCTCGTCGGATCCCGCGGCTCCGTTGGCTCGTCGCTCGTGGCCTTCATGTCCGGCATCACCGAGGTCAACTCGCTGCCGCCGCATTATCGCTGCCCGGAATGCAAATACTGCACCTTCGATGTTCCGGATGGCATCAACTGCGGGGCCGACTTGCCGGATGCCGTCTGCCCGCAGTGCGGCGCGAAGCTCGATAAGGACGGCTTCAACATCCCGTTTGAGACGTTCCTCGGCTTCGGCGGTGACAAGGTCCCGGATATCGACCTGAACTTTTCAGGCGAATACCAGTCACGCGCCCATCAGTACTGTATCGAAATGTTCGGCGCGAGCCATGTGTTCCGTGCGGGCACGATCGGTGCGGTCGCAGAGAAAACGGCCTACGGTTATGTGAAAAAATATCTGGCCGAGCGAAACCTGACCGTCAGCCGCGCGGAGGAGAACCGTCTTGCAGCGGGCTGCGTCGATGTGCGCCGCACGACGGGCCAGCACCCAGGCGGCCTTGTCGTCATCCCGCAGGAGAATGAGATCTGGGATTTCTGCCCGGTGCAGCACCCTGCCGACGACATCCATACCGATATCATCACGACGCATTTTGAATATCACTCCATGGAGGAAAACCTTCTGAAGCTCGATATGCTTGGACATGATGACCCGACGATGATCCGCATGATGGAGGATATGACGGGAGTCGACGCCCAGAAGATCCCGCTCGATGACAAGGACACGATGTCCATCTTCGTTTCAAGCAAGGTGCTCGGCTATGAGCATGACAAGATCCTGACGGAGGTCGGCACAGTCGGCATTCCGGAATTCGGCACGATCTTCACCCGCGGGATGCTCATGGACACCAAGCCGACGCAGTTCGACACGCTCATCCGCCTTTCCGGCTTCTCCCACGGCACGGATGTTTGGCTCGGCAACGCGAAGGACCTGATCCTGAGCGGCACGGCCTCTGTCAATCAGGCCATCGGCTGCCGCGACGATATCATGCTCTATCTCATCAAGTGCGGTCTGCCGGAGAAGCGTGCCTTCAAATTCATGGAGTCCGTCCGAAAGGGCGCGATCCACAAGGGCAAGGCGTGGCCGGAGGGCATCGTGGAGGAGATGCGCGAGCATCAGGTGCCGGAATGGTACATCGAATCCTGCAAAAAGATCAAATACCTCTTCCCGAAGGCGCACGCTGCGGCCTATGTCATGATGGCCTTCCGCATCGCGTGGTTCAAGGTACATCACCCGCTGGCGTTTTATGCGGCCTATTTCTACCGCCGCAGTCAGAAGGACGGCTTCGACGCCGTGATGATGACACATGGCATCGAGACTGTGAAGGAGCACATCAAGCGCATCAACGCCGATCCGGATCATTCTGACAAGGAAGAAGATTTGCTGACGACGCTCGAAGTCTGCTATGAATTCTATCTGCGCGGATTCACGTTTGACAATATTGACCTTTACGCATCGCATGCCACAAAATTCCTCATCCGGGACGGCAGGCTCCTCCCGCCGTTCGTTTCTGTTTCCGGCCTCGGCGAGTCTGCTGCCTGGGACATCATGGAGGGCCGCGAGGGCAAGCACTTCGTCTCCATTGAGGAATTCTCTGCAGCCTGTCCCAAGGTGTCCAAGACCCATATCGAGAACCTGAAGCAGGCGGGCGCGTTCGGCGACCTGCCGGATACGAGCCAGATCACCCTTTTTTAAGGAAACTCTGAATCAATCATCTGCGGCGGATGCCAGATCTTTTTCGTCAATCCATCGGTATGAAAAACTTGAAATATTGCGCAGCCGTTGGCGGCTTTGCCGCCTTACGGATGCGGCATGCCCCTTGCGGGTACACAAAGTATTCCTGCGTTTTCCATACCTCGCCTTGCCAAAAAATCTCGCGCCATCCGCTCTTGCTGATTGAATCAGAGCTTCCCTGAGCATGCGTTCGCGATCGGTGAATTGCGTTCGGCACGCCGCGGAAAGAGGTTGCCATTTTCACCAAAGCCTGTTATAATAACTCAACACGAAACTACTAAACTGCAGCACCGCTGTGTAGTGCTGCCAAAAAAGAAGGGAGCTTTTCTCCATGCAGAAGCTTGATAAGCAGTTCCATATCCATTGTGTCGAAGGCGATGTTGGCCGCTATTGCCTGCTGCCCGGCGATCCGGGCCGCTGCGAGTCCATCGCAAAGCTGTTCGACAATCCTGTGCATGTTGCCCAGAATCGTGAGTATAATATCTACACCGGCACGCTCCTCGGCGAGAAGGTCAGCGTCTGCTCCACCGGCATCGGCGGCCCGTCCGCTTCCATCGCCATGGAGGAGCTGCACAACATCGGTGCGGACACGTTCATCCGCGTCGGTACCTGCGGCGGCATCAACCTGAAGGTCCAGTCCGGCGATATCGTCGTTGCGACGGGAGCCATCCGCTTTGAGCACACGTCTCAGGAATATGCGCCGCTCGAGTATCCGGCCGTTGCCAACCTTGATGTGACCAATGCCCTGCGTCAGGCTTCGCTCGCCATGGGCAAGCAGACGCACGTCGGTGTCGTGCAGTGTAAGGATGCATTCTACGGCCAGCACAGCCCGGCGAAGATGCCCGTCTCCTATGAGCTGCTGCAGAAATGGGAAGCCTGGAAGCGCCTCGGCGTTCTGGCAAGTGAGATGGAGTCCGCCGCGCTGTTCGTCGTGGCAGATGCGCTGGGCTGCCGCTGCGGTTCCTGCTTCCATGTCATCTGGAATCAGGAGCGCGAGGCTGCCGGTCTCGACCAGAACATGAGCGAGGACACGAGCGCCGCCGTCCGCGTCGGCGTCGAGGCCATGAAGCTCCTCATCGCGCAGGATCTGGCAAAATAATCGTTCCCGCTGCGGAACAAATGCAGAGAAGACCCGTCTAATGAGCATCAGGGGGTGAAGACCATGGGAAAATATTGGTGGGTGACATGGATCAAGGTCCTTGCACTCACGGCGGTTTTCGCCGTTGTCATCGTGCTGGGCTATCGGCAGGTGAAAAAGAGCGTCGCGGATTATCTGGTCGACGCACCGGCAGATGCCAAGCTGACGGACAAGCTGAATCTGGAGGACATGGTGTTTGACTACGCCGGAGAATTTGTGGACCGCATGATGGAGGAATCCGAGCAGATCCGCAATGCCATCACCGAGCCGCTGGCCTGACATCCTTATAAAAGCTACCTGCTCCGGGGACGCGACAGCGCTCCCGGAGCTTTTGAACTGTCGAAAAAAAGCCTCGCAGAGTTTGCGCTCGCAAGCGCAAAGAAAATGGAAATCATTTTCTCCGGCGGCGT
>DQIA01000023.1:0-11162 GCA_003525905.1 Clostridiales bacterium
CACGTCGCTTCGCTCCTCGCAATCATCACGTTTTTTGAACACCACGATAAACGAAAATGCGGGAACGGCTCGTTCGGCAGGCAGATATCCGCCTGATGTGCCGCATCGATCTCGCGAATTTCGATCATCCATGCTCTCTTCCGGCCGTCAGACCGCCTCGATCTTGATAAGATTGGTGTTGCCGGACTTACCGTTCGTGATGCCGCCGGTCATAACAACATTGTCGCCCGGCTGCAGGTGCATCGTGTCGCGGGCGGCGCGCAGTGCATGATAGAACAGCACGTCCGTGGAGTTGAACTGCTCGCTCAGCACCGGCAGCACGCCCCACGACAGCGAGAGCTTATACCACACGCGCTTGTTCGTCGCCATGCCGACGATGTCCGTCGGTGCGCGGAAACGCGAAACCATCCGGACCGTCATGCCGGACATAGACGTCACAACGATGACCTTGGCCCCGATGTCGATGGCCATGCCGCACGTTGCGTGGGAAATGGCGTCCACGCGGTCGTGGATGACAAATTCGTTCGTGCGGAAGCGCTTGGCGTAGTCGATGTGGCGCTCCGTCTCCTCAGCGATCTCCGCCATGGTCCGCACGGTCTCCACCGGATACTTGCCCGCGGCTGACTCGCCGGAAAGCATGACGGCGCTCGTGCCGTCATAGACGGCGTTGGCCACATCGGAGATCTCCGCACGCGTCGGGCGCGGATTGTGGATCATAGATTCAAGCATTTCCGTGGCCGTGATGACGCGCTTGCCGAGCAGGCGGCACTTCGTGATGAGGTATTTCTGAATGGCGGGCAGCTCCGTGAACGGGACCTCCACACCGAGGTCGCCGCGTGCGACCATGATGCCGTCACAGACCTCGCTGATCTCCTCAATGTTGTCCACGCCCGCGCGGTTCTCGATCTTGGCGATGATGTCGATGTCCTCGCCGCCGTTGGCGTGCAGGAAGCCGCGCAGATCGAGCAGGTCCTGCTTGCAGGAGACAAAGGAAGCCGCAATAAAGTCCACGCCGTTGCGGATGCCGAACAGAAGGTCGTCCTTGTCCTGCTCGCTGAGATAGATCTGATGCAGGACCTTGTTCGGGAAGCTCATGCTCTTGCGGTTGGAAAGCTCGCCGCCCACGACGACGCGGCAGTGCACGTCCGTCTCCGTGAGGTCCTGCACCTCGAAGATCACGAGGCCGTTGTTCACGAGCACGCGGTCACCTACGGCCAGATCGTGCGGCAGGCCGGCGTAATTCACACTGACGATCGTCTCGTCGCCCTCGACCGGGCGCGTTGTGAACGTAAAGGCATCGCCGTCATGCAGCTCGATATGCCCCGCGGCAAACGTGCCGATACGGTACTCCGGACCCTTCGTATCGAGCATGATGGCGATCGGCAGACCAAGCTCCTCGCGCACCTGCTTGATCATGTCGATCTTGGTCTGATGCTCGGCATGGGTGCCGTGCGAAAAATTCAGGCGGGCCACATTCATGCCCGCGCGGCACATATCGGCAAACACGGCCGGGTCACTGCTGGCCGGGCCGATGGTACAGACGATCTTTGTTTTCCTCATAGCGATAATCCCCTTTCGCCGCATACCGCGGCATAAAAAAAGACAGGACGGCAGTCCTGTCCGATCCGTGTGCCGCACAGAAGCACGGCACAGCCGATCCAGCAGGAATAGGGCCCCACGACCCTATGACAGACTCCACCGCTCCTGCTGTCCCATATTCTCACGGGAATTATTGTAGCAGACATCCCCGCCGGTGTCAATTCCCGGTACAGAACGGAGCCGCACGAATTTCACCGTGCAGCTCCGTGATTTTTGTTAAGAATGCCCTACTTTTGATTTTTCTCAAGCCACTTGGCCAGTGCGTCGGCCATGCCGCTGTTCACAGGCTTGTCATCCTTCTGCTGCTGCAGATACTTTGCCACATCGCGCTTGCCCGCCCCGGTGCTTTTGCGCCGCTCCTGGAAGGCGGAGAGCTTTTCCCGGTAGCCGCAGACGCAGGCGAACATCTGATTCTCACCCTCGCCGCGCAGCTCCATTTTCTTGAAGCAGTTCGGGCAGCGTGCGTTCGTCACCTGCGTGACGCTTTTGCGATAGCCGCACTCGCGGTCCGGGCAGACGAGCATCTCGCCGCGCTTTCCCTTGACGAGCAGCAGGAACTTGCCGCAGTCCGGGCAGGTCTTGCGCGTCTGGTTGTCGTGGGTGTATTTTGCATCGCTCGCCTTGACGGCCGCAACGAGACGCGACGCATAGGCGCGCATTTCCTCGACGAATTTTGCGTCGCGCTCCTGTCCCTTTGCGATCCGGGCAAGGCGGTCCTCCCACTGTGCCGTGAGCGCAGCCGAGCGGAGATCCTCCGGGGCCAGCTCCACAAGCTGCATGCCCTTGGACGTCGGGACGAGCTCCTTACCGCGCCGCTCGATATAAAATGCAGAGAACAGCTTTTCGATGATGTCCGCGCGCGTGGCAGGCGTGCCAAGGCCGCTTGTCTCCGCCAGGATCTTCTGCAGGGCCTTGTCTGTGACCTGCGCCTGCGGATGCTCCATGGCCGTCAGCAGCGTCGCCTCCGTATAGCGCGGCGGAGGCGGCGTCTTGCCCACCGCAACGGACGCGCCGAGGATCGACAGCCTCTGCCCCTGCTCCAGCGCCGGGAGTGTCTGCGGCTCGTCCTCTTCCTCGTCCTCCAGCCGGAAGCTGCGGTCATAGACCCTGCGCCAGCCCGGCTCCGAGACGATGCGGCCCTTGGCCGTAAAGTCATGGTCCCCGGCGCGCAGCGTCAGCTCGACCTCCTCATAGGCACACGGCGGCATCAGCACCGCAAGGAAGCGGCGCACGACGAGGTCATAAATATTCCGCTCCGGCCCGGAAAGCTGCCACAGGTCCGGGGCCTCCTCCGTGGGGATGATGGCGTGATGATCCGTGACCTTGGCATTGTTCACCAGATATCTGGTCGAAAGCGGGCGGCGGCGCATCAGCTCCTGCGCAAAGGGCTTGTAGTCCCCTGTCATCACGGCACGCAGGCGGTCTGGCAGCGTCGGAACGACGTCGTCGGAGATATAGCGCGAGTCCGTGCGCGGATAGGTCAGCAGCTTGTGCTGCTCATAGAGGGCCTGCATAAGATTCAGCGTTTCCTTTGCGGAGTAGGCGTATTTTTTATTTGCATCGCGCTGCAGCTCCGTCAGGTCATAGGCCGCAGGCGGCGGCGTCATGCGGCGCATCCGGCGCACCTGCCGGATGGTGCAGGTCCCCGTGCGGCAGGCCTCGGCGATCCGCTCGGCCAGCGCGCGGTCAAATGTGCGGCTGCTTCCGTTTGCATCGCGCCAGACGGCCGTAAAGTCCGCGAGCTTCAGCCGGACGCCGTAGAACTCCTTCGGCACGAAGCTGCGGATCTCCCGCTCCCGCGCGGCGATGAGGGCCAGCGTCGGTGTCTGCACGCGCCCGGCCGAGAGCTGCGCATTGTATTTGCACGTCATGGCGCGCGTCACATTCAGGCCGACGAGCCAGTCGGCCTCGCTGCGCGCCTGCGCGGAGCGGAACAGATTTTCATAGTCCGCCGCCGGGCGCAGATCTGCAAAGCCGTCGCGGATGGCCTTATCCGTCTGGGACGAGATCCAAAGCCGCTTGGCAGGCTTGTTCCAGCCCGCCTTGGCCATGATCCAGCGCGCAACGAGCTCACCCTCGCGCCCGGCATCCGTGGCGATGATGAGGCCGGTGATGTCGCTGCGCTTCATCAGGCCCTGCACCACGCGGAACTGCCGCGCCGTCTGCGGGATGACGACGAGCTTCCTATGCTGCGGGAGCATCGGCAGGTCGGCCATGTCCCACTTCTCCCACTTTTTCTCATAGACGTCCGGGTCGGCCAGCGTGACCAGATGCCCGAGCGCCCAGGTGACAACATAGCGGTCGCCTTCCAGGTAGCCCTCGCCGCCGCGTTTGCAGCCAAGCACACGCGCCAGCTCCCGGCCGACAGAGGGCTTCTCCGCCAGAACGAGCTGTCTGCCCATCAGTCGATGACGCGGACGGCCGTGATGACCGGCTGCTCCGCTGCGGGGATCGTGCCGTTGCCGTCCGTCGGCTGCGCGTCCTTGCAGATCTGATCCACGATGTCCATGCCGGACGTCACATAGCCGAAGCAGGCATACTGGCCGTCCAGATAGGTCGAATCGCTCTGCACGATGAAGAACTGTGAGCTCGCGCTGTCCATGCTGACGCTGTTGCGGGCCATGGAGATCGCGCCGCGCGTATGCGACAGGTTATTTTCCACGCCGTTGGCGGAGAATTCACCCTTGATCGTCTCGTCCGAGCCGCCCATGCCGGTCCCCTCGGGATCGCCGCCCTGGATCATGAAGCCATCGATGATACGGTGGAACGTCAGGCCATCATAAAAGCCCTCTCTTGCCAGCTTCAGGAAGTTTTCGACCGTGATGGGGGCGGCGTCGCCGTCCAGCTCCACGGCGATGGTGCCGTAATCCTGCACCTCGATCTCCACATGGTGCTTTCCGGCCGAGCCGGACGTGTTGTCGTCCTTGCTGCAGGCAGCAAAGACGCAGACGGCCAGCGCCGCCGCAAGGATCAGAGAAAGCCAACGTTTCATGATAAATTCCTCCAGTTTTTATATCATTTATTTCGTATGTTATCGGGTCGGGGCATGTCCCGACCGGCTGTACGCCTGCAGTTCGTGCAGGCTGCCGAAAAATAAAGTTCGCCTGTAGCGGCGGTCAGTGACCGCCCAGTCAGGGGGGATTTAACCGCAGGAGGGCACTGGTGCACCGCCGCACTCTCCTGACGTGTCATTGCGAGGAGCGAAAGCGATGCGGCAATCTCGCAGGACCCGGATCGTGGGAAAGCGATCGGCGAAATCGTAACTGCCTGCCCGAGATTGCCACGTCGGCCTCCGGCCTCCTCGCAATGACAAATCCGGTGGCCTCACGCCACAGAACATTTGCAGCAAATATTGCCAGTCTGCATGGCGGTCACTGACCGCCGCTACCGTCAAATTTGGGGGCCGGTACATGTTCCGCCTTACTCAAACGCCGGGCCGAGGTAGGCCCGCTGCGGGAGCGGCGTTCCGTCGAGCGATTTAGCCATGCCAAAGGGCTGTGTGCCGCCAGCCGTGCGGAAGGACGCCTCCCGGCATCCGAGCTTGTCCGCCAGCGCGGCGGCGGCCTCCGGGCAGTCCGGCAGCAGCTCGCGCACGAGCAGCGTTTCGCCGTCCCGTTCCGCCGCGGCGCAGCAGACGGCATCGCCCGTCTCGATGCGGTAAAGGCCAGCCCCGCTGCTGCGGGAGATCGTTTCCTGCCAGCGCAGCAGCTCCGGCGGATAAGACAGATGGCTGTCATAGAGCTGCAGCTCGCGCAGGCTCTGCCAGCCGTCCGGCGTGAGCGGCGTAATGCTGCAGTCGCCGCGCGCCGCCGGGACCGTCTCAGTCCGGCAGGTGAACACAGTCCGGTAGCCAAAGCGGGCATAAAACCCGAACAGGCTCTCCTCCGCCGGGACGAGCACGGCCGCGCGGATGCCCTGCCTTTTGAGGTCCTGCTCCGCCTCCTGCAAGAGCAGGCGGCAGTGGCCGCGCCCGCGCAGGGCCGGGGCCGTGCAGACGGCGTAGAGATAGGCAGCAGGGACAGCGTCTCCGTCGTCGCCGACCAGCTCCGCCGGGAGTGCGCACAGCATGGCAGCGGGGCTGCCGTCCGGCGCGCGGCGCAGATAGACGGGCGTGCAGTCGAACAGCGCCTGCCAGAACGCGCGCACCTCCGCCTCGGTATCGCCGAAGCAGGCCTGCCACAGCCGCGTCAGGGCAGGCAGGTCGCGTCGCGCCGCCCTCATGCGGGCAGCTCCTCTGCCAGCAGCTTCTCCAGCAGGAGGTCCGGGATATAGCTTTCCTTCGCGCGGCGCAGGCCCTCGAGGCCCATGTCGTCCTCGCGGTTCAAAAAGCGGTAGGGCGTCTCAGCGATCCGGCGGGCAAATTCGCGGTTGATCATCGGATACGGCCCGTTCATATCGGCGCGGGCCTTTTCAAAGTTCACGTCAAACATATCCGGCCGGATGGGGTTGCCCATGGCGAAGGCGACGACCTCGCCCTCGACCTCCAGCACAAGACCCGTCATGCCGAGCGCATCGAAATGGTCGAATGCCAGCCCGATGGCACGCTGCTCCAACGCGTAGTCCGCGGGGTCGTTCTCCAGAAAATGCAGGCGATACCACTCGTCCGTAAAGGCGCGGCAGCGCGGCAGCTGGTCCGCAGTCAGCGGCAGGACGCGATAATCCGGGTAGGCCGCCTCAAAGCGGTTGCAGTGGTTACGCTTGGCCTGCAGCTTCTTGCCGTGCAGCTGGGCAAGCTGCTCCGTCTCGTAGACATAGTCCGCGCTGTCGCGCACGCTGTGGAAGCGAAAGCGGCCGGGACACAGCGCCTCGAGCCGGTCGCGCTCCTCGGGCAGCAGGCCGAACAGGCGCAGCGAGATGCCGCGCTCCCGCGCGTCCTGCCGCAGCAGCTCCAGCGTGCCCGGCAGGTCCCGGCAGCCCACGGGCCACGGGTACGTCAGGCTCCCGGAAAAATTGCTGAGGAACACGGGCGTGCCGTCCACCGACGCTACGCGCTGGTCCCCCCACAGGTAGAGATTCACAAAGGAAAACTCGCTGCCATGCCCGGCCGCAGCCTGCATCACGGGTTCGATCCATGCGCGGTCCTCCAGGCAGATGGGGCGAAAGTCCAACATAGTTTCACCACTTTCATAGAATTTGGGGATAGGATAAAGATATTTTACCATAGATCCCGCAAAATAACAAGCAGCGGTCTCTCTGCTCCGCTCCGCAATGCAGGAAAAAGCCTCGCAGAGTTCGCCGCCCGCAGTCGGCGAAGAAGGTGAGATCATTTTCTCCGGCAGCGCATACGTCGGAGAAAATACCGCTCAGTCGGCCAGTGTGCGAATTGTCCGCCCTTGGCGGGCAGTTCGTGCGCACAACAGACTGCAAACGAAGGCGGAGGCCGCCATATGGCAGCCTCCGCAGAAATCTAAAATCTTGAATTATTCGACCGTGACGGACTTGGCCAGATTGCGCGGCATATCGACATCGCAGCCGCGGGCCAGTGCGATATAGTAGGCAAAGGCCTGCAGCGGGATGACCGTCAGGCTCGGCTGCAGCAGCGGGTGCGTCTTCGGCACGATGAGGCTGCGGTCGACATACTTTTCGATCTCCCCGGCAAAGTCCTCCGTCGTCACGCCGAGGACGTGCGCGCCGCGCGCCTTGACCTCGCGGACATTGGCCATGGTCTTATCAAAGAGCTTCTCGACGGTGGCAAGGGCCACAACGAGCGTCTCCTCCTCGATGAGGGAGATGGGGCCGTGCTTCAGTTCACCTGCAGGATAGGCCTCGGAATGAACGTAGGCGATCTCCTTGAGCTTCAGGCTGCCCTCGAGGCAGGTCGCGCTGTCGAGGTTGCGGCCGATGAAAAACACGTCGTGGTTGTGGCTGAAGGCCTCCGCAGCCTCCTCGATCTTTGCCAGATTCTCCGGCACAAGGATCTGCGCCACCTGGTCCGGCAGGCGCTGCAGGCCCTCGAGCATGGCGGCATAGCACTCCGGCGCGAGCGTGCCGAGCTTTTCGCCGATATACATGGCCAGCAGATAGATGACGGCCAGCTGCGTGGAATAGGCCTTCGTCGTGGCAACGGCGATCTCGGGGCCGGCACAGGTGTAGATGACGTCATGCGCCGCCTTGGAAATGGCGCTGCCGACCACGTTGACAATGGCGAGCGTCCGCGCACCGCGGGCGTTGGCCTCACGCAGGGCGGCCAGTGTGTCGGCCGTTTCGCCGGACTGGCTGATGATGATAACGAGCGTATCGTCGCCGAGCACCGGCTCGGAATAGCGGAACTCCGAGGCGAGCATCGGCTCGACCTGGATGCGCGTCGTGCGCTCGAGGATATACTTGGCGTGATTGCCGACATAGGACGCCGAGCCGCAGGCAACCATATAGATACGGCGCAGGCCGCGCAGATAGCCCTCATCAAGCTTTACGTCATCCAGCACGACGCGGCCGTTGCGGATCCGTGGATTGATCGTATCGCGCAGGGCCTTAGGCTGGTCGTAAATTTCCTTGAGCATGAAGTGCGGATAGCCGCCCTTCTGCGCAGCGGACATCTCCCACTCGATGTGCTCAGGGGCCTTGCGCACGGGCGTACCGTTTGCGTCATAGAACTGCGCGGCGTTCTTCGTGAACACGACCATATCGCCGTCGTTGAGATACACGACGCTGCGCGTATACGGCAGGATGGCCGGGACATCCGAGGCGATGAAGTTCTCGCCCTCGCCGAAGCCGAAGATCAGCGGACTGTCCTTCTTGACGGCGATCATGGAATCCGGCCGGTCGGCGCAGAGGATGCCGAGCGCATAGCTGCCCTCGATCCGGCCGAGCGTCAGGCGGACGGCCTTCATCAGATCGTTTTCCTGTTCATAATAGTATTCCAGCAGATTGGCGATGACCTCCGTGTCCGTCTCGGAGCGGAACGTCTTGCCCTGCTTCAGCAAGAACTCCTTCAGCGGCAGGAAATTCTCAATGATGCCGTTGTGCACGATGCAGATGCTGCCGTTCGTGGACATCTGCGGATGCGCATTCTCGTCCGAGGGTGCGCCGTGCGTCGCCCAGCGGGTATGGCCGATGCCGAGATAGCCGGGGAGCGTCGCGCCGTTTTCCGTCTTTGTGCGCAGGACGGCCAGACGGCCCTTGGACTTGGCGAGCTTCAGCTCCCCTTCCGAAAAAACACACAGTCCAGCGGAATCATAGCCGCGATACTCCAGACGGGAAAGGCCGTCCAGCAAAATGGGAGCTGCCTGCTTCGAACCGGCATAACCAACAATTCCACACATAAAAATAACCTCCATACGTCAGGTCAGATCCATGATCTTCGGTGTCGTACGGAGATTATACACGATTGCTTTGTCAAAATCAACTGAAAATTTACTTTTTCCGCTTTTCGTCCGATTTCCCATCGAAAATGGACAATTGGAAGGGCCGTAACAGGGCGAGAGACGCCGGAATATCCGGCAACCTCTCCGCTCCGCAGGACTGCAGTGCCGCGCTTGCCGCCGATCCGTCGTCAAAGACGTAAAGCTCCGACATGCCGCGGCGCAGGTTCCACTGCGAACCGGACCAGGTCCCGCCCGTTCCCTCGGCGCACTGGGCCACAAGGGTCTTTTCGCCCATGGCGTGGATGAGGCAGTTGCGGGCCAGGGCGCGCGGCGTGGAAAACGGCAGCTCATAGCCGCCCGTGCTGCAATACAGCACGTTTTGCCGCGCAGGATGATCCAGCAGACTGTCCGGCACAAAGCAGATCACCCGGCCGCCCGCTGCAAGGCAGGCCTCCTGCGCGGCGGTGTCCGCACCGGCAGCCCCGCCGGAGACGAGCGTAAAGCCCTCGGCCGCAGCGAGCTTTCCGGCCTGCACGGCAAAGCGGCGGTTATCCGGCCGGAGCTGCCGCGAGCCGACGAGCGCAACGCAGCGCGTGCCGAGCAGGGCCGTGTCGCCGCGGCAGAACAGGGCGGGCGGGCACTCCGTCTCGCCCATGCGGCGCAGGCGCGCCGGGAAGCCGTCCGAAAGGCGCGTCAGGACCGTGATGCCCTGTGCGGCAGCAGCCTCGAGATAGCGGTGCAGCGTGTCTGTCCGGTCGAGCAGCGCCGTGATCTGCACGGCGGCCGCCTCCGGATAGCCGAGCGCCCGGAGATAGGCAGGCGTCACCTCGCCGTCTCCGGCCTGACAGGTCTGCCGGACGCGCCGGGCAAGCGTGCGGTACTGCGCCGGGGTCAGCGGCACATCCTGCGTGCCGAGCGCGCAGCACAGCAGGAGCAGGCCCTCCTCCGCCGGGCGCATCAGAAGCGCCTGCGGGATGTCGGGTGCTTTTCCTCTGCAGGTGCGGGCACCAGACAGCCGTATTCGTCAAAGATCATCGGAACGATGTGGAAGCCCGCAAATTTTGCGATCTCGTCCAGCTTGGCCTTCTCCGGGAACGAGCCGAGCAGCGTGAAGGAGATGCCCTTTTTCCGGGCGCGGCCCGTGCGGCCGATGCGGTGGATATAGTATTCGTTCTCCTCGGGGACGTCATAGTTGATGACGCCGTCGACGTCGTCCACGTCAATGCCGCGGGAGGCAACGTCCGTTGCGATGAGGACCGGGAGCTTGCCATGGCGGAAATCGGCCATGGTCTTTTCGCGCGTGGCCTGCTTGATGTCGCCATGCAGGCAGTCGGCGCGGATGCCCGCGCGGCGCAGGTCGTCACTCAGGCGCTGGCACATGACCTTCGTGTTGCAGAACACGATCACGCGCTCAAGCGCGCCGGAGCGCAGGATGCGCAGCATAGCCTCTTCCTTCTCCAGCCGCGGGACCGTGATAGAATACTGATCGATATCAGGCTTACTCTCCTCCGTCGGGGCAACGGTGATCTCCACCTCGTCGCGCTGGTACATCCAGCTGACGGTCATGACCTCCTGCGAGATCGTCGCGGAGAACAGGCCGAGGTTCGTACGGTTCTTGATGCGGTCGAGAATTTTCGTCACATCATCGAAGAAGCCCATGTCCAGCATGCGGTCCGCCTCGTCGAGAATGACGGTCTTGATGCGGTCGAGGCGCAGGTTCTTGCGGTTATAGTGGTCCATGAGGCGACCGGGCGTTGCCACGACGATCTGCGGATGCTGCTGCAGGCTGCGGATCTGCGGCTCGAGCCGCTGGCCGCCATAGACGACCGTCACGCGGATATCCTTATAAAATGTGAGCAGGCCGCGCAGCTCGTCGGCGATCTGGATGGCCAGCTCGCGCGTCGGGGCCAGGATCAGGCCCTGCAGATCGTCGGACTGCGGATCGATGTGCTCGATCATCGGGATGCCAAAGGCAAACGTCTTGCCCGTTCCCGTCGGCGCCTTGGCGATGACGTCGCGCCACGCCAGCAGCGGCGGGATGGCCTCCTCCTGCACGCGCGTCGGCATTGCGACGCCCTTCTTTTCCAGCGCACGGAGGATCTCCTCGCTGACACCGAGCTCCTGAAATGTCTTTGTCGTTTCCATACCAGTTCCCCTACCTATATTCAGCTTGTCAAAAAAGTCCCTCCAGGGCTTTTTCGCCAAGCTGCTTCTGGAATTGCAAAATAAATTTTGAAGCATGATTTTGCAATTCTGCCG
>DQIA01000023.1:11264-18074 GCA_003525905.1 Clostridiales bacterium
ACTTTTCTTCCCTCCGAAACTTTTGGCTTGGCAGGTTTTTTGACAGTCTGCTATATTACCCATGCGGCGCAAAAAAGCCGAAACTCCGCATTTTCATTTCTTAGATAGTGTACCAAATCCACACCCGATTTTCAATCCTTTCCCGCATTTTTTGCCGGGTACAAAAAAAGTTTTAGCTTATCGATAGAAAAATCGCGATTTCCTTGTAGTTTTTTATTGTTATAAGTCAAAATTCAGAAAAAAATCGCAAAAAAAGTTAGTCTCTGCCTTGCAGGCTTTCTCTATTTATAGTATAATCTGAGTGATACGAGCCCGTCCACCGGCTGCGACCGGATTATTTTACAAAGGGGACCTGTTTCCATGGCAACATTTTACATAAACGGTGCCGAAGTTACCGTCGCCAAAAAGCAGAAGCTGCTGCGCTACCTGCGCGATGAGCTGCATCTCACCTCCGTAAAAGACGGCTGCAGCGAGGGCGCCTGCGGCGCATGCACCGTGCTCATCAATGGCGATCCCTGCCGCGCCTGCGTTCCGGACACCGAGCGGCTCGACGGCAAGCACATCCTGACGGTCGAGGGTCTTTCCGACTTTGAAAAGGCTGCCTACACCTTCGCCTTCGGCGAGGCTGGCGCCGTGCAGTGCGGCTTCTGCATCCCCGGTATGGTGCTGTGCGCCAAGGCCCTGCTCGACCGCACGCCGGACCCGACGGAGGAGCAGATCCGCTGGGCCATCCGCAACAACTACTGCCGCTGCACCGGCTATGTCAAGATCGTCGAGGCCATCCGTCTGGCCGGGAAGATCCTGCGCGAAAAGAAGATCCCCCTGCCCGCCACGACGGACTGGAAGATCGGCTCCCGCGTCCAGCGTCTGGACGTCGAGGAGAAGGTCCTCGGCACCGGCAAATACCCCGACGATTACTACCCCGAAAAAATGTGCTACGGCTCCGCCGTGCGCAGCAAATATCCGCGCGCCCGCGTGCTGTCCATCGACACGTCCAAGGCGGCCGCGCTGCCCGGCGTTATCTGCGTGCTGACCGCAGCGGATGTGCCGGGCGAGAACATCATCGGACACATCGTCCACGACTGGGACGTCATGGTCCCCGTCGGCGGTGTCGTCCACTTCCTCGGCGACGCGCTGGCCCTTGTCGCAGCCGAGACGCCGGAGATTCTGGAAAAGGCCAAGAAGCTCGTCAAGGTGGAATATGAGATTTTGCCCGCCGTGCACAACCCCGAGGAGGCCGCCGCGCCCTATGCGCCGCTCGTCCACCGCAAGGGCAACCTGCTGACGCATAAGCACGTTTCCCGCGGCAATGCCGAGGAGGCCATTGCCCACTCGAAATTTGTCGTGCAGGATCACTTCTCCACCCCGTTCACGGAGCACGCCTTCCTTGAGCCGGAATGCGCCGTGGCCGTGCCGGACGGAGACGGCATCCGCCTCTACACGACGGACCAGAGCGCCCACACCACGCTGCACGAGGTCACGATGGCCCTCGGCCTGCCGCCCGAGAAGGTCAAAATTCAGAATGCCCTCGTCGGCGGCGGCTTCGGCGGCAAGGAGGACATGACCGTCCAGCCGCTGGCCGCGCTCATCGCCTATAAGACCGGACGCGCCGTCAAGTGCAAGCTGACGCGCGCCGAGTCCCTGCTCATCCACCCGAAGCGCCATCCCTTCGAGATGGACTTCACCATGGGCGTGGACGAAAACGGTATCATCCAGGGTGTGAAGGCCAAGGTCGTCTCTGACACTGGCGCCTACGCCTCGCTGGGCGGCCCGGTGCTCGAGCGCGCCTGCACGCACGCCGCCGGTCCCTATGCCTACGAAAACTTCGAGATCGACGGCTATGCCTACTATACGAACAATCCGCCTGCCGGTGCGTTCCGCGGCTTTGGCGTCACGCAGACGTGCTTCGCCGTGGAGACGCTGCTGAACCGCGCTGCCGACCTTGTCGGCATCTCCCCGTGGGAGATCCGCTACCGCAACGCTATCCGTCCCGGCGGTGTGCTGCCGAACGGGCAGATCGTCGATGACTCTACCGGCCTTGTGGAGACGCTCCTTGCCGTAAAGGACGAATACGACAACGCCAAGATCAAGGGCATCGCCTGCGCCATGAAGAATGCCGGCCTCGGCGTCGGCCTGCCGGACTGGGGCCGCTGCAAGCTCATCGTCGAGGGCGATTCCAAGGTCCATATCTATTCCGGCGCTTCGTGCATCGGGCAGGGCCTCGGCACCGTGCTGGTGCAGATGGTCTGCTCAAACACGAACCTCTCCCGCGACGACATCGTCTATGAGCGTTCCAACACCTGGATTGCCCCGGACTCCGGCGACACGTCCGGCTCCCGCCAGACGCTTGTGACCGGCGAGGCCTGCCGCCGCGCCTGCCTGCAGCTCCACGAGGCGCTGGCCGGAAAGTCGCTCAGCGACCTCATCGGGAAAGAATTCTACGGCGAATACCTCGCGAAGACCGACCCGCTCGGCGCGGACGTGCCGAACCCGGTCTCCCACGTCGCCTACGGCTACGCCACGCAGGTCTGCATCCTCGACGAGAAGACCGGCCTCATCCGCAAAATGATAGCCGCGCACGACGTCGGCAAGGCCATCAACCCGCTCTCCTGCGAGGGCCAGATCGAGGGCGGCGTCGTCATGTCCATGGGCTATGCCCTGACGGAGCAGTATCCCATCGACGAAAACTGCCGCCCGACGGCGCGCTTCGGCACGCTCGGCCTGTTCCGTGCCCATCAGGTGCCGGAGATCAAGGCCATTGTCATCGACAAGCCGGGCCTGAACGTGGCCTGCGGCGCGATCGGCATCGGTGAGATCACCTCGATCCCCACCGCACCGGCCATTGCGGACGCCTATTACCGGCTCGACGGCGAGCCGCGCACCAGTCTGCCGCTGACCGGCACGCCCTATGCACGCAAATAACGGGGAGGTTGCATGAGATGAAAGTCAGAAAGAAGTTCCCGTCCAAGGTTGCCTGCGTCCACTGCAACGGCGGCTGCCGCGCCAACCAGAGCCCGGAGGGCTACGATCTTTGCCTCTACGGCTGCACCGGCTGCGGTGCGTGCATGGAGGTCTGCCGCTTCGGCGCGATCTCGCTGAACTCCTACGGCGTGGCCGAGGTCGATGAAAGCCGCTGCATCGGCTGCGGCGCGTGCTATCAGGCCTGCCCGCAGCGCGTCATCCACCTGCGGCTCGAGGACAACCCCATTGTCGTCCTCTGCTCGAACAAGGACGCCCGCTGCCGCGATGTCTGCGCCGTGAGCTGCATCGGCTGCGGTCTGTGCGAGCGCACCTGTCCGGCCGGAGCCATCGTCGTTTCGGAAAACCGCGCCTTTATCTACGCGGATAAGTGCCTCTCCTGCGGCATGTGCGCCATGGCCTGCCCGCGCAATGTCATCCACGACAAGCGCGGCCTGCTGACGCCCCGCCACTGAAGCCCATGCGCGTTCTGATCGATGCGGACGGCTGCCCCGTCGTCCGCGAGACCGTGCGGCAATGCGCCGCCTTCCATGTGCCGTGTCTGCTGTTCTGCGACACGGCGCATGTCTTTTCCATTCCCGGCGTGGAGGTCTTTGTTGCGGACTGCGGGCACGACAGCACGGACTATCTGCTGCTGTCGCACCTGCGCCCCGGCGACGTTGTGATCACGCAGGACTACGGCCTTGCCGCCCTGTGCCTTGCGCGCAGCGCGCAGGCCCTGCATCCGGCGGGCCATGCCTACACAAAGGACAATATCGACGCTCTGCTCACCGTTCGCGCCGAGTCCGCCCGCCTGCGCCGCGGCGGTGTCCGCCTGCACCGTACGGCTGCCCGGAAGCCCGCGCAGGACCAAGCCTTTTCCGTCCTGCTCTGCCGCATTCTGTCGGAAAATACCGGGACTTGACGAATCGCCGAAAATGTGGGATAATAACAAGACGACTATGATTCGTCTATCCGACGTCCGTTTTCCGGTGCCGTCCTGCGGCAGAAGGAGTTATTTATGATTGGTTTCTATGATTACACGGTCATTCTGACCTACCTCAGCCTGCTGTCGGCCGTGACCGGCATCGGGCTGGCCGTCGCCCGCCACCCGCTGCTGGCAATCCTCTGTTTGATGTTCAGCGGCCTTTGCGATATGTTTGACGGCCGCATCGCCCGCACGAAGAAGAACCGCACGGCGGAGCAGAAGGGCTTCGGCATTCAGATTGACTCTCTGTGCGACATCGTTGCCTTCGGCATCCTGCCCGCCGTCATCACGATCGTCGTGTGCGGCTCTGTCTGGTATGCCGTGCTGATCGCGGCGCTCTATGTGCTCGCCGGGCTCATTCGCCTTGCCTATTTCAACGTGACGGAGGAGCTGCGCCAGCAGGAGACGGACGAGTGCCGCAAGACCTACACGGGCCTTCCCATCACCTCAGCCGCGCTCATTTTCCCGTTTTTCTTCTGCTTCCTCGACATTTTCCAGCGTGCCGCGATCCTGCACGTGGCGCTGCTCGTTGTTATGGCGCTGACTGGCGCCAGCTTTGTGATGCCGTTCCATATCCGCAAGCCGCGCTCCAAGGAGCAGTGGGCGCTGCTCGGCATCGGCCTTGTGATCGCCGCAGGCTGCATCTTTGTCTGGGTGCGTTTCCGCATGAGGATCATGCGATGAAGAGGCTGCTGCTCATTCTGAACCCCTGCTCGGGAAAAAAGCGTGCGAACCGCGCGCTGGCGGAGATCGTCAGCATTTTCAACCGCGGCGGCTACGACGTCACGGTCTATACCACAGCTGCCCGCGGCGACGCAACGCAAGTCGCAGCATCCCGCTGCCGCGAATTCGACTGCGTGGTCTGCGCAGGCGGCGACGGCACATTCAATGAGGTTGTCTCCGGTGTCTATGCGGCCGGAAGCGACACGCCCATCGGCTATATCCCCGCAGGCAGCACGAACGACTTTGCCAGCAGCATGCACCTGTCGCGCAACCTGCTGCAGGCCGCGCGCGACATCGTCGAGGGCGAGCCGCGCACACTGGACCTCGGCAGCTTCAACGGCCGCTGCTTCTCCTATGTCGCCTCGTTCGGCGCGTTCACCCGCGCATCCTACGCCACGTCGCAGAGCGTAAAAAATGCGCTGGGCCATCTGGCCTATGTGCTCGGCGGCATCAAGGAGCTGCCGTCCATCCGCAGCCGCCATGTGCGCTTTCTGCTCGACCACGAGACCGTGCTCGAGGACGACTATATCTTCGGCGCCATCAGCAACTCCACATCCGTTGCGGGCATTCTGACGCTCTCCCCGGAGATCGTGGACATGAACGACGGCGTGTTCGAGCTGCTGCTCGTGCGCAAGCCGCAGAGCCTGATGGAGCTGAGCGATTGCGTGCTGGCCCTGACGACGCAGGATTACCACACGCCCATGCTGACGTTCACGAGCGCCAGCCATCTGGAGATCGACGCCCCCGCCGACATGGACTGGACGCTCGACGGCGAGCAGGCCAAGGGGCAGGCGCACTGCGTCGCAGAGAACCTGCACAACGCCGTGAAAGTCATCGTGAACCCCGCCACCAATCCCAGCGCCGCAGAATAAAACCGGCCCCTGCAACCGTCATGCGATTGCAGGGGCTTTTTTCGGGAGATCGCTATGAAGAATACCACGCTTTGCTATCTGGAGCAGGACGGGAGTTGGCTCCTGCTGCACCGCAACAAAAAGAAAAACGATCCGAATCACGACAAATGGATCGGCATTGGCGGAAAATTTGAAGAAAACGAAAGCCCGGACGACTGCGTCCGCCGCGAATTCCGCGAGGAAACGGGACTGGAGCTGACGGAGTACCGCTACTGCGGCATCGTGACCTTCGTCAGCGACTGCTGGGAGGGCGAATACATGCACCTGTTCCACGCCTCGGCCTGCCGCGGGAGCCTGCGGGACTGCGACGAGGGCGAGCTGGCGTGGATCCCGGAGACACAGTTCGCCGCCCTGCCGCAGTGGGAGGGGGACCGCATTTTCCTGCGCCTTATGCGGGAGCATGTGCCGTTTTTTTCGCTGAAGCTCCGCTACGAGGGCGACCGGCTGGCAGAAACCGTTCTAAACGGCCGCCCGATGGATTGACACCCACATCCCGTTATGCTATAATCAACTTGCATTTTTTGCAAAAAAGAAAGGAAGAAAATCATGAAACATGTAAAGTCTCTCGCACTGTGCCTGCTGGCGCTGGCCCTTGTCCTTGCGCTCGCCGGCTGCGGCGGCGGCAAGTCCGACCTGCCCGGTACCTACAAGATCGATCTCGATCTGGCCCCTGCCCTGAACTCCGCCATGACCCAGCTTGGCCTTGCCGAAGAGGATCTGGCCGACCTGACCCTGCCCGTTCCCTACACTCTGACGCTGGGCGAAGACGGCACCTATTCCATGCAGGCCGACAAGGAAGCCACCGTTACCGCGCTGCACACCTATCTGCAGGGCTGCGGCTCCGCCATTGAGGCGGCGCTCTACAAGACCGCCGAGGAATCCGGACTGTCCCGCGAGGACTTCGACGCTGCCTTCGAGCAGAGCACCGGCTCCAGCGTTTCGGACTATGTCGCCGAGCAGATCAGCCAGCTCGACGAAGAGTCCCTGCTGAGCTCTCTGGAAGAGGACGAGGAGTCCGGCGTCTATAAGGCAGCTGACGGCAAGCTCTATTTTGAGGAGCAGGAAGCCGACTTCTCCGAAGAGGACTATGTTTCCTACACGCTCGAGGGCGGCAAGCTGACCTTCACGTCCGTCACGGGCGACGCGATGGACCTGCAGTCTCTCAGCGAGATGCTGGACGATCTGTTCCCCATGGTCTTCACGAAGCAGTAAAACCCACATAAAACGGCC
>DQIA01000112.1:0-17371 GCA_003525905.1 Clostridiales bacterium
CGGTCCGGCCATGCCGCTGCTGTAGTGATTGGGCAAATATGCGGATTTTCGCATGTGCTGCTGCAGGCTTAGCCTCATGCTTTGCACTCAATCATCGTAGCCCGAGATATACAGCTCCTCGTAAATGATGCGGTAAATGCGGTCACTGGCACGGCGCAGGTCATAGACGTAGTAGAAATACTCCTTGATGAGCCCGGCCCACCAGTCCACCTGCCCCTCCGGGAAGAAATACTGCTCGACCGTGTAATTCTGCCCCAGCGTCTCAGCGGCCATGGTCAGAAGCGTCTCAGCCTCGAATGATGTTGCGCACATACCGAGGCAGTCGCGCACAAAGCCCGGATACTGCGACAGCGGCATGGTCTGCAGCGTGTTGAGGATCGAGAGAATGACCTCACGCTGGCGGCCGGTGCGCTTGCGGTCGCTGTCCGTGGCGCTGCTCTTGCGGATGCGGGCATAGGAAACCGCCGTTTTCCCGTCGAGCAGGCAGTCGCCGACATGGACGTTCGGATAATTGGAAAGATAGCGCGCCTCATCCTCGTCGATATTGACCGTCACGCCGCCGATCCGGTCGATGATCTGCGCGAGCTGTTCAAAATCCACGGCAATATAATCCGACACGTTCAAGTAATAGTTATAGTTCAGATTTTTTACGGCCATCGCCGCGCCGCCCCAGGTGTAGGAATAGGCCAGCTTGGAAAATGAGGCGAATTCCGGGATAAAAACATAGGAATCGCGCGCAAGCGAGATAAGCTTGATCTTCTGATGCACGCGGTCGAGCGCAACGAGCATGACGCTGTCGGACGAATCGACGCCGTCGAGGCCGAACAGCACGAACACCTGAATTTTGCCTGCATCGCTGCTGAGATAGCTGCTGCGCGGGGCCTTGCCCGTGTCGAGCTTGGCCAGCGCCTCGGCCGGGATATCGTTATTGGACAGCAGGTAGCGATCGACCTCCGTGAAGGACGGCAGATCAGCCAACTGCTCCTCCAGACCGGACAGCGCCTCAGAAAAACGCTCCTCGCGTTCCAGGCGGCCGTCAGCCTCCGTCGCCGTCTGGTGCAGGTCACTGGCGGAGAGCGAATCGAAATCATCGTCCGTCGTCATTTTGCCGGTCAGGTAATGGTCGGCATACAGCAGTCCGCCTGTCAGCACGAGCGCAACGAGCGCCAGAGCAAGGCCCCAGGCGGCAAAGCCGCGGCGGCGCTTTTTCCGCAGCAGACCGGCGACGGCAAGCACGGCAGCCAGTCCGGCGGCTCCCACGCCGAACGGCAGGCCGCGGCGCAGCACCGTGATATCTCCTGCGGCAAGCGAGCCGCTGCGGTAACCGAGCCAGATGCGCAGCAGGGCGGCAGCCAACAGCGCCAGCACGATGACGGCCAGGAAAAAGGCAGGCAGGCCCGCGCGCTTTTTCTTTCGTGCGGGACGGTGATAGCCCTCCTGTACGGGTCGATCCTCCATAAAACACGCTCCTTCCGGGAAGTACTTTTCTGCATTATATCACAGGAAGCGGCAGAAGGCCAGTACCGATACAAAAAAATAGCGGAGGAGAAGGCAAGCCTTCTCCCCCGCCGGATCGATGCGTCAGCAGCCGCAGCCGCCGCAGCCGCAGTTGTTGTTGGCCGCGTTGGCGCAGCCGCCGTTATTTCCGCAGCAGCAGAACAGCAGGAGCAGGATGATGATCCACCAGCAGTTGCCGCCGAAGCAATTGGAATTGCAATTCATAGTCAGGAACCTCCCGTTTGGATTCTGAGCACTCGGCTCATTCCATGTTATGACGGCGGGCCGCAAAAGTGCGGGAGGCGGGACAAAAAACAAGAGCCGCTGCATCAGCAGCGGCTCTAGCTATGCAAGAAAACGGGAATCAATAGCCGCGACGCTTGTTCTTACGAGCAGCTTCGGACTTCTGCTTCCGCTTGAGGCTCGGGCTGACGTAATGCTCACGCTTCTTGACCTCAGCGATAACGCCATCCTTCTGGCAGCTGCGCTTGAAACGCTTCAGCGCGCTCTCCAGAGACTCGTTCTCCTTCACGCGAATTTCAGACATTGATTTCCCTCCCTCCGGTGCATCCGGCTCAATCCGGGATGCTTTCAGGGCCGATATAACGGCATCAATTATTATAGTCAATCGCAAGTCAAAAGTCAAGCGATCTCTACAATTTTTTTCAAACTTTTGCCGATTTCAAGCCGAGCGGCCGGATTCCATCACTTTACGATGAGGTTGACCAGCTTGTTTTTGACAACGATGCTTTTGCGCAGCGCGCCGCCGGTCTTCTCGAGGAAGCGAGCGATCTTTTCGTCGGCCAGCGCCGTCTGAACGACGGTCTCGTCGTCGAGGTCGGCTGCAACATGGATCGTGCCGCGCAGCTTGCCGTTGACCTGAACGGCCATGTCGATCTCCGCATCGCGGCACTTCGACTCGTCATACGCCGGCCAGGCCGAGACGGAGCAGATGCCCTCGAAGCCGTGCTGCTGCCAGATTTCGTCGCAGATGTGCGGCGCAAACGGGCTGAGCAGCTGCAGGAGCGTTTTGAGCTCGGCGGCGTTGCAGCCGTTGTCCGTCAGCGTAGACGTCAGCGTCATGAGCGCGGCCAGCGCGGTGTTGCCCTTGAGCGCATCGATGTCCGACGTGACCTTGCGGATCGTCTTGTGCAGGATGGACTCGTTCTTGGCAGAGTATGCCGTCTCGTGATCGGTGACGGTCTCGGCCAGATTCCAGACCTTGTCGAGGAAGCGCTTGCAGCCCTTCACGGCGTTCGTCGACCAGGAAGCGGCCTTTTCAAAATCGCCGATGAAGATGATATAGGTGCGCATGGTGTCCGCACCGTATTCGGCGATGACATCCGTGGGGTTGATGACATTGCCGCGGGACTTCGACATCTTGATGCCGCCCTCACCGAGGATCATGCCGTGGCTCGTGCGCTTGGCATAGGGTTCCTTCGTCGGCACGACGCCGATATCATAGAGGAACTTGTGCCAGAAGCGGCTGTAGAGCAGATGGAGCGTCGTGTGCTCCATGCCGCCGTTGTACCAGTCGACCGGGCTCCAGTAGCGCAGAGCCTCGGGCGAGGCAAGGGCCTCGTCGTTGTGCGGATCCATATAGCGCAGATAGTACCACGAGGAACCGGCCCACTGGGGCATGGTGTCCGTTTCACGCTTGGCTGAGCCGCCGCAGCAGGGGCAGGTCGTGTTGACCCAGTCCGTGATGGCGGCAAGCGGAGACTGACCGTCGTCCGTCGGCTCGTAGCTCTCGACATCCGGCAGCTCCAGCGGCAGGTCCTTCTCATCGAGCGGGACGGTGCCGCACTTCGGGCAGTGGACGATGGGGATCGGCTCGCCCCAGTAACGCTGGCGGGAGAAGACCCAGTCGCGGAGCTTGAAGTTGACCTTCGCCTCGCCGATGTGCTTCTCCGTCAGGTATTCCGTGATGGCCTTCTTGGCGTCGGCGACGCTCATGCCGTCAAGGAAGCCGGAATTGACCATCACGCCGGTGGCGCAGTCCGTAAAGGCCGCCTCCTGCACGTTGCCGCCCTTGACGACCTCGATGATCTCGCAGCCGAACTTCTTCGCGAATTCCCAGTCGCGGTCGTCATGGGCCGGGACGGCCATGATCGCACCGGTTCCGTAGGTGGAGAGGACATAGTCCGAAATGAAGATGGGGATCTCCTTGCCGTTCACGGGGTTGATGCCCTTCACGCCGCCGAGCTGCACGCCGGTCTTCTCCTTCGTGAGCTCCGTGCGCTCAAAGTCGGACTTCGCGGCGGCTGCCTCCTGATAGGCCTTGACCTCGTCGGCATTCGTCAGGCGGTCCATCCAGCGCTCGAGCAGCGGATGCTCCGGCGAAAGGACCATGTACGTCGCGCCGAACAGCGTGTCCGGGCGGGTGGTGAACACGGTGATCTCATCGCCGAACGTCGAGCCGAAGCGGACCTCCGCGCCGGTGGAGCGTCCGATCCAGTTACGCTGCTGAATTTTGACGCGCTCGATGAAGTCGACGTCGTCCAGATCGTCGAGCAGGCGCTGGGCATAGCGCGTGATGCGCAGCATCCACTGGCTCTTTTCCTTGCGGACGACCGGGCTACCGCAGCGCTCACAGACGTTCTCTACGACTTCCTCGTTTGCCAGCACGCACTTGCAGGACGTGCACCAGTTCACGGGCATCTTGGCCTTGTAGGCAAGGCCGTTCTTATAGAGCTGCAGGAAGATCCACTGCGTCCACTTGAAATACTTCGGGTCCGTCGTGTTGATCTCGCGGTCCCAGTCGAAGCTGTAGCCGAGCGCCTGCAGCTGGCCGCGGAACGTGGCGATGTTGTTCTTCGTCACGACGGCAGGATGGATGTGGTTCTTGATGGCGTAGTTCTCCGTCGGCAGGCCGAAGGCATCGTAGCCCATGGGGAACAGCACGTTCTCGCCCTGCATGCGGTGCTTGCGCGCGATGACATCCATGGCCGTATAGGGGCGGGCATGGCCGACGTGCAGACCGGCGCCGGACGGGTACGGGAATTCGACCAGCGCATAGAATTTCTTCGCGTCGCTGCCGGTCCTGGCGGCATAGAGCTGCTTTTCATCCCAGATCTTATGCCATTTGGCCTCGATGGCGGTAAAATCGTACTTCATGTTTCTCCCTCTTTATTCTGCAAAATCAATGGGAACCGGCGTTGCGTCGTTCCACAGGCGTTCGAGATCATAGAAGGCGCGCGTCTCCTCCGTGAAGACATGCACGACGAGGCAGCCGAAGTCCAGCAGGACCCACGTTCCGCCGCGGTGGCCCTCCCGGTGCAGCAACGGCTCGCCCAGCTCATCGGCGACGGCCGCCTCCACGCTGTCGCACAGCGTCTTGACATGCGTGTTGGACGTGCCGGTACAGATCAGAAAATAGTCAGCAATGGACGTGACGTCCGTAACCTGCAGCAGGCGGATCTTCAGGCCCTTGCGGTCGTCGAGTGCCTTAGCGGCGCGCAGCGCCAGCTCCTTGGGTGTATACATGGGGTGTTCCTCCTTATTCTGCCGTCTCCGGCGCGGCGGTCGGCGCTTCCGTGGGCGCCTCAGTCGGAGCCTCCGTCGGCGCTTCCGTCGGGCCCTCGGTCGGCCCCTCCGTCGGGTCCTGCGTTTCGTCGGTTGGGCCCTCCGTCGGCTCCGTGGGATCTCCCGTCGGTTCCGTCGCCGTATCCTGCGTGGGCTCTGTCGGCTCCTGGCGCGGCTGCGTGCTCTTTGTCGGCGTTGTCGCCGTGGTATCACGGGTCACGGTTCCATCCCCGCGCTGAATATCCGTCTTCTGGCGGATGTTGATGTCATATTTGCCGTATTCCTCGGACGTGGGGTTGAAGTGCTCGTTCAGGATCTTCAGCACGCCGTCCGGGTCGAGCTGATAATAGTCGCCGCCCTTGATCTCCACGGCCTCGCCGGGCAGGGTCACGGTGTACATGGCGTTGAAATCGCACTGCATCAGCTCGGATCCGAGATAGATCAGGTTGCCGACGGTCAGGTCGGTGCGGACATAGGTCGCAAATAGCTCGGCATAGTCCTTCACCTTTGCCAGCGTCGCGGACGAAGCCAGCTTCCGTGCCAACGCTCGCAGGAATTCCTGCTGCGTAGCCGCACGCTCAATGTCCATATCGGCAGCGCCGCTGCGGTAGCGGCACAGCTGCAGCGCATGTGCACCGTCAAGCAGCTGATGGCCTGCCTTCAGGTCGACGTGGATATTTTCGTCATCATCGTCATACTGCAGGTCGGTCGGGATATCGAATTCCACGCCGCCGACCATGTCGATCGTCTTTTCAAAGCCCTGCAGATCAACCAGCACATAACCGTCGACTGCAATGGCAAGCGTCTCGCGGATCTTATCGGTCAGCGCACGGATGCCGCGGTCACCCTGGCCCGCCGCGCTGTAGACGGAATTGATCTTCGGAATGACGTAATTGCCGGTGATATAAGTGTCGCGCGGGATGCTCATCAGGCTGACGGTGTGCTTCTTCGTATTGAGGTTCGCGATCAGAAGCGTATCCGTGCGGGTGCTGTCGCCGTCCGTGCCGATGAGCAGAATATTATAAATCCCCTCGTGGCCGGAGGCATCCGGCACGTCCATCTCGATGCTCTGGCCCGTCTGAGCGTCCGTTTCGACGCGGACGCTCGTACTGCCGCCGGACTTGTTATCCCCGCCGGACGGCATGATGGCCGTCGTGCGGCCGAGCAGCGCCAGACACATGGCGACGGAGCCGAGAAACAGCGCGATGGAGGCCAGCAGAAGGATCAGTCCGCGCGTTTTGCCGTTCATGCCGCTGCGCGGCGCTTCGGCATCCGTGCGAGGCAGATCACGCGTCAGGTCCTCGTCCCTGACTTCCTCCCGGCGGGGCCGCGGCGCTTCGGCACGCGGCGCACGGGGTGCGGGAACACTCTGCGCCTGCTGCGCAGGTCTTTGCTGCGGCTGCGCCGGAGCCTGATGCCGCTCCTGTGGCATGGCCTGCGCCAGCGGCGGGCGCTTCAGATATTGCTGCAGAAGCGGGTTATCATCCTTTTCCGTCTCCGGACCGTGCTGCGCCGCCTCGCGGTTGGCATAATCACGCAGGAGCGGGATCTCGTCCTCGTCTGACTCGGGGCGCTGCACATCGGGCTGCACCGGCGCACTGCGGCGCTCGGCCTGCTTCCCGGCGACATAGCGCCCGCCGGAAGCGCCGCGGCTGCTGTTGCCGAATAGTTTCCTCATTCCGACTTCGTCCTTTCGCTTTTCAAAAAATCTCTGGCCGCTCTGGAATTCACGTCAATGGGCTGACCGGTTTCCGTCAGCAGATCGAGCGACATCTCAAGGCCCAGAAGGACCGCCTCATCCAGATCATGCTCCGCCAGAGCGCGGAGCCGTTCCACACCGGGGAAATCCCGGTTCGGCTCCATGTAATCGGCAAGATATAAGATCTTCTGCAGCAGCGTCATGTCCGGCTTGCCGGTCGTGTGCCAACAGATAGCCGACTGCACCGCAGCAGATTCCCCGAACACGGCCCCCGCGACCGCCGCGCCGCTTTTGGCGTGCAGCAGCTTCGGGTGACTGCGTTCGAATGTATCCAACATCATACCATATTTATCGCATAATTTCAACTGCTCCGGACCGGGAAGCGCCTTTGTGACATCGTGCAGCAGGCCTGCCCGGCGGGCTGGGCCGGGATCCTCACCAAAGCGGGCGGCAAGCTCCGCCGCCGTGTGGCTGCAGCCAAGCACATGCGGCACGCGCTTCGGGTCGTGCAGCGGCAGGGCGATGCGGGCCAGCGCATCGAGCGGCAGGGCGCGCAGGTCGCTGCGCGTGTGATAAAGCCCCTGCATGCAAACGGCGTCATAGACCGCAGGCTCGAGATAGTCCTCCCCGCAGCGGAAGGTCAGCATGGCGCGGGCGATGGTGGAGGAATAGGGCAGAAAGTCATTTTCCACCAGCACGACGTCCGCCCCGAAGCGGTCGCGCAGCTGCTGCGCCGCTTCCCGAAGCGTTTTGCCGTCATCCCTTCCGCGGTGCGCGACCGCCAGCGAGGCAAGCTTTGCAATGCGCTCCGGCGCATGCCATTGCGCAAAGGTCAGCAGCATATCCGTCCCCATCAGGAACCAGAGATGGTCGTTGGGATACTGCCGGTGCAGCTCCTCGAGTGTATCGGCCGTGTAGCTTGCGCCGCTGCGGTGCAGCTCCAGATCGCTGACCTCCGCAAACGGGAGGTCCTGCGCAGCCAGCCTTGTCAGCTCCAGACGCGTGTGGGCGTCCGGCGATCCGGCGGCCAGCGCCTTATGGGGCGGCAGCGCCGCCGGCATCAGAATGACGCGGTCCAGCCCAAGTCTGCGCTGGAACTCCGCTGCAGCCAGCAGATGGCCGCGATGCGGCGGGTTGAAGCTCCCGCCGAATATACCGATATTTGCCATGTGCGGCGCTCCCCTTTCCGATGATTTATGTTATTCCTCGCGGCTCTTCCGGCGCTCGATGGCGGCCTGAATGGCAGCCTGCCGGAAATACTCATTGCGGCGCTCGCGCTCCTCGCGTGCCTGCCGGCGGCGCTCCTGCGCCCCGCGCCGGACGGGGTTCGACTTGCGCTTTTTCAGCTCGCGCGCCTGCCGTGCGGCCTCCTGTGCCTTCTTCTCCGAGCGGCGGTAGATCACGAATTTCGAGCCGACGCACTGCACGCCGTCTGCACCGAGCGCTTCGCACAGCGCATCGCAGACCTCGCGTGCGGACAGGAGCGCCGCCTCGAGCACGCGGCCCTTGACAAGCTCACGAGCCTCAAGCTGCCGGGCGGCCTCGGACAGAACGTTCTCCGTCACGCCGCCCTTGCCCACCATCAGGGTGGTGTCCAGATCATTTGCCTGTGCGCGCAGATCGGCGCGCTGTTTGCTGGTCAGCATAATTCCTTCTCCTTTTTCGTTCCAAACGCCTTCTCCACAAAGGCGCGCAGCGCCCGGGCGCGGTGGGATATCTGATTTTTCTGCTCCGGGGCCAGCTCTGCGAACGTGCACCCGGCATCCTCCGCAAAGAACACCGGATCATAGCCGAAGCCGCCGTTTCCGTGGCGCTCGAACAGGATGTGTCCCGGACACTCGCCGCGCGCGACGATCTCCTTGCCGTCCGGCGTGACGAGGGTGATAACGCTGACGAATTTTGCCGTCCGCTTCCCTTCCGGGACGTTTCCGAGCTTTTTCAGCAGATAGTTGATGCGGTCGGAATCGCTGATGCAGTCCGGTCCGCCGTAGCGCGCGGAATAAACGCCCGGCTCCCCGTTCAGCGCGTCGACCATCAGGCCGGAGTCGTCCGCCACGGCGGGCAGACCGCAGGCCTGCATCACAGCCACAGCCTTGATGCGGGAATTCTCCTCAAACGTTGTGCCGGTCTCCTCCGGCTCGACATGCACACCCGCCTCACGCTGCGAGACGACGTCCAGCCCGTAGGCAGACAGGATCGCGCGCAGCTCGGCGATCTTGTGGGCGTTGTTGCTTGCCATAACGACCTTCATGTCGGGCACCTCCTCAGATCAGCGCGTCGACGAACGCGCGCGGCTCAAACGGCATCAGGTCGTCCATCTGTTCGCCGACACCGATGAGCTTCACAGGGATCTGCAGCGCGTCTGCCACGGCGATGACGATGCCGCCCTTGGCCGTGCCGTCGAGCTTTGTCAGGGCGATGGCCGTAACACCGGCGATCTCCTTGAACTGCTTGGCCTGCAGCAGGCCGTTCTGGCCCGTCGTGCCGTCGAGCACGAGCAGGACCTCTTTATCCGCATTCGGCAGCTCGCGGTCAATGATGCGGGAAATTTTGCCGAGCTCGTTCATCAGGTTGGCCTTGTTGTGCAGGCGTCCTGCCGTGTCGCACAGGATGACGTCGCTGCCTCGCGCCTTGGCGGCGGAAATGGCGTCGAACACCACGGCGGCGGGGTCCGCGCCCTCGTGCTGGCGGACGATGTCCACATTGGCGCGTCCGGCCCAAATTTCGAGCTGATCGGCAGCCGCGGCGCGGAACGTATCGGCCGCGCACAGCAGCACGCGCTTGCCCTCACCGGAGAGGCGGTGAGCCAGCTTGCCGATGGTCGTCGTCTTGCCGACGCCGTTGACGCCGATGACAAGCACGACGGACGGGCGCGTGCCGAGCTTCAGGCTCGTGTCGCCGACGTTCAGCATGTCCACAAGGATATCCTTCAGGGCATCGTGAATTTCTTCCGCCGTGCGGAGCTTCCGCTCCTTCACGACGGTGCGGAGCTGCTCGACGGCCTTGCAGGACGTTTCCACGCCGATGTCGGCGAGGATCATGCTCTCCTCAAGCTCCTCGTAAAATTCTTCGTTTGCGCCGCTGAACGAGGCGAAGATGCCGCCGAGCGTGTTGGCCATGGCGGCGCGCGTCTTTTTCAGTCCGTTTTTGATTTTTTCAAAAAAACCCATTTACTTGATCTCCTCCGAAATTCCGAGCTGCTGCTCCATTTGATTCAGGTCCAGATGCAGGATGCGGGAAATTCCCTGCTCCTGCATGGTCACGCCATAGAGCACGTCGGCGGCCTCCATGGTACCGCGGCGGTGCGTGATGACGATAAACTGCGTTTTCCCGCTGAAGCCGCGCAGGTAGCCCGCGAAGCGTTCGACATTCCGGTCGTCCAGCGCGGCGTCGATCTCGTCGAGCATGCAGAACGGCGTCGGCCGCACCTTCAGAATGGCAAAATACAGCGCGATGGCGACAAAGGCCTTCTCACCGCCGGACAGCAGCGTGATGGTCTTGAGCTGCTTGCCGGGCGGCTGCACGCGAATTTCAATGCCGCACGTCAGCGGCTGCGAGCGGTCCTCCAGCTCGAGCGAGGCCTTGCCGCCGCCGAACATCTCCGTGAATGTCTGGCCGAAATAGGTGTTGATGCGGCCGAATTCCGTGACGAAAATATCGGTCATCTGGCCGGTGATATCGCCGATGATGCCCTCGAGGTCGCGCTTGGACGTCAGCACGTCGTCGCGCTGGCCGCAGAGGTATTCATACCGCTCGTTCACGCGGGCAAATTCGTCGATGGCGCCGAGGTTCGGCGTGCCGAGGCCGGAGATCTTCTTGCGGAGCTCCGCGGCGCGCTTCGTTCCGGCAGCCGTGCTCTCCAGCTCCGCCGCAGCGGCGGGCGCGCTTGAGCGCGTCAGCTCATAGGTATCCCACAGCCGGTCGAGAATTTGCTTTTCCTCCAGCTCGGCAGCATTTTTGCGCGACTCCAGACGGGCGCTCTCACGCTCCATGTTCAGGATATCGCGGTTTTTCTCCTGTACTTCCTTTTCCGTGGCCGTTTTGCGCGCTTCGACCTTCGCACGCTCGGCAAGCGCGGCCTGCAGCTCTTCCTGCCTGGCCTGCGCCGCGGCGTCCTGCCCGGCCAGCTTGTCCTGCTCGGCCTGCAGCGTCTTTTCCAGCTCAGCGGCCTCCTGCGTATAGCGGTCGATGAGCTGCAGCTTCTGCTCGCGGTCGCCGCGCATGGCATGCTCCAGCCCGCGCAGCTGCTCGGCGGAGCTCTTCGCCGTGGCGCGCTCGGCCTCCAGCTTGGCCGCCTCCATGCGCAGCGCCGTCAGGCGCTCCGAAAGGCGGCTGCTCTGCTCCGAAGCAACGCTCTGGCCGTCCGAAACGACGGAAAGCTCCTGCTCAGCCTCCTCCAGTGCCTTCTGCAGGTCGGCAACGGCCTTCTGCAGCGCCGCGCGGCGGCCGCTGTCGGCGCCGATCCGCTTTTCGAGCAGCTCCTGCTCGCGCTGCGAGCCGGTGATCGCGTCCGTCAGGGCCTGCACAAGAACGTGGTACTGCTTTTCCTCGCCCTGCAGGCGCAGAGCGGCGTCTTCGGCCGTGCGGAGGTCCGTCTCCGCGTTTGTCAGGTCATAATTTGCCTGCTCCAGCAGGCGCTGCGCCTCCTTCTGCTCTCCGCGGAGCTTGTCCAGCGCGGCGGCGGCCTCCTTCTGCTGGACCTGCAGACGCTCGATCTCGTTGGCGCGCGACAGGATGCCCGCACTGCGGGAGACGGAGCCGCCCGTCATGGAGCCGCCTGCATTCAGGACCTGCCCGTCCAGCGTGACGATGCGGAAGCGGTGGCCGAATTGGTTGGCAATGGAAATGGCCGCGTCAAGGTCCTGCGCCACGACCGTGCGGCCGAGCAGATTCAGGATGATCTCGCGATAGCGCGGCTCACACGAGACAAGGTCGGAGGCTACGCCGCAGAAGCCGGCGCAGCGCTCGATGCCGCTCTCGTTCAGCGGCCGGCCGTGGATGACAGACAGCGGCAGGAATGTGGCGCGGCCGTTGTCCGAGCGTTTCAGATATTGGATGGCAGCCTTGGCGCAGCCCTCGTCCTCCACGACGATATTCTGCATGGCGCTGCCGAGCGCGACCTCGATGGCAACGGTGTAGCTGTCCTGTGTGCGCAGCAGCATGGACACCGCGCCATGGATGCCGCGGAGCTTGCCGCGTCGGCTCTCCTGCATGACGGTGCGGACAGCGCGGGAATAGCCCTCCAGCTCACGCTCCATCTCCTGAAAGAGCTTCAGACGGGAGCTGACCGTGTCGAGCCGGACACCGGCGTCCGTGGCCTGCTTCTGCAGGGCCTCGCTCCGCTCCGCTCGGGTGCGGCTGCGCAAACGGTAGCCGTTGATGCGGTTCTGCGCGGCCGTGATATCGGCCTGCGCTTTGGAGAGCTGCTTCTGTGCGGTCTCGAGCGCGCGCTGTGCCTCTGCACAGCGGCTCTGCGCCGCCTGCAGATCCTGTGCCAGCTGGGTCTGCCGCTCCGTGCTCTGGGCAAGACTCTCTTCCACGGCGGTCAGGTCCGCGCCGCGGGCGGAGAGCTCCTCGCGCTTCCGGCCCTGCAGATCGCGCAGGGTGAGATAGCGCTTTGTCATGCCGTCGGCGGAATCCGCCAGTCTGCGGCCCTCCTCCTCGGCCTGCTTCTGCTTTTCGGCCAGCGCGGCGGTCTGCGTGTCGATCTCGCCCATGCGCTGCTCCAGTGCTTCGATCTGCGCGGAGATGCTGCCGCTGCGGCTGTCCTGATCCTCCAGCTCATGCTGCACGCGCTTCAGGTTGCTCTGCGCGTTGCCGCGATTCGTCTCCAACACGGCGATCCGGCTGCGCTGCTCCTGCGAGGCGGCCTCCGCCTGCCGGATCGCATCACGGATCTGATCCGTCTGCAGGTCGCGGTTGTGGAGGTCGAACGTCAGGGATTCCGAGGTGACATAGAGCTTGTCCAGCGCGTCGTGCTCCTGCTGCAGGATGAAGGCGGCGGAATGATAGTCCTCCTCGGCCTTGCGCGCCGTGGCGCTCAGGCGCTCGAGCGACTGCAGCCACAGCGCGACCTCGAGGCCCTTGAGCTCCTCGCGGTAGGTCAGGTAGCGCTTTGCCTTTTCCGCCTGATCGCGCAGCGGGCCGACCTGCAGCTCCAGCTCCGAGATTTTGTCGCCGATGCGGGTCAGATTGTCCTGCGTCGTGGCGAGGCGGCGCTCCGTTTCCTCCTTGCGGTGGCGGTATTTCGAGATACCGGCTGCCTCCTCGAAAATTTCGCGGCGGTCCGTGCTCTTGAGGGACAGAATTTCGTCGATGCGTCCCTGGCTGATGTTGGAATAGCCGTCGCGGCCGAGACCGGTATCCATGAACAGCTCGTTGACGTCGCGCAGACGCACGCTCTGCTTGTTGATGTAGTATTCGCTCTCGCCGGAGCGGTAATACCGGCGCGTGACCATCAGCTCGTCGGCGTCATAATGCAGGGCGCGGTCGCTGTTGTCCAGCACGAGCGTCGCCTCGGCAAAGCCGACGGGGGCGCGCTTCTCCGTGCCGCCGAAAATGACATCCTCCATCTTCTGGCCGCGCAGCGAGCGGGAATTCTGCTCGCCCATGACCCAGCGGATGGCATCTGAGATATTGGATTTTCCGCTGCCGTTCGGCCCGACGATGGCGGTGATATCATGGCCAAATCCCACGACCGTCTTGTCCGGGAAGGATTTGAAGCCCTGAATGACTAGCTGTTTCAGATACATATGGACAGATTGCTCCTATTGTATTTCAATGTCTGATTATACCATTGCGCCCCGAAAATTGCAAGACCGGGATTTCACCCCTGCAGGCGGTGCGGCATAGGATGACGCGGAGGTGATCGGAATGCTGCCGATCTTTCGGGGCGCCGCCACGGCGCTCCTCACCCCGTTCCGGCCGGACGGGAGCATCGATCTTCCGGCATGGGACCGCCTGCTTGAGCGGCAGCTGGATGCCGGGATCGCGGCGCTCGTTGTCTGCGGCACGACCGGCGAGGCTGCGACCCTGACGCAGGACGAGAGGCTGACACTCCTGCGCCGCGCAAAGCAGGCTGCCTGCGGCCATTGCCCCGTTATCATGGGCGTCGGGACGAACTGCACGGCAGGCTCCGTAGAAAATGCAGAGCTTGCGGCACAGAACGGCGCGGATGCGCTGCTGGCCGTCACGCCCTACTATAATAAAGGGACGCAGGCAGGCCTGCTTGCGCACTATACCGCGATCGCGGACGCGTCTCCCCTGCCGCTCGTGCTCTATAATGTTCCGTCACGCACCGGCGTCGACCTCCTGCCGGAGACGGTGCGGGCGCTCGCCCGCCATCCGCATATTGCAGGCATCAAGGAAGCCTGCGGCAGCATCAGCCGAGCCGCACAGCTGCTGGCCCGGTGCGGACTGCCGGTATGGAGCGGCAACGACGACCAGACGGCCGCGATCATGGCGCTCGGCGGCAGTGGCGTGATCTCCGTGGTGTCGAACGTCGCGCCGGAGGCCGTCGTTGCCATGACGGACGCCTGCCTTGCCGGAGATTTCCGCGAAGGCGCGCGCCGCCAGCTGGAGCTGCTGCCGCTGTGCGAGGCGCTGTTCTGCGTCGTGAACCCCATCCCGGTCAAGGCCGCCATGGAGGAGCTTGGCCTGTGCGGCGGGACGCTCCGCCTGCCGCTGTCGCCGCTGGAGGAGCCGCACCGCAGCCGCCTGCGGGCAGTGCTGCGGGGGTATGGGCTCCTCTCATAAGAGTATCCCCGCGCAGCACCGGGACTGCTTCCTCCACGGCATGAAAATGCTCCCCCTATGTGACGGTGTCTTTCATCGTCTCATAGAGGGAGCATATCACTTCACCAGCCCCGAAGCTTTTACTTTAAGCGCGCGGGTGATATTTTTCATAGACGCTCTTGAGCGTCTTTTTCACGACCTGCGCATAGACCTGCGTGGAGGAGATATCGCTGTGGCCGAGCATCTCCTGTAGGGAATGCAGGTCCGCGCCGTTTTCGAGCAGATGGGCCGCAAAGCTGTGACGCAGCGTATGCGGTGTGATCTCCTTGTCGATCTGCGCGGTCTGCTGATAGTGCTTGATGATCTTCCAAAAGCCCTGTCTGGAAATGCGGCCGCCGTTCAGGTTGACGAACAGGGCCTGCTCGTCCGGCTCGGCGATCATATTCGGCCGGATATCCGTCACATAGGCCGTCAGGGCACGGATGGCCGCCGGGTAGATCGGGATGATGCGGGACTTCCCGTTCCCGGTGCAGCGGACAAAGCCGCCCGCCAGACTGACGTCCGAAACGTTCAAGGCGATCATTTCGCTGACGCGCATGCCGGTGGCATAGAGCGTCTCAAGCATGGCCTTGTCGCGATAGCCCTTCATATCCGTGCACTTCGGCTGCTCGAGCAGCAGCTCGACCTCGCGGCCGGTTAAAATCTGAGGAAGGCGCTTTTCCGCCTTCTGCTGCGGGATATCGTGCACAGGAGACTGCGCGACCGCGCCGGTGGAGACGCAGTAGCCATAGAAGCTCTTGAGCGACGCCACACACCGGGAGACCGTCGCGGGCGATTTGCCGATGCTCGTCAGATGGCGCACATAGGCACAGACCGTCTCCTGCGTGCACGCCTCCAGCGCAGGGCCGTCCGTCTGCTCCAGATAGGTGGTGAATTGCCGCACATCGCGCAGATAGGAAGCGACCGTATTGTCCGATGCGTGCCTGATATTCATAAGGTAGGATTCATATGCAGCCACGAGCTTCCCCATCTTGCGTTCCCTCTCACCAGCAAAAAACTATGCCGCAGCGGCCCGGCGCATACAGGAGGCAACCGGAGCGTTCTGCAAACATTTCTGGCAGTGTAGAATATAATAACGCATATTTTCCCAGATTTCAATCCTTTCCGGCCCGGAAAGGAAAACTTTGTATATTATGCTCAAGAATTATGTTAACAATGTTATGTTAACCAATGCAACGGAGACATCGTAATTCAGCGGCTCATCTGCATATTCCACCAGATGTTGTATTCATTATCTGCATATTCACCACATGCTGTGTTTTGCATATTTGCAAGTTCTCCTGCATTTATCCGTTTTCGATTTATGCATAGCGGCGCTTTTTCCGGCGCCCGGCCCCGAGCAGAGCGCCGAGCAGCCCCGCACCAGCCAGCGGCAGCAGGACCGGCAGTGCTTCCCCGTAATGTACGCCGAAAAACAGCAGGTTCCCCAGCAGCAAAAACAGCGCATAGCCGCCTGCCGCCCCAAGCCCGCAAAGCAGCTTCCGCCGTCCGCTGTGCAGGGCTGCGATCAGCGCACCGAGAAAGGCGACCAGCCCCGCGATCACGCCCGCGGCAACCGGCAGACTGCTTTCCGGCAGCTTCCCGCCCAGGATCAGGCGCGCAGCCAATGCGGCCAGCGCCAGCGTTGCCAGCGGCATGGCCGCCGCCAGCTGCAGCGGCAGCCAATTCCGTTTTTTCCTTCCCTGTTTTCCACCCATGGCGATCCCCTCTCCCATTGTTCTGTTCCAGCCTATGCCGCCACGCAGAAAAAAAGACCCGCCGTCCGGTTTGCCGGGCAGCGGGCTTGCAGAAGGATCACTTGCGAACGAAGGACATGCAGTCCGTGCACTGCTTCATCGTGGGATCGGACTCGTGGGTGCCGACCTGGATGCGCTCGAGCGAGCAGTAGTTTTCGTCGCTGCAGTGGTTCCGGCACTGGGTAACGGAGCACTGGATGCAATGGTTGGCATGGCAATCACAGCTCATGAACGGTTCCTCCTTTGCTTGATTTCGAGCCTAGTTTGCGCCGCTCCGCCGGGAAAAATCATGGAAATTCCATCCATTTTCAAATTGACAGCCCCGGAAAATCCGCTATAATGAAGAGCAGAGGTTCAGGAAGAACTGCAAGGAGGTTATTTACACTATGATCAAGGTCGCACCGTCCATTTTGTCCGCGGATTTTGTCAATCTGGAGCGAGATATCCGCTCTCTGCCCGCCGCAGGAGCCGATTATGTCCACGTCGACGTCATGGACGGCATGTTTGTTCCGAATATCACCATCGGCATCCCGGTCGTCGCTGCCATTTCGCGCATCGCCCCCCTGCCGCTGGATGTCCATCTGATGATCGAGCGGCCCATCCGCTATGTTGACGCGTTCTGCAAGGCCGGAAGCAGCATCCTCACGCTCCATGTTGAGGCCGACACGCAGGAAAACACGCTCGAGGCGCTGCGCCGCATCCGGGAAAACGGTGTGCGCGCTGCCATTTCCGTCAAGCCGAACACCCCGGCAGAGGCCGTGCTGCCGTTCCTGCCGCTGTGCGATCTCATCCTTGTGATGACAGTCGAGCCGGGCTTTGGCGGACAGTCGTTCCTGCACAGTACCATGCCGAAGCTGCATCAGCTCCGCCAGTGGATCGACGAGCAGAACCCAGCCTGTGAGCTGGAGGTTGACGGCGGCGTCAATGTGGAGACGGCAAAGATCTGCCGCGATAACGGCGCGAACGTCCTCGTCGCGGGCAGCGCCTATTTCAAGGCCGCCGACCCCGCAGCCTTTGTCCGCGCGGTAAAGGCCTGACGCAGCATAAAAGCCTCCCGGCCGAAGGCAAAGGAAATCGTCAGGGTTTCCTCAGTTTGTGCAAAAAGCCTCGCAGAGTTTGC
>DQIA01000112.1:17511-24565 GCA_003525905.1 Clostridiales bacterium
GGCTCGCAAACGTGCGAAGGGCGCGCCCTTCGTGCGCTGCAGCGAGCCGCAGCCCCTTTCAAACGAGAGCCCAGTGAAACGGGTCTCGTTTGAGAGCTTGTCAAAAATCCTTTTTTGACAAGCTTCCCGGCCCTGCATGGTGTTTTTCCATGCAGGGCCGGGACTTTTTTACAGGCTGACGGCGGTGTCCGTTGCAAAGAAATACACGATGCGCTCCGACACCGGCAGCTCAAAAATACGCGACAGCGCGCGGCTGTAGGCATCAAGCTGACCGCGATAGTATTCCGCGCGCTCGTGCTCTGCACCGGGGCGCAGGCGGTCACTCTTGAAATCAAGAATGACCAGGCCGTCCAGCTCGATGAGGCAGCAGTCCGTAACGCCCTGCAGCAAAATCTCCTCCCCCTCCAGCGCCGGATCATAATTCGCGCCGTCGTCCAGCACGGAGAATTTGAACTCCCGCACAACCTGTGGGGCCTGCAGCACACGCTGCCCCAGCGGAGAGGCAAAGAAGCGGCGCAGCCGTTCCGGGTCGACAGCCTCAAGCTGCTGCGGCGTCAGGAATTTTTGCCGTCCGAGCCGCTCCAGTTCCGAACGAAGCCCTGACTCGTCTGCGCAGGCGGCATAGTTCAGGTGCTGCATGGCAAGGTGCAGCGCCGTGCCGCGCTCCGCCGCTGTCAATGCCCTTCTCCCCTCTTCGAAGCGCGGGACCGGGAAATGAAGCTTCGGCGCCTGTGCGGTCTGCTCGGCCGCCTCGTTATCCAGTTCGCGGCCCTTGAGCTGCGTCGCTGTCAGCTTTGTCGGCATCGTCACCGCCGCTGCGTGGCCATAGGGTGGAAGGAAGCGCGGCTCCGGCGGCTGCTCACACGCCGGTTCGGCCGATGCGGCAGTCCCCGCCTCCGGGGCGGCCTGCACAGCAGTATGGAGTTGAATGCGCCACGGGTGGCCGCCCTGCAGTGCACAGTCTGGCTGCCCGGCCGCAGCGAACAGCTCGCCCGCCTCCGGCCGGGTCATCGCAGCAAGCAGGATCCAGTCGCCCAAGGAATCCGCGCCCTCCAGCAGGGCGGCATCCGGCGGCAGGCTCAGTCCCTGCGCATAGCTCTCGAGCCTGCGCGTCAGGCGGGCGGCGCAGCAGGTCATGATCAGGCGGTACTGTGGCCGCGTCATGGCGACATAGAGCACGCGCATCTCCTCCGAAACGGCCTCCTGATCCAATCTGCGCGCAATGGCCTGCCGCGCAATGGTCGGGCAAAGGATACGCGCTGCGGGGTCATAGCAGTTTGAGCCAAGCCCCAGCACAGGGTCGGTGAGCACATTGGCGCGGGAGTCCGTGCGGTTGAAGCTCTTGCAAAGGTCCGCCAGAAATACGACCGGGAATTCCAGCCCCTTGGAGCTGTGGATGGTCATCAGCCGAACGGCCCCGGCCGCCGCGCCGCCGCTTGACGGCACACCACGCTCCCGCAGGCCCTCCAGATGGCGCAGGAAGCCGGGCAGGCCGCAGCCGCCTGCGCGCTCATAGGAATCCGCGATCGAGCGGAACGCCGCCAGATTCCGCTGCCGCTGCGGGCCGTTCGGCAGAGCGGCGCAGAGCGCGGGCAGCAGGAGCCGCTCCTCCGCCTCCTCGAGCAGAGTGCGCAGCGGCGCCTCCTGCGCCGTGCGCCGCAGGTCCTCCAGCACGGCGCAGATGGGCGCTTTGCTTTCGCAAAGCAGCGTGTAAAGGTCAGCGTCCCGGTCCCCGGCGCGCAGCCGGGCCAACGCGTCGGCAGGATAGCCGCCAAACGGCGAGAGCAGCACCGTCAGCAGCGGGATATCCTGATGAGGATTGTCGATGATCCGCAGCAGCGCAAAGAGAAAGCGGATCTCCTCTGCGGCAAACAGGTCGTCGCTGCCGCAGGAGGCCGGAATGCCGTGCCGCCGCAGGGCGTCGAGATAGGTCTGCGTCCGGCCGGAGAGCGAGCGCATCAGGATGACGATATCACCGGGCCGGACGGGCCGCAGTCCGTCGCCGTCCGGGATCCTCTCCTCCTGCCGCAGCATCTCCGCGATGCGCGCGGCGACAAACTCCGCCTCGGCCGCCGCGCGGTCCGGCGGCGCGCCGTCCCCGGCCGGGCTGTAGTCGATGGCATGCAGCTCCACGGCAGGCTGACCCATGTCCGGGAATGTCCGGTTGGCGCGCAGCGCCTCGGCATCGCCGTAGACAAGGCCGCCGGTCCGCTCCGTCATCGTCAGGCGGAAAACGTCGTTCGCTGCAGACAGGATTTCCGCATGGGAACGGAAATTATCCGAAAGCAGGATGCGGCGCGGCTCTCCTTCTGCAGGTTCCTCCGCAAACGTGCGGTATTTTTCCAGAAAAATGGTCGGGTCGGCCAGACGGAAGCGGTAGATGGACTGCTTCACGTCGCCAACAAGGAACACATTGCGGCCCTCCCGCGAGATCGCGGAATAAATTGCCTCCTGCACGCGGTTCGTATCCTGATATTCGTCCACGAGAATTTCGGCGTAGCGCCCGGCCACCTCGCGGGCGGCCGCCGTCGGCGCGCCGGAGCGATCCGTCAGCAGGCGAAGGGCAAAATGCTCCAGATCGTTATAATCGAGCAGATGCCTTCTGCTCTTTTCCGCCGCAAAGCGCGCGGAAAATGCCCGCGTCAGGGCCAGCAGTCCGCGCAGCGCCTCCGCGCTTCCGCTGAGCTCCCGCAGCGTCTCGTCCGGCTGCAAAGAGAACGGCTCGAGTCTGCGCCGCACGCGCGCGACGGTGTCCGTGCGCAGGCGCTTGATGCGCTCCTGCGTCTCCGGGTCGGCGCATTTTCGGATCGCCGGGAAACGGCCGAAATCCGGCGGGATGCGCGCAAGCGCCTCCCACGATCCGGCGGAGGCCAGCGCCTCAAGCAGCAGGAGATTGGCCTGCAGCACGGGCGCATAGGCGGAAACGGCCTCGTTCTCCTCAGCAAGCGCCAGCGCGCGGCGCAGCATGGCCGCATCGCTCTGCAGGCCGCGCTGCAGCTCCCGCAGCAGCCACTCGCCCCAGATCGTCTGGCCGGGGTCCGTGCAGTCCGTCACATCCAGCATGACCTCCCAGCGGTCCGCCGTCGCAGCCGGATCGGGATAGCACTGCAGGTTCGTGTAGACGCGCACGATCAACTCCTGCAGTGCGCGGTCGTCCCGTCCTGCGCCGGGCAGATCCAGCGCAGCGCGCACGGCGGGCGACGGATCTGCATAGGCCTCCTCGAGAACGGCGCGCACGGCGCGCTCCCGCAAGGCGGCTGCCTCCTGCTCGTCTGCAAGGCGGAAATCGGCGGGAAGCTCCAGAACGTGGGCATAGTCCCGCAGGAGCGCCGCGCAGAAGCTGTGGACCGTGGAGATCTGCGCCAGATAGACGCGGCTGAGCTGCCGCTGCAGATGGCGGTTCTCCGGGTCGGCGGCAAGGCGGCGGTTCAGCTCCGCCAGCAGCTTGCCGCGCAGCTCCGCTGCAGCCGCCTGCGTGAAGGTGATGAGCAGGAATTCGTCGACGCACCTGCCCTCGCGGATGACCTGATCGAGCACGCGATCGATCAGGACGCGGGTCTTACCGGAGCCTGCGGCCGCCGCGACCAGCAGGGCGCAGCCGCGGCTCTCCACCGCCGCCCGCTGTCCGGGCGTCAATACGATCTCAGCCATGCTCTCTCCTTTCCAGCGTCTGCCAGAATTCCTCCGCCGTGATCTTCTTCAGCCAGCGAGGCTGTTCATGTCCGGCGCAGACCTCAGAATAGGGGCAGAACGCACAGGCGCTGTCCTTCGCATCCCGGATGCAGGGATCCGGGTCGATGCGGCCGTCCGCCAGCTCGTCTCCGAGCGCGGCCACGGTCTGGAACACGAAGCGCTCCAGCTGGGCAAGCTGGACAAACGAGGCAAGGTCGCCCGTTTTCCGCCCCTCCTTGTCAAGCGTATACGGCAGAAAACGCGGGCTCCCGCCGCACGGCTCCATAGCCTCGAGCACCGGATCGCTGTTCAGCAGCACGCCGGAGCGGCGCAGCTGCTTGCGGCGCTCCTTTTCGATCTCGGCCTGCGCAAGACGGTCGCGCACGGAGACGCGCTCGATGCGCGCCGGGAAATACAGCACGCCCGCAGGCAGCGGCTCGCCATGGAGCAGATGTCCGCCCTGCCGGACGAGAGCAAAGAGATACAGCAGCATCTGCAGCCCGCGCCCGTGCAGCACGTTCGTATAATCGAAGCTCTTTTTGCCGGTCTTGTAGTCCACAACGCGGACATAGGGCCGTCCGCCGCTCCGCCAGACGTCTACACGGTCAACGAAACCCTCCACGACACCGCGGCAGCGTTCCCCGGCAAAGGCCACACCCGGCAGCGCGCCGCGCGCCGAGAATTCCAGCTCACAGAATTTCGGGCGGAAGGCGGAGACGGACAGCTCGTCATACAGCTCGTCGACGACCTGCGTCACCTCGTCAAACGTCCGCCGGAGCAGATAGCCCGTCCGGCCCGAGTCCGGGAAGGTCTCGAGCAGGGTCTGTGCGTTCTGCTCCATGCGCTCCTGCGCCAGTTCCTGCACCCGGCTGCGCGGCACGGCGGCAAACCCGCCCTCGCGCTCCGTCTGCTGCACGATATACTCCAGCACGTCGTGCACGAACGTGCCGTAGAACCGGCTGTCGAATTCCGCCGGTTCGCGTTCCTGCGCCCGCAGGCCGTACTGCAGAAAATGCGCAAAGCGGCACCCGGCCAGCACATCGATGCGCGAAGAGGAGAAGTGCAGCTCCGCGCCATAGAGCGCCCGCGCCGTCTCCGGCCGGAGCGAGCCGGGCGAATAGGTCCGGGCCTGCTCCGCACGCGCGGCAGCCCCGGCAAACATCGGCTCCTGCAGCAGGCCGCCCGCGGCGGGCAGCCAACGCTCCAGATAGGCCTGCGGCGCGCGCAGCACCAGCGCCTCGTCCGTCGCCTCGCGCGCAGCCTGCGGCTGCAGCTCCGTCAGCCGGTGGAAAAAGTAGGATTCCCGCTCCTGCACGGCGCTGACCCACAGTGAGCGCCGCGGCGCCTCCAGCACGCTCGCCATGGCGGCAAGCTCGCGGTCGAGCCGGGCCGAAGCAGCAGGGCCGACCTCCAGCCCCATGCGCTGCAGGCTGGCGCGTTCGGCATCCGTCAAGAGGCTGCGCGGCGCGGCAGCAGCCGGGAACGCCCCCTCGTTCGCGCCGAGCAGCAGCAGATGCGGCACATCCGCGCGGCGGAGCGACATGACGCTGCCGACCGTAACGCTGTCGAGCTGAGCCGGGATCGTGCCAATGTCATATTGACTCAGCACAACACGGAAAATATGGAAAAATGCATCTGCCGTGCGGACGGTACGGCCAAGCACGCCGTACAGCTGCTCCAGCACCGTGCAGACAATGCCGTAGACCTGCGTCAGCTCCTGCGCCTTCTGCAGGCTCCCGCTCCGATAGGCCTCCTGCGCACGCTCGTTCAGCCGCTCGCGCAGACCGGTCTGCTCCAGAAAATGATAGAGCGCCAGCACCATCTCGCCCGTATTCTGCGCGGCGCGCAAACCGCGCCGCAGGGCGGACAGGGGGGCGATCGCCTCTGCGCGCCATGCGTTCAGCTCGGCCAATCGCTCCGGCGGCGCAGCGCGGCCGTGCAGCCCGGCCGGGTCCATCGTCCATTCGCGCTCCCAGCGCGCACCCTGAATGTTCCAGATCACGGCATAGTTCTCCAGTGCGTCGCACGCGGCGGCGTCCAGCGGAGAAAGGCCGGATTTTAAGTACGCCAGAACGGCCTCCTGCTCCATGCCGCCCGAGGCCGCCTCCAGCGCGGCAAGCAGCATGCGCACGACCGGCTCACGGAGCAGATCGCGCGTTCCGGCAAAATAGGCCGGGATTCCCGCACGGCGCAGGACGGTCTCGAGCACCGGACGATAGGTCTCCGGGTCGGCGCAGGCCACGGCAATATCGCGCCAGCGCGCGCCGCCCTCCATCCTTTGCAGAATTTCACCCGCCGCAGCGCGGCACTCCGTCTCGATATCCGGCGCGCACGGAAGGCAGACGCCCGGAAGCGCCGGGCAGGCCGCTCCCCTGCCGAACAGCGCGCGCAGCAGAGGCGAAAAAGCCTCATCCTCTGCCGGGAATTCCCGGAGCTGTACCGCCGCGCCCGCCTGCCGGGCCGCTCTCTGCAGGCTGCGGATCGTATCCCGCGCAGCATCGAAAATTTGCGCACCGCCCGCCGGGCTGTCGCAGCTCAGCGCAACGGTCACCTCCGCCCCGCCTGCAAGGAGCTGCGTCAGGATCTCCAGCTCCACGCCGTTCAGGTCGGTAAAGCCGTCAAGATACAGCTGCCGTCCCGCGGCAAACGTCCCCGTCTCCAGCGCGGCGGCAAGCCGCGTCAGGCGGCTGGACGGGTCCTGCCCCGCATTGGCGCAGGCGGCGTCATAGCTCTCCATCAGGAGGGCAAATTCCTCGGTCTTCACGGCCAGCGCGCCGCTGAGCTTCTCCGATGCCGCGCGCAGCAGCTCCGGCCGCAGGCAGTAGGCACGGAATTCCTCCAGCGTGTCGAGCAGCTGCAGCAAAAATTCCGGCCGGGACGTGCTGGCACCGAACAGCTTCAGCCGCGGGCGCACCTGCTCCACAGCCAGCGCCATCAGCAGCAGCCGTCCGCCCGCGTCCGTCTCCTCGCAGGCGGAGCCGCCCTCGATGGAAAACACGCGCGAGGCCAGCCGGGAAAAGCTCAGGACCTCGGCAAAGCGGCTGATCGTGTCGCCGCCCGCGCGGCAGAGCATGCGTTCGGCCTCGTGGGAGAACTGCTCCGGCACGACCAGGATGCGCTGCGCCGTTTTTTCGCAGAGCGCCTGCATCACGCGGGCCGTGTTCTGTTTTCTGCTCGGACAAAGCCAAAGCTCCAGCATGTTCCTCACCTCTTTTTACCTATTGTAACACACGCCGTGCGAAAAAAAAAGCCCACGCCGGGTCACGGCGTGAGCTGCGGACTGTTGAAAAAACTGCCCAGCCAAAGGTTCCGGAGGGAAGAAAAGTGTGAAAGGAAACCGTCAGGGTTTCCTTTCGCGTTAAATAACCCGCCGCAGCGGCAG
>DQIA01000112.1:24659-56449 GCA_003525905.1 Clostridiales bacterium
AAAAATTGATTTTGCAATTCTGATAGCAGCTTGGCGAAAAAGTCCAACAGGACTTTTTTGACAAGCTGAGCCCACGCCGGGTCACGGCGTGGGGCTGGTTCATGAAAACAGTTCCTTGAGCTTCTGGAGCCACTCGAGCGTTTTGAAGCGCAGGCGGTATTCCGGCTGCTCCTCCGTGATCCATGCAGCCTCGTCCTCGTCAAAACCTCCCGCGGCAGCCTGCAGCTCCGCCTCATCGCTCGTTGCGGCCGTGCAGAGCGTCGGGAACACGACGCACCACCAGTTTTTCCCGGCGGCTTCGCCGATCTGCACCCGCAGCGAGGGGTATGTCCCGGCAGGCAGAGAAAAGCTGGCATAGTCCCGTGTGCCGTAGGTCTCCGGGCCGAGGCTGACCGTCACATCATAGCCGCTGCCCGCAAGCACGCGCTGCGCCGCCTCCGCGATCTCCGGCAGATGGGCCGCGATGCATTTGCGCGCGTCATCCGCCGTTTCGCAGTCTGCCGTCAGGCCGGACACGCAGGCCAGCACGCCGTCGCGCACGCGCAGTTTCTGCGCCTGATCAGCTGCTTCATCGGAATTGGCAATGACATGCAGCCGCACGGTCTTCCGCGCCAGCCTGCGCTGCCGCACGAGCGTATCGGCCGTATAAATGCTGCCGGTCAACAGAGCAAGCGACAGCAGCCAGCAGAGGATCCTTCGGATTTTCATAAAAAACACCGTCCATTCCGTAGTTGCCTATAGAATGGACGGGTTTTGGAAATTTTATACCGTTTTGGCGATAAAGACCTGCGGATAATTGTCCTTGAGCATCGTGCAGGCGACGGCGGCATATTCGAACGAGTCAAACAGGCCGTATACGGCCGAGCCGCTGCCCGTCATCTGCGCGCCATAGGCGCCGTAGGACATCATGATGGACTTGATATAGTTCAGCTCCAGATGGTCTGGGATGGCGACCTGCTCAAACACATTGCACAGGCCCGCGCCGATGGCCTCGAGATCGCCCTTTTCAAGCGCGGCTCGCATGGCGCGCGTGTCCGGCCGCTTGGCAAGCGCGACATCGTCGAGTTTGGCATAGAGCGCCGGGGTGGAAAAGCAGACGTCCGGCTTACAGATCACGGTGAACATCTCCGGCGTGTCCGGCAGCTTCGTCAGCCGCTCGCCGCGCCCCTCGGCCAGAGCCGTGCCGCACAGCACGCAGAACGGAACGTCGGAGCCGATCTGCGCGCCCAGCTCACACAGCGCATAGACGGAAAGCGGGTAATCTTTCCAGCGGTTCAGCGCGCGCAGCACGGCCGCCGCGTCGGCGCTTCCGCCGCCAAGACCCGCCCCGGACGGGATGCGCTTGGTGATGCGGATGGTCAGGCCGTCCGGCTCGCCGCCGAACGTGTCAAAGAACACGCGAGCGGCACGCCAGGCCAGATTCGTTTCGTCCAGCGGGATGCCCGCCGTTTCACACTCGATGCGCCAGCCCGTGCCGGTGTCCAGCAGGAGCTCGATATCGTCGCGCAGGGCAACAGTCTGTAGAATGCTGCGGATATCGTGGTAGCCGTCTTCACGGCGGTCCAGCACGTCGAGCGTGAGGTTGATCTTTGCAAATGCGCCTTCGGTCAGAGTTGTCATTTGATCTTTCTTCCTTCGAGATAGTAACGTTTTTCGCGGCTGTGGCCCATCGAGAACGTCTTGCGCGGCAGGATGCCGTCGGCAATGACGCCGCGGAAGAGCTGGCTCTTCTCCATGGCGGGCAGCAGGAAGCCGATGGCGTTCGGCTGCTTTGCCAGCGCGATGAGGGCGTCGTCGTCATGGATGTAGTCCACTTCGCCGGGATGATCTGCCAGATAGCTGTCCAGGAAGCCCTGCAGCACGCCGACGGCCAGCTCGCTGAGCGAACGGTCGAGCAGCACCGTGCCGGACTCCTCGCCAGCATACCACGTCACAGGGAAGCCGCCCTCGGCACAGGCCTGGCTCTCCAGCGCCTTGCGCAGTGCCTTGGGGTCGCAGCCCGTCACAACGCGGTGGATCGGTTCAAAGACCTGCGCGGGATCGTGAATGTTCTCCAGCTCCACGAGCGCATAGCGCGCGGGATGGTTGGAGAGGTCCTCACCGGGATGGTTGCGCTTCAGCTCCTCATAGCAGGACTTGGCCGTTGCAAGGGAATGGTTGCCGTCGCCGACGGCGAACACCATGGGAACGCCCTTCAGGCCCTCGTACTTCTTGCCGACGTTTGCGGTATAGTCCGTCAGGCGGGCATTGAACGCAGCGGCTTCCTCGCCGTCGACGAGCCAGCCGCGGATGTGGCCGCCGTCCTCCATGAGGTCAAAGTCATAGAGCTTCTCGAGCTTGTCCTTCTTCTCCGCGATCGGCTCGATGAGCACATGCTCATGGTCGTCTGCCAGCATCAGGATGTGCGGCAGCTCGACGGGCGCTTCGCGGCGGACGCGCATGCGCGGCGGAATGCGCTCAACGACCGTGCGCTCCGTGGCGCGGATGGGCGAAACGGAGCCGGTGGAGTAGTCATAAGCATCCAGATCGACCATGCCGATGAGGCCGCGGCGGATGGAGCCGTTTTCCAGCGTGCGCTCCACATAAACAAACGAATCCTTCAGCGTGCGGAAGACGTTGGCATCGAGATATTCCGCCATTGTGCGGTTGATGAGCGCCGTGTGCGCAGCCTCCTGCGGGGTACCAAGCTCTGCCTCGGGCAGAATAAGGTTGATCGTCGAGGGAGAACCCTCGGCATGCTGCCGGACACGCTCCCAATAGGCAGGGTCAGAGGTGAACTGATCGCAGGCGATGACCGCCCACTTCTCCATGGAATCGACCTGCGGGAAGAGAATGTCTGCCGGTAAAAACGCGTTCATGAGGATATCCGCCTTTCAAAATTTTTGTAGGAATCAGCCAAAATTATTATAGCGTATCTTACGGATTTTGTACAGAGGGAAAACGGAAACCAACCAATAATTCGGCGTTACTCGCGTACAAATATTTTCTGCAGGGTATGTACAAGCTTCGCGCGCATCGGGTGCAGCACGCGGTCGCACTGGCCGACATAGGCGTGGAACTGTGCGCCGAAGCCCTGCTTGTAGTGATGCAGGCCGTAATAGGGATTCTCCGGCACGGGATAGCCCTCGACGCCGCGGAAGTCGAAGTAACGGTAGCCGCCCTCGAGCGCGTCGCGCTGCATCTGCCACTGGATCAGCTCATTCGGAAAATCGGCCTGATAGGCGCGGTCGGAGCAGGCATACATATGCCACACGCGGTTGCCAAGCTCGGCCGTGATGCTCGCGGCGATGATGACACCGTCCTTCTCCGCAAGGTACAGCTTGGACATGGGGCCGAGCGCCTCGAGGAAGTGCGCATAGTACTGCTGCGGCCGCGCGGTAAAGCCGTTCTTTGCCGCCGTGGCGAGCATCATGCGGTAAAACACCGGGATATCCGAGACATCGCCCAGCCGAACGGTCACGCCGTTGCGCTCCGCGCGGCGGATGTCATAGCGCTTTGTTTTATTATAGTAGGCCAGAAGCGACTCCGGCGTGAAGCCCTGCAGGTCGAGCACATAGCACATGCGCGGCTGGAACAGGGAAAAATCGCTCGCCTGATTGACGGTAAAGCCCAGACGGCGCACCTCGTCCAGAAACGCCGTGTCCGTCTCCTCCAGCATCGGGTCAATGCGGATCATATAGTCGCCGCGCTTCTCGGCCAGCGCGCGCATGGCGTCCACAAGCGCCTCGAGTGTGGCGTAGTCGCCGTCCCGGAAGATCGGCCCGCGCGGCGCATAGAGAAAGCCCGTGTGCATATGACGGATGCGGTGCTCCAGAATGGCCATGGAGCCGATGATCTCGCCCTTCTCGTCGCGGCAGAGAATGCCGGTCCAGCCCCATCCCTCCTTCACGCGGCCCCAGACGGAGGTCTGCATGAAATGGCAGTTCGGCTGCCGGAGCACAAAGGCGTCCAGCTCCGCCGCCTGATCGATGGTCACATATTCGATCATGGTACGTTCCTTTCTGCCCCCGCACCGGCGGGAGCGCGTATCCGTATCGGAAATCTCACCCATTTTACCACAGGCGGGACGCTGCGTCAACTGCCGAACGAGCCCAGCGCGATCGCCATCCCCGGCGCAGCGCCGTGCCGAAAGCCATAGGTGACCGCATTTCCGTCGGCATCCCCCAGCACGAAGCCCAGTTCGCTGGGCTCTGCCGTGGAATACCACTGCTTGACAAGGGAGTCCTCCGGCCGGAATGCATTGGCCATCAGACCGTAATAATCTGCCACTCGCTGCCTCCAGCCGTCCGTATCCTCCAGGCTATCCGGCAGGTCCTGCAGCAGGATCAGATAATCAGACTCCTGATAAAACAGCATCTCCAGATGGAGCAGCCTGCCGGTCTGCGCATCGAGCAGAATGATCGTGTCAATAAACGGCGTATGGTGCAGCGACGCACGGATCGCCGAAAACACCGTGCCCGAGGCCGTGTCAAGGATCCAGCCGCTTTCCGCAAATACCTCACCTGACAGGTCGATATACGGCTGGAGCGGCTGCGGGATAACACTCTGCGCATCGAGCAGCCACTGCTGCGTCTGCGCCGTCAGCGCACCGCCGTCATTGCCGGTGCCATCGGCAGTATTCTGCGCAATAAACTCGCCGACGGCGGCAAGGCGGAGCCGTTCCATCAGAGTCACCGCTTCCTCCATATCCAGCTCTGCGCCATCGACGGAAAATTCCGTCTCGGCCACGCGGTCGAGCTTCTGCTGCAGAAAACGCTGCGGAAGCAGAAGAGCTGCCGCAAGGACCGCGCAGGCCGCGGCTGCCAGCCACCAGCTTCGCATTCGCTTCATTTCTGCTCTCCTTTCAGAAGGAATGACACGCGCGTTCCCTCGCCGACCACGCTCTCAAAGCGCAGGCTCGACCCATGGACCTCGGCAATCTTCCGGCACAGCGTCAGGCCGAGGCCCGCGCCGCCCGCCGCTCTGGCGCGCGATTTATCCACCATATAAAACGGATCGGTGATGCGGGACAGCTCCTCCGGAGGAATGCCGCGCCCCGGATCGATCACGCAGAACAAATAGCCCGACGGAACGACCCTGCCACGCAGCTGCAGAACCGCGCCTGACGGAGAGGCCTTGTGCGCGTTGTCGAGCAGATTGAGCAGCAGCGTCCGCAGCAGCTCCGGTTCGCCCCAGACGGCCGCCTCCTCCACATCGCACTGCAGGCTCTGCTTCTGCCGGGCAAGCCGGTATTCGCAGCTTTTCCGCACAGAGGCCGCGAGCGCACCGGTCTGCACCCGGGAGAAGGAAGGCTCACTGCGCTCAAGCGCAAACAGGTCCAGCAGCGCGAACGACATGCGCTCCAGACGTTTCCCCTCGGTGTAGATCGCGTTGGCTGCTTCAAACTGCATCTCGCTCGGAAGCGTTCTGCTGCGCAGCGTGTCGGCGTAGCCGATGACGGAGGTCAGAGGCGTTTTCAGCTCATGCGCAAAGCTGGCCGTAAATTCCTTCTGACGCTGCGCCGCAGCCGCCAGCTCCCGCAGCCGCGCCTCGAGCGCATCGGCCATGGCGTTGAAATTCTGCGCCAGATCGCCGAGCTCGTCATCGGTGCGGACCGTGACGCGCCTGTCCGTCTGCCCGGCCGCAAGCTGCCGCGCCGTGCGCGAAATGCGGCGGAGGGGCCGCGTCATATAGACAGACAGAGCTGCCGTTGCCGCGACCGCAGCCCCAAGCACAGCGGCAAGGATCCATCGAAAGCGCTGCAATTCCGTCTCCGCTTCGCGCAGCATGTCCGTAATGTCGTTCAGGCAAGTCAGAGAGTATGTACCGCCGTACAGTGTAAGCAGCGACGTTGTGATCAGGCGGCTGCCGGAGGTGGTATTCTGCACACGGGAGACGATCACGCCCGCCCTTCCGTTCTGCGCCGCCTCCCGTGGGAAGCCCGCACTTTCGGACAAAACCGTGCCGTCCACCGCGTGCAGGCAGTAGCTGCGGTCCTGCGGAATAGCCTCCAGCGCTCTTTCGATCGCGCCGGAGGAAGCGGTGTCCTGCCCCTGCTCTCTGGCGCAGAGCGCCTGCACCGTCATGCCGAGCAGCCGTACCCCCTCCTGCGCATCGCGGACCTGCCCCTTCAGACGCGCGTCAAACGAGCTGCTCATGACCAGGTAGCCGCCGACAGCCAGAGAGACAGCCAGCAGCATGGTGATGAGGGCGGTCATTTTGGCAGCAAATCTCAATCCGTCACCTCCAGTCGGTAGCCTGTCTTATAGATCGTCAGGAGCTTTCCCTGCCAGCCCAGCTTTCGCCGCAGCCGCTGCACATGCAGGTCGACCGTGCGGCTGTCACCCGTGAATTCCGTGCCCCAGACGCGCTCATAGATCGTTTCGCGGAACAGCGCGATGTTCCGGTTCTGTACAAACAGGAGCAGCAGGTCAAATTCCTTCGGCGTGAGCAGAACCGGTTCGCCGCCGCGTGTGACGCGCATGGCTCGTGCGTCGATGCACACATCTCCTACGGTATACCGGTCTCCGGTCTTTCCGGTGCGGCGCAGGACGCTCTCCACCCGCGCGATCAGCTCTACAATGTCGAATGGCTTGACAAGATAGTCATCCGCTCCGGCGCGCAGGCCGTTAACGCGGTCGCTGACCGAGCCGCGCGCCGTCAGGAAGATCACCGGCGTTTTCGTCGGGCGGATCAGATCCATCAGTTCGAAGCCATCCGCCCCAGGAAGCATGATATCCAGAAGGATCAGATCGAAGCTCATCTGCTCCAGAAGGTCTGCGGCCGCCAGGCCGTCATATTCGCAGGTGCATTCGTAGCCGCACGCGCTGAGATTCAGGTCGATCAGACGTGCGATCGTTATTTCATCTTCCACGATCAAAATCCGGATCATGATTTTTCCTCCCAAAAAGCATTTCCTGAGGATAGTTTGCATCCGCCTTGTATCTATATTGTATCACAGGAACGGTCCGCCTACCAGCCCTGCGGAAATTTTGTGTACTTTACATAGATTTAACATTCTATCCTCTTGCATCTGCCGGGACGTTCGATTATAATTGTGTTATTATACTGCCAAAGGGAGGCAACGTATTTGGAAGTTCTGTTGGAAAATGCGCAGTCCCTGCTGCAGGGAGACGGCTGGAAGCTCATCGTCATGTGGCTCATCGGCGCGGTGCTCATCTATCTCGCCATCGCCAAGGATATGGAGCCCTCGCTGCTGCTGCCGATCGGCTTCGGCGCGATCCTGATGAATCTGCCGGGCGCGGACCTCGAGATCCTGCATCTTCTGTATGAAAAGGGCATTGCAAATGAGCTGTTCCCTCTCATACTGTTTATCGGCATCGGTGCAATGATCGATTTCGGTCCGCTGCTGTCGAACCCCAAGCTGATGATCTTCGGCGCGGCGGCGCAGTTTGGCATATTTTTCACATTTTTCGTTGCGAGCCTCTGCGGCTTTGACATCCGCGACGCCGCCTCCATCGCCATCATCGGCGCGGCGGACGGCCCAACATCCATTGTCGTGGCAAACGCCCTGCAGAGCGGCTACATCGGCGCGATCACCGTCGCTGCCTATTCCTATATGGCGCTGGTACCCATCGTCCAGCCGCCCGTCATCCGCCTGCTGACAACGAAGAAGGAGCGGCTCATCCGCATGCCGTATGAGCCGAAGCAGATCTCCAAAACAACGCGCATCCTCTTCCCCATCGTCATCACGATCATCACGGGCATCTTTGCCCCGAAGGCCGTTGCGCTTGTCGGCTTCCTGATGTTCGGCAACCTGATTCGCGAGTGTGGCGTGTTGAACTCGCTGTCCGAGACGGCGCAGAAGGTGCTGGCGAACCTTATCACGATCTTTCTCGGCATCTCCATCGCGTTCAACATGCACGCGGCGCAGTTCCTGAAGCCGCAGACGCTGCTCATCATGGGCCTCGGCCTTGTTGCCTTCATCTTCGACACGGCGGGCGGTGTTCTGGTGGCCAAGTTCCTGAACCTGTTCCTGCCGAAGGGCAGGAAAATCAATCCCATGATCGGTGCGGCCGGTATCTCGGCCTTCCCGATGTCCTCCCGCGTCATCCACAAGATGGGCCTGAAGGAGGACCCGCAGAATTTCCTGCTCATGCACACCGTCGGCGTCAATGTTTCGGGCCAGATCGCCTCTGTCATCGCGGGCGGCCTGATCATGAGCCTTGTCTACACCATTGGATAAGGAGGAATGACCATGCAGCTGCTGCCGATCCTCACCGCCGTTGCGGAACAGTCGATCCCGGGCCGTCCTGCCACATGGCAGGAATCCCTGCGCCTGATGGGCGCCGGCTGGGGTTCCATTTTCATTGTGATCCTCGTCATCATGCTCTGCGTCTATTTGCTCAACCGCATATTCCGCAGTAAGGATCCCAAATAAAAACTGCGCGGGCGCTGCCAAAAGCAGCGCCCGCACTTTGTGTCTCAGATCATTTCTCTGTCTCCGCTTCAAAACGATAGCCCTCGGCGACGAGCCAGCTTTCAAGCCGGGCGCGGCAGCTTTTCTGCTCCTCCGGGGTGATCCTGCGCCTGCGGGTTCTGCTCTTGCCGCTCGTTCCGTAGGCAGCGAGGTCCTTTTCGAGCAGGAGGTGCTTTTTCCCCTCCTGCTTCGTATACGTCAGCACAGCCACCCGGTCGCCGAGGCCGCAGTAGAGCGCATACTCGCCCATTCTGATCTCGCCCGGCCAGTGCGGTATTCCAGGCTGGAACGCTTCCACTCCCGCAGCAGGAAAAAAACCTGATCGGCGTACAGGAGCGGAAACGCCCCCAGAATAAGATAGCCGAGCGAGACCGCGCAGCCAAGCAGGAAATTCAGGGCAAGGACCCACTTCGGCGTGCCCCAGTTTGCCAGCGGGATATTGAAGCCGATGGCAAAAAACAGGAACAGCGCCGGGAGAAAGATCAGGATATTGCACAGGCCTGCGTGCCTGAGCTTCGGGAACTTCATATGTGGATTCCTCCTCTGGAAAATCGCGCCGGAATATGATAGAATAAAAGAAAATGTCGGAGGGATTCTGAATGGCTCATGTTCCGAACAGTGCGGAGCAATATGAGAAAATGATCGGCACGCCGATCCCGCAGCTCGTCAGCTCGTTGGCGATCCCGACCACCATCAGCATGCTTGTCACGGTCATTTACAACACGGCAGACACCTATTTCGTTTCGCAGATCAACAAATCGGCATCGGCTGCAGTCGGCATGGTCTACACGCTCATGGCCATTCTGCAGGCCGTCGGCTACGGACTCGGCATGGGCGCAGGCAGCCTCATCAGCCGCAAGCTCGGCGAAAAGGACGACGACGCGGCCGAGCGCTACGCCGTCAGCGCCTTTGTGGCCGCCATTCTCGCGGGTGCGGTCGTCGGCTGGGGCTGTCTTGCCGGGTTGAAGCCGATCCTGCGCGCGCTGAAATGCACGGACACCATGCTTCCCTATGCCGTCCCCTACGCCCGCTGGATCCTGCTCGTCGCGCCGGTCAGCTGCGCCTCGTTCGTGCTGAACAACACGCTCCGCGCCGAGGGCGAATCGACGCTCGCCATGTGGGGGCTTGGACTGGGCGGCGTGCTGAATATCGTGCTCGATCCCCTGTTCATCTTCACGCTGGACATGGGCGCAGGCGGCGCGGCGCTGGCCACAGCCGTCAGTCAGGTCGTGAGCTTTGTGCTTCTGCTGATGTTCTTCCTGACGGGCCGTTCCATCGTCCGGCTGCGCCTGCGCATCGTAAGTCGTCATTTCTGTGATTACTGGCTTATTTTCTCGACGGGTCTCCCAACCGTCTGCCGGCAGGGCCTCGGCAGCGTGGCCTCGGCCGTGCTCAATATGCAGGCCGTCCTCTATGGCGACGCGGCCGTCTCGGCCATCACGATCGCGAACAAGCTCTATGTCTTCGTGCGCAATCTCGTCATCGGTATCGGGCAGGGCTTCCAGCCCGTTGCAGGCTATAACTACAGCGCCAGAAAGCGCCGCCGCGCATGGCAGGCGTTCTGGTTCTCTTCCCTCGTCGGCACGGTGCTCTGCACGGTCTGCGCCATCGTCATGGCCATTTTCGCGCGGCCGATCCTGGGGTGGTTCTGCAGCGACGCGGAGGTCGTGCGCATTGGTGCGGAGACGCTGCGCTTCTCCTGCATCGTTCTGCCGCTGCTGGCCGTCTCGACGTTCGTCAATCAGCTCTATCAGTGCCTCGGCTACCGCACGGCCGCGACGTTCCTGGCAAGCTGCAGGCAGGGCATTTTCTTCCTTCCGGCCGTGCTGCTCCTGCCGCTGTGGCTGCATTGCGCCGGTGTGGAGATGAGCCAGCCCGTGGCAGACCTTCTGACCTTCGTGATCTCCATGCCGTTCCTCGCAGCATTTTACCGGCACCATATCCGCGGGCATGCAGAGTAAACTCAACAAAAAAATTCGGGGCGAAAAGCCCCGAATTTTTTTCGCGCGGTTCAAGTATAGCATATATCATGCCAGACAGCAAGCCTTTCCCTCACCGTGCCAACAACTTGCCCATGAGACACCAACACTGGCTTTCTCCTATTGCGTTCGCTGTACAATATGTTTGACAAACCTACAATAATTATCGCTCGTACTCAAATTCAAAGTCGTAGATGCTGACCGTGTCGCCGTCCTCGATGCCCATCTCCTCCAGGCGGTCAAACAGGCCGCTCTTGCGAAGCTGGCGGTCGAAGTACATGCGCGACTCATAGTCGGCAAAGTTGATATCGGCGATGAGCTGCTGCATCCACTTGCCGGACACGACCCACAGGTCATCCATATGCTCGATGGACAGGGCGTCGGCCTCGCCCGCCTCGGCCAGCGGTTTGACGTATTCCGGCTCATAGACCGTCACGGGCGGAAGCTCGCGCAGGCGCCCGGCAATGACGCGCATGAGCTGCTTCGTGCCCTGCGTCGTGGCTGCCGAGATCTCATAGAACGGATAGCCGCGCTCCGTGACGTAGGCACGCAGACGCTCGAGATTGTCGCTGCCCTCCGGGATGAGGTCGCACTTGTTTGCCGCGACGATCATGGGCCGCTCGGCCAGCTCCGGCGAATAATCGCGCAGCTCGGCGTTGATCTTCTCGAAGTCCTCGATCGGGTCGCGGTCCTCACTGCCGGAGACGTCGACGATGTGCACGAGCAGGCGGCAGCGGTCGATGTGCCGCAGGAAATCGTGGCCAAGGCCCGCGCCTTCGGCCGCACCCTCGATAATACCGGGGATATCGGCCATGACGAACGACACGCCCTCATCCACATAGATGACACCGAGATTCGGGTACAGCGTGGTGAAGTGGTAGTTTGCGATCTTCGGGCGGGCATTGGACGTGACGGACAGCAGCGTGGACTTGCCGACATTCGGGAAGCCGACAAGGCCGACATCTGCCAGCAGCTTCAGTTCCAGCACGACCTCGTGCTCCTCGCCGGGAAGGCCGGCCTTGGCAAAGCGCGGCACCTGACGGGTCGGCGTGGCAAAATGCTTGTTGCCCCAGCCACCGCGGCCGCCCTTGCAGAGGATAAAGTCCGCATCGTCGGACATATCCTTGATGATCTCGTTCGTTGCGGCATCGCGCACGACCGTACCGCGCGGGACCTGAATGACAAGGTCCTCGCCGCGCTTGCCGGAGCAGCGCGCGCCCTGCCCGTCCTGACCGGGTGCCGCAGCATATTTGCGCTTGTAGCGGAAGTCCATCAGCGTGGAGAGGTTGTCGTTCACGCGCAGGACGATATTGCCGCCCTTGCCGCCGTCGCCGCCGTCCGGGCCGCCCGCGGCGACATATTTTTCGCGGTGGAAGGCAACGGCACCATTGCCGCCGTTACCGGCCTTCACCGTAATCTTGACTTTATCAATAAACATCGCGGTCCTCCTTCCGGGCTGTGCGGATTGCTGCCATAAAAAATCCCGAACATAGAGCGCCTATGTCCGGGATTCCGTATTGCGTCTTACTGTTCCGCGTAGACGGAGCACTGCTTGCGATCCTTGCCCTTGCGCTCGAACTTGACGTGGCCGTCAACCAGAGCAAACAGGGTGTCGTCGCTGCCGATACCGACATTGACGCCCGGATGGATGTGCGTGCCTCTCTGGCGAACCAGAATGTTGCCCGCGAGGACGAACTGACCGTCCGCGCGCTTCACGCCCAGTCTCTTGGACTCGGAATCACGGCCGTTCTTGGTGGAACCGCCGCCCTTCTTATGAGCGAAGAACTGAAAACCGATTTTCAGCATTTGTTACACCTCCATAACTTCGATATACTCAGGATAATTGTCCCGCAGGGAGCAGACCGTCAGCAAAAAGCCGGTCAGCACGGCCTGCACGGCGTCTTCGTCGTCGCAGGCTGCGGGAAGGGTGAGGGTGATCCGGGGCTCTTCTTCCTTCACCTTCGTATTGGCATGATTGCCCAGCACGTCGTTGATTGTGCATTCGGCAAAGGTCACGGCTGCGGAAACGGCTGCGCACACGATGTCGCTGCCCTCTTCGGCATAGCCGCTGTGCCCGGACACGGAGAATCCATGGATCCTGCCGTCGTGATTGAAGATCTCTACCTTAGTCATTACACGGAGATCTTTTCGATCTGCACCTTGGTGTACGGCTGTCTGTGGCCGCGGATGGACTTGGAGTCCTTCTTCGGGCGATACTTGAAGACGACGACCTTCTTGGCCTTGCCGTTCTTCAGCACCTTGGCTTCGACAGAAGCGCCTGCCACCACGGGAGCACCGAACTTGGAGTTCTCGCCGTCCACGACTGCCAGGACCTGATCGAAGGTTACGGTTGCGTCAGCCTCAGCATTGAGCTTCTCGACGTAGATCACGTCGCCCTCCTTGACGCTGTACTGCTTGCCACCGGTAACGATAACTGCCTGCATGTTTGTTTGCACCTACCTTTTTGTAGTCTCGCTCTGGAGGCGTGAGGGCATACCTCAAGCTTGTACCTCTTCGATGCGGCCTGTTTATCATACCATCCCGGCAGGAAAATGTCAAATACTATTTGAGAAAATTTCTCTTTTTTGATATAATGATCCCTGAAAATGAGGTGATCCCCTTGAAAAAATGGTTCGCTGCCGTACTTCTGGCAGCATTGGTCCTGACGGGCTGCGGCCCAAAGCAGCCGGAGGCGCATGAGGCACAGCTTTTTGCCATGGACACGCTGATGAGCCTGCGCATCTGGGGCGATGAGGCCCTTGTCACGCAGACGGAGGACACGCTCCGTTCGCTCGAAGCCCTGCTTTCCGCCACGGCAGAGGACAGCGACATCGCCCGCCTGAACCGGGACGGCACGGCGGAGCTGCAGCCGCAGACCGCAGACCTCCTGCAGCAGGCGCTGGATTGCGCCGCGCGCACGGGCGGAGCCTTTGACCCGACAGTCTATCCCCTTGTCTGCCTCTGGGGCTTCCCCTCCGGGAAATATCATGTCCCGACGGAGGCCGAGCTGACCGGAGCGCTCGCGCACACCGGCCCGCAGCATCTGCAGCTGGACGGCGCGGCGGCCGCCCTCGATGCGGGCTGCAGCGTTGACCTCGGCGGCATCGCCAAGGGATATGCGGCAGAGCAGTGCGCGCATCAGCTGGAGGAGACCGGGGCGCAGGCCGCCATGCTCTCGCTCGGCGGCAATGTGCAGACCGTCGGCAGCAAGCCGGACGGCACGGCATGGCAGGTCGGCATTGCCGACCCGAACGACCCGTCGAGCGCGATTGCCGTCGTGCGCTTTACCGGCTCGAAGGCCCTTGTGACCTCGGGCGACTATCAGCGCTATTTTGAGCAGGACGGCGTCCGCTACCATCACATTCTCGACCCGCAGACCGGCAGGCCGGTGCAGAACGGCCTGCGCTCCGTGACGATCCTCGCGGACAGCGGCACGCTGGCAGACGGGCTTTCTACGGCCCTGTTCGTCATGGGGCTGGAGCGGGCAACGGAATTCTGGCGTGCTTCGTCCGATTTTGAGGCCGTTTTCATCACGGAGGACGGCACGATCTGCGCCACGGAAGGCGCGGCCGCCCTGCTGACGGACTGCACGTTTACGGAGCTGACGCGATGAAGACAAGATTCTGGATCCTGCTGTTTCTGTCCATCGCCGTGGTCTGCGCCGGGCTGTCCATATGGCTGCTCGGCGGCAAGGCCGAGACAACGGCGGAGGTCTATTCGGACGGGAAGCTCGTGCAGACGATCGATCTTGCCGTCGACGGCGAATACCGCATCGAGTCCGGCGGCGGCTGGAATGTTCTGACCGTCTCCGGCGGGAAGATCGCCGTCACATCGGCCTCCTGTCCCACGCAGGACTGCGTGCATCACGCCGCAGCGGACCACGGCGCGCCCATCGTCTGCCTGCCGAACCGGCTTGTCGTGCAGTTCAGCACGCCGTCTGAGCTGGATGCCCTGCTCGGCTAGACCCGGCGGATATTCTGCGAAATTTCCTGCAGGACCTCCCCTGCCTCCATCGTGTAGTCCGGCCGCACAGCGACATCGCCCAGCGACACCATGCCGACAAGCCGCCCGCGCTCCTGCACCGGCAGCCGCCGCACCTGCTCGCGCGCCATCAGCTTTGCCGCCTCGCCGATGCTCTTTTCCGGCTCCGCTGCCAGAATGCGCCGCGTCATGATCTCCGCAACGCGTGTGCGCTCGGGGTCGTCCCCTGCCGCCACGCAGCGCACGACGATATCCCGGTCCGTCACCATGCCGCGCAGCCGCCCGTCCCGGCTGCACACCGGCAGCGCGCCGATGTTGTGCTGCGACAGGAGCCGCGCCGCCACGGCGACAGTCTCCTCCGGCGAAATGGCAATGATCCGGCGGCTCATGACCTCTTTGACCTGCATTGCAGTCCCCTCCCTGATAAAAACCGCCTGCCCCGACGATGCCGGGACAGGCGGTCGTTTCTTTTAGTATGGGAACGCGGCAGGCAAATTATACCGGTTTTGTCTTATTTATGAAAGCGCGCGTCGATAGCAGCAGCGGCCTTCTTGCCTGCACCCATGGCGAGGATAACGGTTGCAGCGCCGGTCACGGCGTCACCGCCGGCATACACGCCGTCGCGGGTGGTCATGTTGTCCTCGTTGACAACGAGGCAGCCCTTCTTGTTCGTCTCGAGACCCGGCGTCGTGGAGCGGATGAGGGGGTTCGGGGACGTGCCGAGGGCCATGATGACGGTGTCGACGGCAAGCTGGAACTCGCTGCCCTCGATGGCGACCGGACGGCGGCGGCCGGAGGCATCCGGCTCACCGAGCTCCATGCGGACGCATTCCATCGCGCCGACGCGGCCATTGCCGTCGTCGAGGATCTTCGTCGGGTTGCACAGGACGTGCAGCTCGATCCCCTCTTCCTTGGCGTGATGCAGCTCTTCCAGACGGGCGGGCATTTCCGCCTCGCCGCGGCGATAGACGATGTACACATGCTCCGCGCCGAGACGTTTCGCGCAGCGCGCGGCATCCATGGCAACGTTGCCGCCGCCGACGACCGCAACGGCGTTCGAACGGATGACCGGCGTGTCGCTCTCGTCGCGATAGCCCTTCATGAGGTTGATACGGGTCAGGTACTCGTTGGCAGACATAACGCCCTTGAGCGCCTCGCCCTCGATGTGCATGAACATGGGCAGGCCTGCACCGGAGCCGACGAACACGGCCTTGAAGCCCATCTCCTCGAACAGCTCGTCGATGGAAAGGACCTTGCCGATGACCATGTCGGTCATGACATGCACGCCCATGGCCTCGAGCTTCTTGACCTCGTTGGCAACGATGGCCTTCGGAAGACGGAATTCGGGGATACCATAGACCAGAACGCCGCCTGCGGTGTGCAGGGCTTCAAAAATGGAGACCTCATAGCCCTTCTTGGCCAGCTCGCTCGCACAGGTCAGGCCGGAGGGGCCGGAGCCAACGACGGCGACCTTGATGCCGTTGCTCTCGGGCTTCTCGGGCATCTTGTTGACATTCTCGCGATACCAGTCGGCGACAAAGCGCTCCAGCCGGCCGATGGCGACCGGCTCGCCCTTCACGCCGCGCACGCACTTGCTCTCACACTGGGACTCCTGCGGGCAGACACGGCCGGACAGGGCGGGCAGAGCATTCGTGGAGGTGATGACCTCGTAAGCGCCGAGAAAATCGCGCTCGGAGACCTTTGCGATGAACTCCGGAATGCGGATGTTGACGGGGCAGCCCTCGACGCACTTCGGATTCTTGCAGTGCAGGCAGCGGCCTGCTTCCTCCACGGCCATCTCCTCGGTGTAGCCAAGGGAGACCTCTTTGAAATTCTTATTGCGGACGTCCGGTGCCTGCTCGGGCATCGGGGTCTTGGTCAGAGTCATATTCGGCATGCTGTGTTCCTCCTCAGCGAATGAGCTCATGCGCCAGCTTGTCCATGCGGCACATATGCGTCTTCTCGTTTTCTGCTTCCTGATCGCGGTAGACACCGTTGCGGTTCATCAGCTCGGCGTAGTCGACCTTGTGGCCGTCGAAATCCGGGCCGTCCACGCAGGCAAACTTCACTTCGCCGCCGACCGTCACGCGACAGCCGCCGCACATGCCGGTGCCGTCGACCATGATCGGGTTGAGGGACACGGTGGTCTTGACGCCGAAGGGCTCGGTCGTCTTGGAGACGAACTTCATCATCGGGATCGGGCCGATGGCGAGGACCTCGTCATAGTGCGTGCCGGCCTCGAGCAGCTGCTGGAGCTTTACGGTAACAAAGCCGTGCTCGCCGTAGGAGCCGTCGTCCGTCATGAGGTACAGATGGTCGCTGCAGGCCTTGAACTCGTCTTCCAGAATGACGATATCCTTGCTGCGGAAGCCGACAATGACATCGACCTCGGCGCCTGCCTCCTTGAACGCCTGAGCGGACGGAAGAGCGATCGCACAGCCGACGCCGCCGCCGACCACGCAGACGCGCTTGATACCCTCGGTGTTCGTGGGCTTGCCGAGCGGACCGACGAAGTCCTGAATATAGTCGCCCTCGTTCATCGCGCCGAGCATCTTCGTCGTCAGGCCGACCTTCTGGAAAATAATGGCTACCGTACCCTTTTCGCGGTCGTAGCCTGCGATGGTCAGGGGGACACGCTCACCGGTCTCATCCACGCGGAAGATGATGAACTGACCGGCCTTCGCCTTCTTGGCGACAAAGGGAGCCTCGATCTCCATCAGAGTAACGGCAGAATTCAGCTCTTTCTTGCGGACAATTTTGAACATGCGATTCATCCTTTCAATGTCGGAAGTACGACTTCCCTTACTCACGCTTTTCATTATAGCACAATACGGCTGTTTTTCAAGGAAAAACACGAAATCCGTCCGAAAAATTTGCCGGGATCACGATCTCGCCGCGCGGAATGCGCTCCCATGAGAAGCGGGAGACGAGGTCTGCGGCGCGGACCGGCTCCGGCCCCGGCTGCAGGCCGGCCAACTGCGCCAGCCTGCCGACGAGCTGCTCCGGCGTACAGCGCGCGCGGAGCGCCTCCATGTCAAGGTCACGTTCCCGCTTGCTCAGGCGACGTCCGTCCGGCGCAACAAGCAGCGGAACATGGTAATATTGCGGCGCGGGATAGCCGAAAACGGAGAACAGCCACAGCTGCCGCGCCGTGGAGCCCAGCAGATCGCTGCCGCGCACGACCTCCGTCACGCTGCCGAGCGCATCGTCGCACACAACGGCAAGCTGATAGGCATACACGCCGTCGGAGCGTCGGACGATAAAATCGCCGCAGGTCTCGACGAGCCGTTCTGTCTGCGGGCCGCAGACACCGTCCCGGAATGAGACGGCGATGTCCGGCACACGGACGCGCCACGCGGGGCGGCGGGTCTTTGCGGCGCGCTGCTCCGGCGTCAGGTCTCGGCAGGCACCGGAATAGAGCACCGTGCCGTCCGAGGCATGGGGCGCAGAGGCGTCGTGCAGCTCGCTGCGGGAGCAGTAGCACGGGTAGATCAGGCCCTGCTCCTCCAGTTTTGCAAAATGTGCGGCATAGACCGGGCTTCTCGTGCTCTGCGGCGGCATCTCGCCGTCCCAGTCCAGCCCGAGCCAGCCGAGGTCCCTCCGCAGCTGCTCGGCATAGGCCGCACGGCTGCGCTGCGGGTCAAGGTCCTCGATGCGCAGCAGCATACGCCCGCCCTGCGACCGGACGGAAAGCCATGCGAGCAGCGCGGTAAAAATATTGCCCAGATGCATACGCCCGGTCGGGCTGGGCGCAAAGCGGCCCGTCACAGCGGGATCTCCCGCACGAGGTTCCGCAGCGGCTCACCGGCGGCATAGCGCTCCAGATTCTCCGCGCAGATGCGCCAGATGCGCTCCTCCGTCTGCGGCAGGTGGCCGAAGCTCACGCCCGCGACATGCGGCGTCAGGATGCAGTTCGGCAGGCTCCAGAGCGGATGCGCGGCAGGCAGCGGCTCCGGGTCCGTCACATCAAGGCCTGCGCCGAACAGGTGGCCGCTCTGCAGCTCCCGTGCCAGCGCATCGGCATCAAGAAAGCTGCCGCGCCCGACGTTCACAACGACGGCGTCCTGCGGAAGCAGAGCAAGGCGCTCCGCGCGGAGCCACCCGGCCGTCTCCGGCGACTGCGGCATTGCACCGAGGACAAAGTCAGCCGCAGGCAGCAGGGTCTCTGCCTCGTCCAGCCGGACAAGGCGGTCAAAGCCGGGGCGATCCGGCGAGGTCCGGCGGCAGACGCCGAACGTCTTCACACCAAAGGCCTGCAGGCGGCGGGCAATGCACCCGCCCAGATCGCCCGCGCCGAAGATGAGGGCCGTTCCCCCTGCCACGCGGCGCTCGGAGCCGAGATCGTTCCAGTTCCCCTGCCGCGCATAGGCGGGCAGGCGGCGGCACAGGGCCAGCAGCATCCCGATCGCGTGCTCCGCGATCGTTTCGCCGAACGCGCCGGAGGCCGTTGTGAGCAGCACACCGCGCGGGAAGCCCCCGTGCAGATAGCGGTCTGCGCCCGCCCATGTCATCTGCAGCCAGCGCAGCCGCGGCGCGTTCTGCAGGGCCTCGAGAGTCGGCTCGCCGATGACGGCCTCGGCCGTCTGCAGGCAGGGCGTTTTCTGCACGGTGAACCAGCAGGACGCTGTTTCCAGAAACCAGTCCGGAGCAAACGGGGCGTACTCCGCTTCGATCATCAATTCACGCATCGCTGTCCTCCGGCAGGTCGACCAGAACCGGCGCATGGCCCAGCGCGGGCAGCAGCTTTTCCGTCAGATCCTGCGTGGAAAAGGCCAGCGAGCTCGTGTTGATGCAGGGGTGGCAGCCGAAGCGTGGGGCCTGCAGCACGGCGCGGTCGATGACGAGCGTGACCTCCCCCGCCGTGTCGTTCTGCAGGGCCAGCACCGTTGCGGAGCCGGGCGTCACGCCGAGCAGGCGCTCCATGTCCTCCGGCGGGCCGAACGACAGGCGCGCGCAGCCGAGCTGGGCGGACAGGTCCTTCGTGTGGAACGGCTTGCCGCCCGGCATGAGCAGCAGGTAGAATTTCGTCTTCTGCCGGTTGCAGAGGAAGAGATTTTTGCAGATAGAGATGTGCAGCACGCCCTCTGCGGCATGGCACAGCTCCATGGTCATGGCGGCGTCATGGTCGACGCGTTCATAGGCGATGCCAAGCGAGTCGAGCAGGTCGTAGCACGCCGTCTCCTTTGCACTGCGCGGGTCGGACGGTCTGCCGCTGTGGCAGACCGTGTCAATATGAAATGTCTCTTCCATGTCAGCCTCCGTAGATATCATCCGGCGAGACGTCCGTCTCATAGGGATTGAGATAGGCGTTGACAACATCGGCCGTTTCATAGGGGTCGGCCAGAACATACATACCGTCGCCGCTGAACGTATAGGGGATGGTGAGCGTCTGCAGGTTCGACGTGCCGCACAGGGCGACGGACTCTGCCAGCCAGACGAGATTGCGTGTGCTGAGGTCCGTAACGGTATGCGCCGAGAGCAGCCGCGCCGCCGAGGGCAAACGCCAGAGGTTCCAGACGGAGACCCACTGGTGCATAGCAGCCAGCATGAAATCCCGCTGCACGTTCACGCGCTGCAGATCGGCCATGGCATAGCCGGAGCGGAAGCGCACGAGGCCCATAGCCTGCTCGCCGTTCAGGCGCTGCATACCGGCCTTCAGATCGATGGTCAGGTCCTGCGCAGGGTCGCTGTAATCCATATCGCAGGGAACGTCGAATTTCACGCCGCCCATCTTGTCGACGAGATCGACAAAGACGTCCAGATCGATGAGCACATAGCCGTCCGGCCGGAAGCCGACCAGCTCCGTGACATAGTCCATCAGGGCCTCCATGCCCTCCTGATCCTTGCCGTTCACGCCATAGGCGATATTGATCTTATGCGGCGTATAGGTCGAATTGACCTTCGTATCGCGCGGAATGCTCAGCAGTGTCAGCCGTTTGGCGCTGCGGTCGACGCTCAGCAGCATGACGGTGTCCGTCCGGTCGCCGGATTTGTCCGTTCCGGCAAGCAGGATCGTCGAGCAGCCGTCGCGGCGCGCGCCGAGGGTCTCCTCTGCCTTCGGCTGCTTGGCCAGCAGCAGCATCACGCCGATGACGAGCGCAAACAGCACAAGCAAAATGAGCAGGAGCTTGCCGAGTCCGCGGGCGAAGCGGTGTTTTTTCTTCTTTTTGGGCGGCTCGGCATCATAGCCGGATTCCGGCACGGCGCGGTGCCTGCGCGGCTGCTCCTCGCGGCGCGGCGCACGCTCCGGCTCCCGGCGGGAGCGCTGAGACTGGCGGCGAGGCGGCTCGTAGTCGTCCTCCTCCACCGGGCCGAGATAGGTCGTCGGCTCCTCCCGGCGCTGCGGGGCTGCGCCGCGGCGGAAGTCGGAGTTATAGGCATGGATCACGGGGCCGGAGACGGAATTCTGCTGCCGTCTCGGCGGCTGCTGCGTCTGCAGCGTCGGGTCCTCGCAGTCCTCATACAGCTTATCGGCAAAGCCGCGCTCATAGGGATCGTCCGCGTCGTGCCGGTCATTCAGAATTTTGCGGATGTCGCGCAGCAGGTCCTCGTCGTCCTGAGCGGGCTGATTTCTCGGGTCCATCGGGATACCCCCTTTCTTTCCCTATTTTACACCAGCTTTCGCCCAATGTAAAGACGGCAAAACGGGGGCCGCTTCCGCGACCCCCCAAGGAATGCCAATACCCGTATAAACGCAAAAAGCAGCACCACATTATTCAGCGAGAGCATTCGGTGAAAGCTGAAACCGCAAGGATGCGGTGCTGCGCAAGTCAAAGTGACCAGTTCTGGCTGCCGTTCTGCAGGTCCACCATGTGGGTGTAAAGCCCGTTCTTCGCATAGAGCTCGCTGGGGCTTCCCTGTTCGGCCACAACGCCGTCAGCCAGCACGACGATCTTGTCCGCTCCCGCGACGGTACGCATCCGGTGCGCGATGATCAGGACCGTCTTGTTGCGGATCAGGCGGGACAGCGCCGTCTGGATGAGCGTCTCGTTCTCGACATCCAGACTGGCCGTCGCCTCGTCGAGCAGGATGATGGGCGCATCCTTGAGGAAGGCGCGCGCAATGGAAATGCGCTGGCGCTCACCGCCCGAAAGGGCGCAGCCGTTTTCGCCGATGTCGGTGTTCCACTTGTCCGGGAGCTTTTCGGCAAATTCGTCGCAGTTGGCAAGCTTTGCCGCCGCGAGGACCTCCTCATCCGTCGCGTCCTTGCGGCCGAGGCGGATATTCTCCAGAATGGTATTGTCAAACAGCGTGACGTCCTGGAAAACGATGGAATACAGGCTCATGAGTTTTTCCGGGTCGATCTTTGAAACATCCATGCCGCCGACCGTGATGCTGCCCTTCTGATAGTCCCAGAAGCGCGCCGCCAGCCGGGACACGGTCGTCTTGCCGCCGCCGGACGGACCGACAAGGGCCGTGACCTGCCCCTGCTTTGCCGTGAAGGACACGTCCTTCAGGACCGTCTCGCCGGAGTTGTAGGCAAAGCCCACATGGTCAAACACGATATCGCAGCCCTGATTGCTCAGCTGCTCGCTGCCGGTCTGGATCGGGTATTCCAGAATCTCATTCATGCGCGCCACATTCGTCCGCATGGCGATGACAGCCGCCAGATTCTGCAGCGCGCCCTGCATCGGATCATACAGGCGGGAAGCCACGAGCAGGAACAGGAACAGCGTCAGCACGTCGATGCGGCCGCTCAGCAGCAGCAGCACGGAGCCGGTCAGCGCCACGGAGGCGATGCCGAGCTTCAGGACCGTACCGGCCGAGGTCACGAACACGGCGTTCGTCAGCTCCGCCGCGATCGTCTGCTTTTCCACGGCACGGATCTTCCGGGAAAGGCCGCCGAGATAGCCCTGCTCTGCATTGCTGGCCTTCAGGTCGCGGATCGATTCGATATACTCCTGAATGCCATCGGCGCAGGTCATTTTCACGGCCATGGTCCTGCTCTGCACGCGGTCCTGCACGCGATAGCTGCAGAGCACGATGGCCGCAGATACCGGGATGACCCACAGCGCCGCCAGCGCCATGCGCCAGTCGAAGAGGAACAGGCCCAGCGCGATGAGCACCGTGGAGATGAGCGAGCCGAACAGGCCGGGAATGAAGTGCGAGCAGGTCTTCTCCAGCACCTCACAGTCTGCCATGATGGTGCTGGTCAGGTCGGCCAGGTCGCGCTTGCCGAAGAAGGACAGCGGAAGTCTGCGCAGGCGCTCGGCGAGCGTCAGGCGGCGGATACCGCTCTCCTGATAGGTCGTAAAGTAGGTGCCGTTATACTGGAACCACGTCGTCAGAAGGATCAGGGCAAAGCAGGCAACGCAGCCGCAGACATAAAATGCGGTCCTTCCCGCTGCGCCGCCCGCCATCAGGTCGCGGACGAGCGCATACAGCAGGCTCGTGGGCAGCATAAAGGCGATGTTCTGCGCGGCGCAGGCCAGCACGCCCCGGACGAGTCCCCGCGTGCCCTCCGGGGAGCTTGCCGTTGCTCTCTGGATCTTTTTCAGCATGCCGGTCCCTCCTTTTCGACCTTCCAGCGAACCGAGGACTGATAGTCCTGCCACATTTTTGCAAACAGGCCGTTCCGGGCGCAGAGGTCGCCCTTCGTGCCCGCCTCGGCGATCCTGCCGTCCTGCACCACATAGATACAGTCGGCGTTCACAACGGTAGACAGACGGTGGGCGATCATAACGACGGTCTTGCCCTTCGCCAGCTCCGCAAACGCGGCCTGCACCTTCGCCTCGTTGTCGGGGTCGGCAAAGGCCGTGGCCTCATCGAGGATCAGGATGGGGGCATTTTTCAGCATGGCGCGCGCAATGGCAATGCGCTGCTGCTCGCCGCCGGAGAGATACACGCCCTTCGAGCCGATGACGGTGTGGATGCCGTCCGGGAATTTTTCGATAATATCCATGCACTGCGCAGCCCGCAGGGCGGAAAGCGCCTCTGCCTCCGTGGCGTCGGGCCTGCCCAGCTTGACGTTGTCCAGGATGCTGCCCTTGAGCAGGCGGCTGTTCTGGAACACGAACGAGACCGTGTCCATCAGCTCTTCCTTCGGGATATCGCGCACGTCCGCGCCGCCGACGCAGATGCTGCCGCTGCCCACGTCGAAGAAGCGGCAGATGAGGCTTGCCAGCGTGGACTTGCCGCCGCCGGACGGGCCGACGAGCGCCACGGTCTGTCCCGGGCGGATATCCATGGAAACGCCGCGGATCACGTCCGTCCTGCCGTCATAGCTGAACCGCACATCATGCAGGGCGATCGAGCTGTCCTTCGGGTGCTGCGGCTTTTCACTCACGGACACAGGCGCCTCGTCCAGCACGGAGTCGATGCGGCTCAGCGCATCGGCCACGATCATCTTGTTCTCGCTCATATACATGATCTTCGTCAGCGTCAGCGAGATGACCGGCGTGATGATGATGTAAAACAGCAGATTCAGCAGGAATTCCGGGGTAACGCCGTTTCTCGTCAGCAGCAGGCCGCCCGCGATGAGGAAGGCAAACACGCCGTTGATGGCCGCCGTATAGAAGAGCATCGGCATCCGCAGCTCTTTCGTGTAGGCAATGACCCACTTTTCATATTCGTCGATCGTCGCCTTGAACTTTTTGAACGAAAACACGGACTGACCGAACGTCTTGACGACCGGAATGCCGCGGACATATTCCACGGCCTCGCCGGACATGGCGGCAAGGGCATTGCCGTACTGGCGCATTTTCTCCGCCATGCGCTTGCCGGTCATGGCCGACATGATCACAAAGCCGAGGGCCACCGGCACAAGGCTCAGCAGGCCCAGCCGCCAGTCAAAGACGAACAGCAGCACCAGCAGGCCGACCGGCGTTGCCATGGCGGCATACTGATCCGGCAGCTGATGGGCAAGATAGGTCTCCGCCGCGCCGGTGCTCTCCTGAATGATCTTGCGGAGCTTGCCGCTGCCGTAGCGCTCCGTAAAGCCCAGCGGCAGCCGGGCAAGATGCTCCGAAACGGCGAGCCGCAGGTTCGTCGCCACGCGGAAGGCCGACAGATGGGAGCACAGCAGCGCGCAGACATAGATGAGATACGACAGCGCAGCAAACAGCACCGCCATCCAGCCGTAATGCGGGATGTTGACCGCCCGGGAATAATCCGGCGCGGCATTCAGCACATCGCGCAGGATCATCCAGATGTACAAAAACGGGACCAGCGCCACCAGCGCGCTCAAGGCCGACAGGACCCAGGAGACATAGGTAAAGACCCGATGCCCCCCGGCATACTCCATCAGCCGCGACAGATCCGATCGTTTCTTCAAGGGGGTTCCCCTCCTTTTTTTGAAATCGTTAATCGTGGTTTTCAGCGCACCCGCCGGAAAACGGGTGCGCTGTGCTTCCTCTTTACTCCGCTTCGGTCAGGTTCTCCGTCACGAACAGCTCGATCACGTTCTTCATGGTCTCCTGATCGTAGTCCACGGCGATCGCAGCGGCGTTCCAGTAGGCATAATTGCCCTCGAACCAACTCTGCAGGTCACTGAGGTCCTCGGCATAGCGGAACTCCAGATGATAGGTCGTCTCCATCGTGTCCGGGGAGAAGGCGAAGTAGGTAAAGTCGCCGGAATCCGCGTCGTCGCTCTGGTAGAACAGGAAGCCGTTCTCATTTTCCTCGTCGAGCTTGTGATAGGTATGGGAGAAGACCTCATTGCCCTGCGCGTCCAGACCGGAAATGGTGTGGCCGTCCATGACGAAGCGGTCCACGCCGCCGCGGAAATAGCAGTTGAACGCCATGCTCTCGGGGTCTGCCGCATACTTTTCGGAAGCCTCCGGGCCGTAGGGCTCTGCCATGCACATGGCAAGCAGCGTATCCGTCGCGGTCTCGGCGTTCTCCGCGCCGACGAGCGGCGTCGTGGCATCGATCCACAGGTCGCGGTACTCCGCCTTGGCCAGCTGCGGGAACAGCTCCTCATAGGTCCCGCTGATGGTCGTCAGATAGTCGCCGGTCTCCTGCGCCGCAGTGGGCTGCGCATCCGGCTTGCTCTGCGAGCAGCCCGCAATGGCCAGCAGGCAGAACACACATAACACGATTGCTGCAATTCTCTTTTTCATGATGCACCTCCAGGTTATATCGGACAGCACCACACAATTCATCGAGAGCATTCGACTGGGGTCCGGCGAAGGCCGAAGATGCAATTGCGTGGGCTGTCTTGGTTAGTGTTCTCTAACCAGTGCATACTCTACCATATTTCCGTCTCGCAGACTACTCCGTTTTGGTTCCGATGCTCTGTTTTGCCTTTGCATCCGTGCGGTACTGCGACGGTGTCACGCCGTAGCGCTCCTTGAAGCAGGCCGAAAATTTGCTGGCATTGTCATAGCCCGCATCCTGCGCGATCTCCGTCACGGGCCTTGCGCTGCGCACGAGCTCGACCGCCGCCTGCTCGAGCCGGTATTCCTTGATGTAGTGATAGACCGGCACACCGTAAATTTGCTTGAACAGCTTCTGCAGGTGCGATACGGACATCTCGTGCTCCGCCGCCAGCCGGGAAAGCGAGGTATAGCCCTCGCGGTCCGTCAGCAGATGGTCGCGGATATGGCGGATCAGCTCCGCCTGCCGGGCCGAGCAGTAGGCATCCGTCCCGGCCCCGCGCGGGATGCTGCTGAGCAGCATCAGGAGCTCCAGCACCTTGAGCCGCAGGAACGCGGGGTCCAGATAGGCGGCGCTCTCATACAGCTCCCGGAACACATGCTCGCAGCGCGGGCCCGCCGGGCTGCAGCGATACCACTTGTCGCCCAGCAGATTCTGCTGCAGAGCGGAAAAATCGACACGGAAGGCCGGGGCATTGCGCTCGACCCAGCGCCGGGCGCGCTCCGGATCGACCTCAAGGCAGATGCCCTCATAATAGCCCAGCGGGAAATGCGACTCGGAACGCGAACCATGCACGCCGTCATAGCAGCTGATGGCCATGTCGCCCGGCTTCAGCAGCACATGGTCCCGCAGGGAGAAGCGCGTTTCAAAGCGGCCGTTGGCGCAGAAATTGAGCTCCAGCAGGCCCTTCTGCGTGCGAAGCTCCGTATAGGACTCCATCTCGAGCCGCATCAGCATGGCGCTCACGCCGTCCAGCCACGAATAGCAGTGGATCTCGCCGTTTCCGTCCGCCTGCGCAAAGCCGCCGCTCTGCGCGGCCTGATCCGGCGCCGCCGAAGCGCCGTCGTGGTAGATGATGTCGATCACTGCCATTCCCTCCTGTCTGCGTTACTCCCCAGTGACGGCAGGAACGCCCGGATCGTTTCGATGAATTTTTCTGCCTGCAGGACCGTGGTCAGATGGCCGCCGGAGACATAGGCGATGCGCGGCTCGTGCATCAGGCGGATGAGGTCCCGCTGCATTTTTTCGGAAAAGTAGTCGTCCTTCTCCTGCCTGTAGCCCCGGAAGATCGTCTCGAACATATCCTGCGCATAGGCGGCCTCCTCGGGACCTTCGCCGCGAAGATGGCTCATGCCGAGCCGGATGAGCTTCGGCTTCAGCTTTTCATAGCTGCAGTGCTTCAGGTACCACAGTGCCAGCGGCGCAAAGAAGTATTGCCTTTTCAGGCTCTTGATGGTATTCGCGTCCAGCCCGCCGGTGGAGATCAGCACGAGTCCCCCGGTCTCACCGGGATATTTCTGCACATAGACCTGCGCCACCATGCCGCCGTCGGACGTGCCGGTGTAGGCAGAGAGCATCCGCGGAATTCCCGTCAGCGATTCCTGCTCCGTGCCTCAGCCAAGGATCAGATCCCCCGCAAGATGCAGCAGGGACGCAAGCAGCCCGATCGTCAGCAGCTTCCGGATCCGCGGCACATCGAGCTTTTCCAATATTCCGATCGAATGAAAATGACTCATCTGGTTTTCCTCCTGTAGCCGCAGTCGCAGTACGGCCCGCCGGAGGCGAGCGTATACTCTCGCACGAAATCCGCCGTTTCACCCGCCTCGGCCATGGTGTAGTCCAGGTGGCAGAGGGCCGGCGTCAGGTCATAAAGCCCCAGCTCCTTCATCAGCGTGCAGATGCCGCACTGCGTAAAGCGTGCCTCATAGCCGCTGCCGTCGGGGTAGGCATAGTATTCCATGTTCCAAGAATACGGGTTGCGGTCCGCCGCCTTCAGCGCGGCTGTGGCCTGCATCCCCGCGATGTCCTTTTCCGTGAATTTCTTTTTTCCGCTCTTGCGGCAAAACCACTTCATCGGCTTTGTCGTCATCGCGTCGGCATAATAGACCGTCAGGCGCTCCACATCCGGACGCTCCGGCATGGAGCAGATGAACGCGCCGAGCATGGCGCAGTTGACGATGTTCATCTGAAACCGGTCGGCCTTTTCAAACGCGGGCAGCTTCGCAATGAGCTTCCGGTACTGCGGCTTCGCCCTTTTCATGATCTCCTTTGCCGCCGCGGCGTCATAGCCGAACACGACCGTCAGCTGTCTGCGGAACGACCCTGCAAACAGCGCCCACATTCCCAGGGGCATCCCGATGTATTTCATATTTCGCCTCCAAAGCCGATCCTGACGATCTGCATGTTCATGCTGCGGTCGCCGACCCGCGCAAGGAAGCGGAAAAAGCCGCTGACGGACGGGTCCTTCAGATCGTGGTAGCCCAGCATATAGCCCCGGCTGGAGATCTGCAGGCGGCTGTCCCACGGGCTAAGCTCGGCTTTGGCATCCGCAACGGCAAAATACGCGCCGACGTCCTTGATCTTCGCATCCCGGATCCATGTTTTCAGCATCAGCCGGACGGCCTTTTCATTGGCCGCGTCAAAAACCAGCACGCCGCCGGGGAAGGCCGCCGCCATGCGCTGCACGAGCGCCCGGACCTGCTCCCTCAGGAAATAATAGAACACGCCCGCTGCGAAGAACACGACCCCGCCGGAGGCGTCGATGCGGTCGAACCACGCCGTGTCGTTCAGGTCGCACGGGATGTTCTCCTCCCGCGGCCCGGCGGGCAGCAGCTCATCGCGCACACGGATGACATCCGGGAAATCCAGATTGTAAAGCTTACAGCTGCCGTTGTCGCAGCTGCGGCCGGTCGCATCCAGCCCGCAGCCGAGGTTCACAACGGCCGCATTCGGGTGCGCGCGCAGATAGTCCCGCACCTCAAAGGCCAGATCGTTCTGGCGCATGGCGACCTCCAGAAAACCGAAGCGCTGCATCAGGCTCCGGGACTTTTTCTCCAGCGCAGAAAAATCATAGTCGATCTCCCCGAACAGGCGGACGGCCGTCTCGTCCCGGTAAAGATTCGGATACAGCTCCGTGCACATTTTCCGCGCATAGAGCGGGATGATCAGGGTCTCCTGTACGGTATTTTTCTCAATTTTGTAGTTCATAGATTGCCCTCACTTCATGATCCTCAGCGCTGCCGAACGCAAAATGCATCTACCGATTCCGGCGGTATCCGGCCTCGTCGCGGTATTCGGGATGGTCCTTCAGATATGGGTCCCGGCTGCCGCAGATGGTATAGTCGCATTTACAGCCGTTTGCGCAAGTCGTCGTCCGCACCAGCTTCGCGCCGATCAGCTCCATGGCCGCATAATCCACGTTGCACAGGGCGGGCATGATATCCGTCAGCCCGTTGCGGATGGCAAATTCCGCCGCAGGGCAGGCCGTAAATTCATAATAGATCGGCTTGTCCTTCTCGTAGGGCGCGACCGTCATTTCGTAATCGTGCCATTTGTCGCAGCGCCCCTTTGCCGTTAAGAAGGCGCGATGCATCAGTCTTTTGAAAAACGGCTTGTTGCAGTCCACGAATTTCAGCTTGCGGAAAGCAGGCAGGACCAGAGCCTCCTCCATCTCCTCGATCTCGCGAAAGGACGTGACGTCCCTGCACGCGACATAATAGCTCAGGATGGCGATGCAGTCATAGGTGCCGCCGCTGCCGTTGTGGAAGTTCTTCTTCCCGCCGAGGTCGGTGCGCCAGTCGGAGAGAAAATCAACATATTGCCGCTGGACCCGCTCCCAGACCGCCTCGCGCTCCGCCTCCGGATAGTGCTGCGCGATCCGTGCGCGAATTTCTTTTTTGCAGGGACCGGAGTACAGCACATGGCAGCTCCGCTCAAATTGCAGCTCGTTGTCCTTCATCGCCCGACCCCCTTCAGATAGCCGCTCTTTGACCGCTCCTCCGTGTCGTCCGACTCATCGTAGGCATCATAGGGCGCGGAAGGGTCGTGCACTCTCTTTTTGAACGGTGAGCAGAGCTTGTCCTTATGCGCAAAGGCAAAGGTGAAGTTGTCCGTCCAGCCGGTGTGGCCGGTGAGGAACATCGGGTGCAGCTTCCGCGCTTCGAGCTTTGCCTCCAGCTCTGCCAGCGAACGCACCGCCAGCCGGTTATCCTCCGCCAGCGCGGAGATGAAGCTGTAGCCGCCGTCCGCTCCGAGCCAGATCGTATCGCCCGTAAACAGATACTTCCCGTCGATGAGATAGACCATGTGGCCCCAGGTGTGGCCGGGAACGAGGAAGCACTCGATGCGGATGCCGTCGATCTCAAAGGCCTCGCCGTCGTGCAGCAGGACCTTCTCATTGCGGATGGTGACCTGCGGCAGCTTGTAGAGATGATAGATCACCTTGCGGCGCACCTCGCCCGTCAGATAGCGGTTCTCGGTCTCGCCGACATACAGCTTCGCCTTCCGGAACAGGCCGAGGCTGTCCGCTTCGACCGCGCCGACGTGATCCGTGTCCTGATGCGTGATGAGGATATGCCGGATAGAACTCGGGTCTATGCCGAGCCATCCCATCTTTTCCTCGAGCCGGCCGTAGTTATACCCGGCGTCGATCATGATGGTCGTGTCGCCCTTGCGGTAGAAGAAGATATTTGCCACCCACTCTCGCACACAGGCGACGTGCTCGTCGACCCAGCCGGTGTTCAGCGGCTTGAAGATCTCCTTGCCGCGGTACATTTTGCTCATTTCTTTTTTCTGGAATTCCGTTGCCTTTTTAGACATATCCGTCCCTCCCTCAGTCTGGTTTCTCGTCCGTGAAAAACGCCTCGCCGGTATAATTCCGGCATCACAGGCTCCGCATGCTCCATTTGGGGGACGGCGCACAGCTATTTCCGGGCCAGCATGCACAGCCAGCCCTTTTCGTTCTTATGGATCTCGATGTCATGGAAGCCCGCCTGCTCCAGCGCAGCCTGCAGCTGCACATCGCGGTAGATCGTCATGCCCGCGATCCGCTCGGTCCATTTCTCGTCCTTGTCCGTGTCGCCGCTGGATTCGTTGCAGAGGAAAAATACCCCGCCCGGCTTCAGCACACGGAAGACCTCGCGGAAGCACTGCGGCAGATCAGGCCAGAAATAAACGGTCTCAAACGCCGTGACAGCGTCGAACCACGAGGCCGCAAAGATCATCTCAGCCACACTGCCCTGCCAGACCACGCAGCGTCCCTCACGGATGGCGGCATCATTGAGCTTGCGCGACTTTTCGACGCTGACGGCAGAATAGTCTATGCCCTTGACGATACCCTGCGGGCACCGCTTCAGGAGCTTTTTCAGATTCGCTCCGCCGCCGCAGCCGCAGTCCAGCACACGGGCATCCGGCGAAAGCGGCAGGAACCGCATGCCCCAGTGCGCCAGGGAACGATGGCCAACATTCATCAGGGAGACCATGAGCTTTCCGCCCAGGCCGTCCGGCTTGCGGGTATTATCAAAGAAAGACATGCTACCTCACTTCCTCTCCAGAACGATGATCTTGTTGGAAATATTGCGGATGGCCGGTATTTTGCCCAGCAGCTTATAAACGGGCACAAACTCCGCCATGCCCTCCGTCAGGCTGTGCTCCTCCCGCAGGCGGAAATCCGGCAGCAGGGCGGCCAGCGCCGCGCCGTTCTTCACGCCCCAGGTAAATTTTGCGTGGCTGCCCTCGATCGACTTTTCCCGGAAGCGTTTGACGACCATGGGATTCATCGTCTCGGCCAGCACCGTCGCGCTGCGGAAGCGCCCGGCGATCACGGAAAATATGCGCTGCACGTCTGTCTCCGTCAGATACATCGTCAGGCCCTCGATGATGACCAGTGCCGGGGTATCCTGCTCAGCGATGCACCCGCCCCAGTCGTCCATGGCGGACATGGCGATCTGCGAGATCGCACCATTTTCCGTCAAAAGCCTCTGCCGGACGGCAATGGTCTCCGGCAGGTCAAGGTTATACCAGCGGCCATAGCCCTCCATCCGGTAGCACCGCGTGTCCAGCCCGCAGGCGACGTTGACGACCGTACCGCCCGGATGCTCCTGCAGCCACGCGCCGGTCAGCCGGTCCAGCACGATGGTGCGGGCAATGACGCCGCTGTGCATGGCTTTGTCCCGGTCCGCCAGGGAGAAATCATATTGCAGGCCGCCGATGGTCTCCTCGGCCTTGCGGTCGCGGATCGCACCGCGCCCGCTGCTCTCCTTGGCGCGGGCATAGACCGTCTGCAACATCGTCTCCGGCACGCCGGAGAGCGTGAT
>DQIA01000112.1:56501-56715 GCA_003525905.1 Clostridiales bacterium
TCCGGCACGCCGGAGAGCGTGATCGTTTCCTTTGTTTGCATGGGCATTCCCCTTTCTATGCTGTTGGAGTAAGTTAGTATTGCCTAACCTCCCCTGCTTCAAAAAGCCGCCTCACAGCAGCCCTCTTTTTCTTATTGTACCACCGGGAACCGGACTTTTCAACCGCAGAATACGGGTTTTCTTCCCGAAAATGCAACAAAACCCGCCGTGCGCA